>CAYHBN010000008.1:0-30445 GCA_964354865.1 uncultured Candidatus Peribacteria bacterium
GCTTTTTCACACCATGACAAATGGTAGACCTCTTCACCTGCGCCGATAGATTCTGAGTAATAGACACGCAAGGTATTGGGGTCACGGGCATTTGCTGAACCGCCGGCACCAGCAGCGTCCGGGGCAGGGGCAGCTGGAGGATCAAAATTCTCTGCAAACGCCACGCTCACGGGCAACAATACTCCGACTGAAAGTCCGAATATGAGCGAGAGTACTAAGGCGGTAATTTTTTTGAACATTTTTATTTTGAGGATTTTTTCGAGCTACGAAACGAAGAATAATGACTGAACAAACGTGACAATAATGAACGAGAAGAGCGCGACTGCAAGGCCGATAACAGAGTACTTCATGGCATCTTTTCCTTTATCAATGAACGTATCTTGTCCGCCTGAAACTATGGTAATAAGCGCACCGATAATAAATACGATGAGCGATACCGTTGCAACGATTTTCACCAACGTATCAATGGCATCGACGAGAACAATACGCACACTATTCTCGGTGCCGTCAGGGGCTTTTTTATTTGTATTATCAACGACCGATCCATCACTATTTCTGCCATTAATTGGCAAAAACTTTGAACCTATCTGTCCAGAAGTTGAAAGACAACGACCGACGGCGAATGAGTCGGGGACAGTAAAAGAATTCGTTGATGTAGCATTGGAACCATCTGCATTTTTTCCCGTTACGGTTCCCGCACTCGTAACGAGCTTACAATCATCAGAAACTTTTTCGATTGTTCGCTCTAAGGCGAAAACCACATTATGTGCGACGAGCGAGCCCGTGAGCGACAGCGCCAAAATTCCACTCAATAAAACCACTTTGATTGTTTTAAACGCGCCCATTGATCGGCTCTTTTTCTCGTTATTTTGTTTTAATTGCATCAGAACATTATACCATTTTTTAACCTGTTAGGGAAGGGACACCAGCGTGGTAGCGTATAAAATTCGGGATCTATAAAGAATAGTTTTGGTGAGGTAGGGGGGGGGTAAGCGAAAAAAACGTTTTCGGGAACAACTTTCTTGAGCGCTTTTTTTGTGCGGTTGCGTCATTGTGAAAATATTGCAAATTGTCCTTTATATGAGTATGCGCTTTTTGAAATAATTAGTATGCATTCGCAAGTCACTAATCTTGATATTATGGCCTTAATTAGCCATAATTAGAGCATTAGCAGGTTGTATATTCTAACAAATATTGTACTATGAATATCGAAGTAATTACAGATGGTCAATTATACGAAATGTGTCGAAATTTCGGCCGCGAGGCACTTTTGGCACGAAACAAATTCATTGGTCTTTTGCCCGAAGTTAACGTGCGTCGACTTTATGAAAGAAAAAAATTTGTCTCAATTTTTCATTTTGCCGCCGTGTTGGCTGGTGTGAGCAAAGAACAAGTGAGATTAGTGATAAACCTCGATAAGCGTTTTGAAAATATGCCACAATTAAGAGAAATTTTAGTTGAGGGGCTCGCGAGTGTTAATAAATTGTCACGAGTAGTCTCGATTGCAACGGTAGAAAATCAAGCTGAACTTGCCGAAAAAGTACTCATTTTATCGAAAGTAGCGCTCGAAGTTTTTGTCAGAGATTACTTGATAGAAAAAAATCGAACACCACAAAGTTCAGATTTTAGCACCGAAATTGAAGATGGTCTTTTTACAAACCAAAACGCCAATGCGGCAAGCGGTCAAATTCAAGATGGCTTGGCAGAGCCACAAACCGAGGCAAAATGTCTGCCCGGGCAGACCAATGAAGGCATGACTGAGAAGACCAGTCCAGAAAATGAACATCAAACGTATCAACGAGAGAGCTATGTCGCTGAACCAAAAAATCTCATCACATACATTAAAACCCCAATTTTGGGCAACACGGTGAAACAGGCGCTCAACGAGCTGCAAGAAAAAGGAATTAACATTGATCAGATCATTTTAGAGGCGCTTGAAAAACGAAAAAAGGATTTAGCGCAGAGAACGGCGGTACAAGCAGAAAAAGCCGAAGCGAAATTAATTGAGCAAATTGTCGAAGGGAAAACAATTTCACGACATATGCCAGTTGCAAACAAACGGCTTTTGAAAGATGAACATGGCGAAAAGTGCTCAATCCCTTTTTGCAAAAACAAAGCGAAAGTTATTCACCATACAAATCGATTTTCAATGAGCCTTTCACATGATCCCCGTTACCTTGCCCCACTGTGCGACCCACATCATCAAATTGCACATGCGGTCGATGTAAAGGTTATGGAAAAACGGCGTACCCGAACAAAATGCTAGTAGTGGTCGACAAAAAGACCCCGACCAAAAAAAACGGCGAAAATGTAATTAAAGCTCTACAAGAAATTGTAAGTCACGGGGCACTAAGCGTGCCATCTGCTGTACTGACAAACCGTGGCTAATTAACATAATCAAGGCATTGCGCTTGATCGAAAACAAACGGCGGGGGTATAGTAAAAGTACTTCAACTGCCCGTACAGGGCACTCATAGCCAACAGATTCCGACCGCATCTGCAGGTTTTGCTATATCAAACAGCGCTGTGCGGCAGCGAATAAACAGATTCTAATTGAGAACTGTACGAGTTTTCATCATTTAATCCTCTTTCTGTATGAAAAACACCGATAGAAAACTGCAATTCGACGAAAGACTGAAAATGAAAAACCACAGGAGTTTAAATGGAGGGAAATCACTACGAACAATGGCTATACTCGCAATATCTGGTGCGATTATGGTTGGTGTTGAGCGCATACATGTTGATATTCAAACACGAGACGCCAATAAAAATAGCAACCCAAGCGGTAGTGACCAGAGCATGAAAGCGAGCATTCTGGGTTTGCCCGAGCTCTCATTTACCATAGATGGAGAAAAAACCGATGAAGAAGTCGCGCCATCAGATGACGGCTCGATTCAAGAAGGCCAAGAACTCACCCTCGACACCTCGCTTCAGTTAGTCACCACGAGTCCACTAATTCCCTGCCCTAAAGAATTTCCTATCTGTAATGTTGAATATGTAAATGGATTTCCCGTTTGCCCACCCTATGACGATCCATGCAAAAGTGCGCTCGTAGATTATTTTGGCGCGTATGCAAAAGAAAATAAACCGGTGGCAACAACTTCGACAGCACCATCGGGTCCAACAATTTTCGACCCGTTTGGAATTATGAGAAAAGCCCATGAAGAGGCATCGGCGGCTGTAAATAAGGTAAAAGAGAGCGGTGAATCTGCGCTCAAAAAATTTAAGGATTGGAGTCGCCGCGGAAGTTTGACCGTGACGACCGTACATAAATCGTCCGACAAGAAAAAACGTGAAGAGCTAGATTTGGAAAAGAAAAAACAAGAAACCGAAGCGCTCAAAAGACAAGAATTTCTGTCAGTGTCCGTGCCGATTTACATGGCAACTATGTCAGAAGATCGAAGTGAATCATTGACTCCTGAGCAGGTAAAAATACTTTTTGCGATTAGTAAAGATTTGGCAAATGAAGATTTTGTAAAAGAACTTATCGATGCAACCGGCATTACCTGCGACGAGATAATCGAAAATACAACGCGCTTTATAAATGAACAGCTCGACGACGGAACAAGCCAAATATCTCAGGCCGCCGACAAAAACAAGCTCCTCATTATGTACATGGCCATGCAACTTGGCATGAGTAAAATGCCCGACTCAAACATGTGGCAGTGGGCACAAATCCCGGCAAGTTTGGTGAAAAAAGAGGTGTGCGGGGAGTAAGGGGTACAGGGAACAAAGTGCTTCGCACTTGGGGGGTACAATAGTTTTGCTGAGCAAAACTGCTATTCCATCTCAACTTCATCGTCTGATGACCCACTCCCAAAACTTCCTGAAAAATTAGCTGCTTCGGCACTGCGCTGTCGGCTCGCTTCTTCGCGCCATGAAGGGGCGGGAGCGGAGGGGGCAGATGCAGGTGAACCAGCCTGGGCAGAATCTTGCGAAGCGCTGCCGGCTTGCACATATATCTCGCGGGGTTTTGCGCCACGCACAGGACCAATAACTCCATTCGCCTCCATCTCGTCGAGAATACGTGCTGCACGCGCATAGCCAATTTCTAATCGACGCTGAAAGAGTGATGCCGACGCTTTTCGAGCATCTACCACCACCGCAAGAGCCTGTTCATATAAAGGATCATTACCACCATTTGAACCTCCTTTTGAAGGAGGCAATCCCGCTACATTTGCACGCGCAATTTCGCTCGACGTAATTGATTCATCGTACTCTGGTTCACGTGTTAATTTAATTCGATTTGTGACGCGCTCAATCTCTTTTGAAGAAACATACACACCTTGCACACGAACCGGTTTGCTCATGGTACCAGAGGTAAAGAGCATGTCACCCTGACCAAGTAAATCTTCGGCACCGATACAATCAAGAATTGTTCGAGAGTCGATACCCGAGGTAACCGCGTAGGCAATACGAGCCGGAATATTGGCTTTAATAAGACCCGTAATAACATCGACAGAAGGCCTCTGCGTCGCGAGCATTAAGTGCATTCCAACCGCACGAGCCATCTGCGCAATGCGACAAATTGACGCCTCAACCTCTTTACCGGCGGCCATCATTAAATCTGCGAGCTCATCGATCACGATAACAATTTTCGGTAGTTTTACATCGATAGAATCATCATTATTATAGTCAGAAATATTTCGGTGACCTACTTCTGCCAAAACGCCATAACGACGATTCATTTCTGCAACTGCCCAACGCAACGAGGTCGCTGCTTTTTCAACATCGGTAATAACAGGAGTCAACAAATGCGGAATTCCATTATAGGTATTTAGCTCAACACGTTTCGGATCCACCATTATAAACTTCAAATCGTTTGGAGAGTTCTGGTACAAAAGAGCGAGCAAGAAACTATTCATACCAACTGACTTACCTGCACCGGTCGCACCCGCGATCAAAATATGAGGCATCGCACCTAAATCAACCGCCATCGCCTGGCCACTTACCGTTTGTCCGAGTGGCATACGAAGCTGTGATTTTATTTCTTTCCACTGAGTAGTCTTGAGGATTTCTTTTAATCGAACCGTCACACGCTTATCGTTTGGAATTTCGATACCAACGAGTGATTTGCCAGGAATCGGTGCCTCGACGCGAATCGCTTTTGCCGCGAGTGCAAGGGCTAAATCGTTCTTCAATCCTGTAATTTTCGAAAGTTTTACTCCCTCATGCGGGCGCAGTGTGTACTGAATAACCGTCGGCCCAACGTGAACATCGTTCATTATGACATCGATACCAAACTGATCTAATTTATTGCGAATTACTTCGGCGTTTGCCTTAAGTGTTTCATCGTCAACCGCGTCGGCCACAACAGGATTTTCTAAAAGATCGAGCGGCGGAAACTCCCACTTAAACTCCCCTTTCACTCCAAAAACTGGTTTTTGATCTTGCGCCATAGCAGCACGAGCAATAGCAGGATCAGCACGTTTTGGCTTTACCTCTTCTTCTATCTCGTCGTCTTCATCTTCGTCATCGTCGTCACCACGTGCGAGCAGCGGAGTTTTTACCGGTTTTATAATATTGATGTGAGCATCTTCAGCGTCATCGGTTTCATCGGGAACTTCGATAATACCATCGTCGGTTTCACGCATACGATTACGCTTTTCTAAGCGAATTTCTGGCCGTGCCTCCTTTAAAAATTCAACAATTGAGAACTCAAAGGCGAGGAGCAAGCCAACAATGAGCGATGATACAAAAACAATCGCCGCACCCCAGTTACCAATCGCCAATAAATTTCTAAAAATAAAGTTAGGTACAAATCCTATATACCCCCCGTAATCGCCACGCTGCGCTGCATTCAGCAAATCTTCTTCAGGTACCGACAAGTGAAAAATCGACAGAAGCGAGGTCATAAACAACACAATTCCCGCGATACGAGACAAATCAAAAACTGACTTTTTTGAGAAAAATAAACCGGCCGAAATACCGAAAAATAGAACAGGAATCAGATGAATACCAAATCCGAATAATGGCCGTAGCAAATTGGCAATAAACGCCCCAACCATACCAAGACCTCCGTATATAGACATTACTAATAGGAGTGATGCCGCAAGATACATCACCGCATAAATTTCACGTGCAACCTGTGAATCAACTTCGAATTTCAAAGAATTGCGAGAACTACGTCGTGGAGCCGTTGCTCGTGCATGAACCCGAGACCGCGAAGGCGACCCGAGCAAAATTTTCATAATACTTGAACCAAAAGAGTTGTTTCTGCGTGACATGTCGGGGAGTAGTATAGCAAAGAACCGAATAAAGTGGAGTCTGGATAACCTTATAGAATGTGTTACTATTCCGTTGAGAAAATCACTCTTTAATTAATTAATCACTATCTATGGACGAAATGTCACAAACACCACAGCCTATAACCGAAACCGGATCAGGAAAAATTCCCTACATGGGATACGTAATCACCGCACTTATTACGGCAATCGTCGTTAGTGGCGCATGGGGATTATTTGGAATTAGCACCATTGAAGAAACTCCATCTACTATTATTGAGCAAACTAACCTGGCTACTAATACCGACGAAGTAGCACAGACTGCCGTTACTGAACCAACCGCAGCAACAACAACGACAGATGCAGTTGAAACACCCGAGAGTACAGAAATTGCAGCAATTACATCAAAACTCCTACTTGAACGCTTTCAGCGAGCACTGTATGAAGCTCGTCAGGTTAATTTCGCCGACCAACATGAAAAAAATACTGACAAAATGTACTACGTAACCGATGGCCGAAACTCACTTGGAATTGCAATCTGGGAGTACGATGCTAATAACGATCCTTCGTACGCTTTTACAAAAGGAAAAAACTTCAATGTTGTAGAAGGCAGCCGCGTACTTTTGGAATACAAAGTAAAAGAAGAGGGCAATATTATTTTTAGAGTTGGATTAAGTGGCAACAATTTCGTGTTCTTTGAGATGAATGCAGACTATTCTCCGGGTCCTTGCGCACAACCAGAGTTTTGGCTAAACGCAAATAAACCAAACAGCCCAAAACTTCAGTACATCGATGTAACGGCTAAAAATCCTGTTGCGAAGCCATATACTCCTACAAAAGAAGACAAAGAAAAGGCAGCAAAAGAATTGAAGATCTGTATTGATACGTTGAGATAAGCGATAACTTGCGCCCTGATTGAAATCAAAACATACGAAATCCCCTTATCTGAAATATGATAGAGGGGATTTTTTATTATTCGAAACTATATTTCACTCAGTCGCAATTGAAGCAGTTTGACACACCGCTTATATAGGATTTAGCATGCCTGCAATAAAATTATTAATCACTTTTTATGAGACCAAACCCATCACAATTGCAAGATTGGACCCGATTATCCTTAAATGATCCACAAGCACCAGGAATGATTGGAAGTAACCATTACAGCGAAGGGTTTAACGCTGCATTAGAGGGAAAAGAATTACCATCGAAAACAGATGATGCGCACCGATTTGGGTATGTGAGAGGAATTGCAGAGAGAGAACGACGTCAATTATTAAGACAAATAAGGTAGTAAACCTAAAGGCCATAATAAGGCGCTCTACGCATGTTATAATCGCCGCATGATAGTCACACGTTTTGCACCATCACCGACCGGCTTTGTACACGTAGGATCGCTTCGCACCGCGCTCTACAGCTATTTATTGGCACGCAAATTAGGTGGTAGATTTTTATTGAGGATCGAAGACACCGACCGAACGAGACTTGTTGAAGGTGCAGTTGAAAGCTTACTTAAAACGCTTGCATGGTCAGGCATGGATTACGACGAAGGTCCTATCAAAGGAGGCCCGCATGCGCCGTATGTACAGTCTGAACGATTTGAATTGTATAAAAAAGCGGCTGACGAACTTTTGGCAAAAGGAGCAGCATATTTTTGTTTCTGTACAAGTGAACGACTCGATGAAATGCGCACACAACAGCAAGCACGAAAACTTGCACCAAAATACGATAGAGCCTGTTTAAAACTCCCAAAAGTTGAAGTCGATAGATTAGTGGCAGCGGGTACACCCTATGTAGTGCGCCTTAAAATCCCCGATGACCGAAGCGTCATGTGGGACGATGTCGTTCGTGATCGTGTTTCATTTGAAAGCTCGACGATCGATGACCAGGTTTTAATGAAGTCAGATGGATTCCCTACCTACCATCTTGCCAATGTTGTTGATGATCACGACATGCAAGTAACACATGTAATTCGTGGCGAAGAGTGGCTTTCTTCTACGCCAAAACACGTACTATTGTATGAAGCATTTGGGTGGACTTTGCCAACTTTTGCGCACCTTCCCCTGCTCCTAAATAAAGATAAAAGCAAACTTTCAAAACGTCAGGGCGATGTAGCGGTTGAGGATTATAAGAATAAAGGGTATCTGCCAGAGGCTCTCGTAAATTTCGTCGCACTATTGGGCTGGCACCCGGGTGGTGACTCAACCCAAGAAATTTTTAGTATGGATGAGTTGATCGCGAACTTCACGCTAGAAAAAGTGCACAAAGCAGGCGCCGTTTTTGACGTTGAAAAACTGGATTGGATTAACTGGCAATGGAGACGCCGAAACTTCGATGCAATGCCTGGCGAGTTAACAGAAAAGCTTCTCGTACTGGCAAAAGAGTACATTCCGAGTGAGTGGTTCGCCGACGAAGTTTTTTTAAAGCGATGCCTAAAAACAGTCGAAGAAAAGGTGATTAAAGAGCCAAAAGAGGTTCCGACAGACATTGGATTTTATTTTAAAGAGTTAAGCGCCATAAATATGGAGGTTTTGTTGAATCCTAAAATGAAGGTCGACGTAGAGATGGTTAAACGCGTCTTTGAAAAAACGCTCGAAGTAATTGATACACTCGATTTTACAAGCGACGAAACGTTAAAAACTGGATTAGTCGCGCTCGTGACTGAACTGGGTCTTAAAAACGGCCAAGTGTTCTGGCCACTCCGCGTTGCGCTAACCAATGAGCAATTCTCACCAGGGGTTTTCGAAGTTATGTGGGCGCTGGGGAAAGAGCGGGCAAAAGTGCGAATTTCAAAGGCACTTGCTGGATTATAAAAATAGCGCCAAATCGTTTTCCCGAGAAGTTTTTTACATTATTCAAATTCCCAAGGGACGAACAGATGCGACCGCGAGGACGGTAATCTGTCAGATTTTTGACTTACCGGCAATCATATGAAAAAATAGACCCTTTTTAACACTACATTAGGGCATGCGCATCGAATCAAATCCTCTTTTCATTCCGCCGACAGAAAAACAGCCAATTGTAACAGAGGCAGTTGAAGTTGTACTTGAATCATTGAGACGAAATCTAGCCTACGCTACCGGTGAGCACTACAAAGTCACGGCAACCAGAAACCCTCAAGACATGACAATTCATACCAGTGTTTCGAGCAGAAAAAACTGTGAGTGTGAAGCCGGCGTATGCGATGCACAAAACATTTTATTCGAAGATTTTTTCGGCAGACTCATATCAGCGGGACACGCACCGGCTAAGTCGATATTATTTGCAAGCTATACCACCGACTATAAAATATTTGGCACGGATCACTTTCACTGCGACTCAGATTTTGCAATTTGTGCCTATAACAGCCGTCACTTCGAAGTCGTCTCAGGTCCGATTGAAGTTAACAACATGATGCTTGATGAATATCCCACTGAACTGTGGCGACTTGCACAAACTGAAGTATCAATTGGCACAGGTGTTAAAAAAGCATTAACAGACGGCACTGCAAACATAACGACTGTACCTCACCATACAATCACTATCTGCAGAATTACAACACCACACCGTCGAGGAGAATACACGGGAGTAGATGACTGGAGATTAGTATTGCGCGCAAACTTATAATTGATGAAACTCACACGGGTGAATAATCAAAAACCACTTGATAAATAATCAAATTTTGCTTATGCCTGGCCATGTAAGTTGAACAAAAAAAATCCACTTTTTTTTATTAATAGGGGGAGTATTCTTGTCTTACTTTCTTATGCCATTCGACCTACTCATTGAAGTAATTGCGTACATTAAAAAGACCTCAAAGTGCCCGAGCTGTACGGCAAAGTATTACAACGAAGATATTTTTGTTATGTCTACCACTGCCTGTCTTGAAACTGCGATTTGCTACGGTGTTTTTGCAGTCATTTGCGGCAAGTGCCACATGGAAGGCGCTCTACTTGTTGAAGCGAACGAAAATCGCCCTTACGAAGCAGCTCCAACCTTTCATTCGAGTGCCATTTCGGTTAACGAAGTACTCGACATGCATAATTTTCTAAAACGCTGGAAAGGCGATGTAAAAGAATTATTTCAAGATAAAAAAGTATGAAACCATCAACTTTTGTAGTAACTCGTTTACTGCCACTTTTAACACTGGTGACACTTACACTCTCGCTTTCAGCATGTGGCGAAAAAGCAGATGAAGTAAGAACATCAATCCTTAATCAAGCCGAGACAACGGTTAACTCAGTAAAAGACACTGCGACAAACATTAAAGATCAAGCAATAAAGACAAAAGCCTCGGTAGAGCAGAAGGTTGAAGATGTACAAAATGCCGCAAAAGAGGTCGATGAGGCCGTCAATGCAGTGAAAAAGGCAACGAATTAAGAAAGATCGAGTTCGAACGCTGCTGCGAATTAAGCCTAAATATGGTATACTGTACGGAATGAATACCTCATTTCTTAATGATATTTCAGAGCGTGCAAAACAAAAGCCCGCACGAGTTTTATTGCCTGAAACCGACGACGAACGGACTTTGTTAGCTGCCGCCAAAATTGCTGAACAGAAAATTGCGATTCCGGTACTTGTCGGAAATAAAAATGAGATTTTGGCGCGAGCAGAAAAACTGGGTATTCATAGTGCATTGGAATCCTTAGAATATATTGATATAAAAAACGATACAGAGCGCCTTGAACGGTATGCACAGGCACTTTTTGAACAACGAAAAACAAAAGGAGTGACGATTGAACAGGCGCGCGAACTGATGAAAGATTTGAACTACTTTAGTGTCATGGTTATTCAAATGGGTGACGCCGATGGCATGGTTACAGGAGCAAATAGCCCAAGCCACGATACGCTCCGACCCGCTTTACAAATTATTAAAACAAAAGAAAAGTTCCACAAAGTTTCAGGTTTTTTCTTCATGGTGCTTGAAAAACGACTACTCTTATTTGCCGACTGCATGGTGAATATTGAGCCAAGTTCACACGAACTGGCCGAAATAGCCATAGATACGGCAGAAACAGCGTGTCGTTTTGGAATCAAACCAAAGATTGCAATGCTCTCTTTTTCGACAAATGGATCAGCGAAACACCCAAATATAGACCGCGTTCGCGAGGCAACACAAATGGTAAACACATGGCGACCTGACCTACTCTGCGAAGGCGAAATGCAGGTTGATGCGGCACTAGTGCCTAACGTATGTGCGAAAAAATTCCCTTCTTCGAAGATTATGGGAGATGCGAATATTCTTGTGTTCCCAAATCTTGAAGCGGCAAATATTGCATACAAACTCGTCGAACGACTGGCAGGCGCCGAAGCGATTGGACCTATTTTGCAAGGATTAACGAAGCCAATCAATGACCTTTCAAGAGGATGTAGTGTCGATGACATTGTCTATCTTGCGGCGATAACCTCAATCGAGGCACAAGAAGGGCCCCTTGCAGAAGGCGGCAGTTTTTGCAGAGTAAAATAATGGTTATGAAATCAAAAAAATATATTCTCGTCTACAACTCAGGATCGTCGTCACTCAAATATAAATTATTTGAGAAAAAATCACGTACTCTTTTACAGGTACACGAAGGACACATCGACAACCACGGAAAAGCACTATTAAACATTCACTCTCTTGTAGCAGAGAGCCTTGCATCGCTTCTTAAAAGCAAAATTACATCTCTCAAAGAAATTGTAGCCATAGGGCACCGCGTGGTACACGGTGGCGAAATGTTCAAAGAGCCAACGATTACTACGAAAACAGCACTCTCAAAATTAAAAAAATTAAACGATTTAGCACCCCTTCATAATCCTGTTAACTGCTCAGTTATCGAAGCGTGTATGTCACTTGTACCTCATGCAAAACAGGTCGCGATTTTCGACACGGCATTTCATCAGACTATTCCGGAACATGCCTATTTGTATGCGGTTCCCTACGAGTGGTATACAAAATTGGGCATTCGTCGATACGGTTTTCACGGAACCAGTCACGAGTATGTGTACTCATTGGCACGCAAAAAACTGGGTACTGCAAAGACTCGCCGCGCGGTGACGTGTCATCTTGGCAATGGGTGTAGTATTACCGCTATTAAAAATGGAAAAGTAATCGACACAAGTATGGGCTTCACTCCGCTTGAAGGAGTACCTATGGGAACGCGTAGCGGAAGTATTGATCCTTCTATTATTTTTTACCTCGCAAAACATGGAGTTTCTCTTGAACATATTGAGAAGACGCTCTTATACGACTCAGGTTTAAAAGGTCTTTCGCAGCTTTCATCAGATGTTCGTGACCTACACTCGGCTACCAAAAAAGAGGGTACATATGTGCGCGCTTCGCGCGCACTGGACGTGTACTGCTATGCAATTACGAAATATATTGGAGCGTACGCAACAATTTTAGGAGGATTAGACGCAGTCATATTTACAGGAGGCACCGGGGAAAATGCTGAGTATCTGCGAGAACAGATAACGCGCGAATTAGCCGTGTTTAAGCCATTTAAAACACTCGTTATTCATACCGACGAAGAACGAGCAATAGCAGAGAAAACCGTAAAACTGATTACTTGATAAGGGCATGAATATAGGGCGCTAAAAAAAACCTTGACTTTAAATAAATTATATATAGTATATGTACTGTTTTAGCAGTACTAACTTTTTTCTCTTATGAAGATCTCAAAAAAAATGCAGGGATACCTCGACGAACTTTATGTCGCTTTTGCACGTATTAAGACGAAAAAAGACTCTGCGTTATTTTTAGAAGACTTTCTTACCCCACGCGAATTGAGCGATGTCGCCTTAAGATGGCAACTTGTGAAACGCCTTGCAAAGAACATGCCCCACCGCGCTATTAGCGAGGAACTCGGCGTCAGCATTGCGAAGGTAACACGAGGCTCAAAGGCTTTACAGAAGACCTCAGGAGCATTCAGCAAGTTACTACGCAAATAGCGACGATATTCCACTACAAACGCACACGGCATTGCAAGGCACTCGATTTATTCGGTGCCTTTTTTATTTTATATGTACACTTTTACACACACACAATCCATAACTCCCCTTCTCGACCCCGTTGACCTCTATGAGCAACTAATAGAGAATGAGAACTATTCGTTTTTATATGAAAGCGCCGAGTATCACCGTAAAAAAGGACGATACACCTTCATGGGCTTTTCTACACAACGAATTTTTAATGCAGATGCCGGCTTAACCCACAACTTCTTCGACGATTTAAAAAACGAAATAAAGAAAATCAACACTGAGGCGAGCGGCAGCGTCTTTCCGCATTCCCCTGCCCTATTCGGGTACATTAGTTTTGAAGCTGCTCGCTTTGTAGAAGGCGTTCAAATGCATGAGTCACAGAGCACAATTCCCGATGCAATACTTTTTGAACCGGCGCTGTACATTGTCGTAGATCATACAAAAAACATGCTTACGATACACGCAGCAACACAAGAATTATTAAAGAGTGGAATTAACGCAGCAAACGCAACAAAAGAGAAATTGACGCAAACAAGTGACGAAGCAACGCTCACTGAATTACATATAAATGATATTCCTCTCACTCAATCCGAATCGTTTAGAAACGCCTTTAATAAGGCAAAAGAATACATTGAAAGCGGAGACTTGATGCAAGTTGTCATATCGCAGAGATTTGAGCAATCAACAGAAAAGTCGCCGTTGGAGTTGTATAAAATCCTTAAAAAACTTTCACCATCGCCGTATCAATATCTACTCACTTTTCCAAAATTTAGCATTATTGGCAGCTCACCCGAAACGCTTGTGCGCGTTGAAAATGGCACGGTTATTACACGACCAATCGCTGGAACTCGCCGACGAGGAATAACTACACAAGAAGATGAGCAACTCGCTCAAGAACTGCTCATCGACGAAAAAGAACGCGCAGAACATGCCATGCTCGTTGACCTGGGACGAAACGATTTGGGCAAAGTATGCGAACCGGGCAGTGTAACAGTAACCCACAAATGCGACCTCGAAAAATTCAGCACCGTTATGCACCTTGTCTCTGAAGTATGCGGCAAACTTCGCTCTGACAAAGATTGCGTTGATGCGTTTACCGCCTGTTTCCCCGCAGGAACACTCTCAGGAGCACCTAAAAAACGCGCCCTAGAACGCATTATTGAGCTTGAAAATACACCTCGCGGCATTTATGGTGGTGCCGTTGGATACATAGACTGCACGGGATCAATGGACTTTGCTATCGCGATTCGCACCATGTTACATACTGGCACATCAGTACTCCTACAAGCAGGAGCAGGAATCGTGGCGGACTCGCAGGCACAAAATGAAGATGCTGAATGCAGAAATAAAATGAAAGCTCCGTATTACTCGCTCGTATCCTAACCACTCCCCATGAAACTTCTCATTATCGACAACTTTGATTCGTTTACCTATAACATGTACCAATACTGCGCAGAGCTGGGTGTGATTGCACATGTGGTAAAAAACAATGAACTCACTCTCGAGCAAATTCGTGATGGCAATTATTCCCATATTATTATTTCTCCGGGACCAGGTTCTCCTGACAATGAAAAGGATTTTGGGGTCTGCGAACAAGTCATACTCACCTTTACAAACACGCCAATTTTAGGAGTATGCCTGGGACACCAAGGGATTGTACATGCACTTGGCGGAAACGTAATTCGCGCACCAAAACCAATGCACGGAAAAACAAGTAACGTCACTCTCAACACGACTTCTAAAATTTTTGATGGAATGCCACCTACTATCGAGGTCATGCGATACCACTCATTACTCGTCGATAAAGAGACACTTCCCAAAGAGTTAAAGATTATTAGCGAGACCAAAGAAGATGGCTTAATTATGGGGATAGAACACACTTTACGACCACTTTGGGGCGTACAGTTTCACCCTGAAAGCATCGGGACTCTTGAGGGGATCACTATTCTCAAAAATTTCCTCGCTCAGTAGTCCTGAACTTTCTACTCATAGTTTATATTTTGCCATACGCGTACTGCTACAGCAGTACATAGGCCAACCTACTACATTATCTACTACACCATGATCCCCTCATACCAACTCTGCAAACAACTCACGGATGGCACGCTCAGCGACGATGAAATAATCGCTCTCTTAAAAGAAATCTCCGATCGTGGAGAAACGGTCGATGACTTAGTGGGCATGGCACAGTATCTACGAGAACAATCGATCAAAATCCCACTTATTAACATCGAAACGGTCGACGTATGCGGTACCGGAGGATCAGGATTGCCCCGTATGAACACCTCAACAACCGTTGCATTTTTGCTCGCCACAATGGGCATAAAAGTAGCGAAGCACGGCAATCGTGCCATGAGTGGTGTATCTGGCAGCTTCGATGTACTCGAAGCCCTGGGCGTGCCTGTGTCCCAATCCCCTTTCACCATTGTACAAACAATCAAAAAAAGCGGAGTCGGATTTATATATGCACCTGCCTACCACCCAATACTCAAAAATGTTGCGAGTGCTCGAAAGAAATATGGCAAACGCACGATCTTTAATTTACTTGGTCCGCTCCTCAATCCTACTCAACCAAAATTCCAACTCATTGGAACGACGACCACTCACTATGCAGAGATTATTGCACGAGCGAGCATACAACTTGGAACAGAAAAAGTGACTGTAGTATGCGGTGAAGACGGCCTTGATGATGTAACACTCACCGGTGCGACAACCATATATACGGCAGATAAAAATGGCATTTCTAAGTCAGTTTTCGACCCACGAGATATAGGAATTGCACGAGTGAGATCGAGCACTGAAATTTGCGGAGGAACGCCAATACATAATGCACAACTCATGCTGGCACTTCTCGAAGGCAGTGGTCCGGCGACCTTACACTCACTCATCTGTTTAAATGCCGCCTTCGCACTCGTTACATGCAATCAAAAAGAAAATCTTCAACGCGCGTATATACGCGCGGATGAAACATTAAAAAGCGGTGCTGCACTACGATTATTTTATGACTATAAAGCGCTCGCACAACAACTCAATGGCCTTTAGGCCACCCCGACTTTACGTCGGGGCAATAATCCATTATTTACATATTTCTTTTATGAATACTTCTCACCTCGATATTATCGCAGAGATAAAACTCAAAAGTCCAAGTCATGGCCCATTTAAAATACCAAATCTTGAAAAACAAATTCGCGCCTATGAACGTGGTGGTGCAGCGATGATCTCAGTGGTAACTGAGGCCGAAAGATTTGGCGGTAGTCTTGAACTCCTGAAAAAAATTCGTACGCTCACTCATCTTCCAATACTCAGAAAAGATTTCCTCACGAAAGAAAAAGAGTTTGATGAAACCCTGGCAAGTGGCGCTGCGTGTGTCTTATTAATCGCCCGCGAGCATACCCAAAAACGTCTACTGGAACTCTGTACATACGCACTCTCTATTGGCCTTGAGGTGCTCGTTGAGTTACGTGAAGAAAAAGATTTTGCGGTCATTCCACATCTTCAGAAAAAGGTAAAAATTGGCATAAATAATAGGGATTTAACTACCTTTAAGACCGACGCACACTATGCGCAAAAGCTCATCGATACAATTCCCGCAGACCGGTATCGTATCGTTGAGAGTGGTATTAAATCTGCAGAAGACCTTGAGCCATATCGCGGGAGAGCAAATGCGGTATTAATTGGTACTGCGTTATTAGATGCAAAAAATCCTGAAAAATTACTAAAAACTTTTACAGCCGCAAACATGGTAAAGAAAGAACGGACTGGTTACTTTGGTGACTACGGAGGGCTCTTTGTTCCCGAGATGCTCATTGAACCTTTGAAAGAAGTGAGCGACGCCTTCGATGCTGCGAAGAGAGATCCTGCATTTAAAGATGCGCTGAATGTATTGCTCAAGAAGTACGCCGGCAGACCGACTCCTCTGTATTTGGCAAAAAACCTCTCAGAAGAGCTGGGCTTTAATTTGTACCTCAAACGTGAAGATTTACTTCACGGAGGAGCACATAAAACCAATAATACCCTTGGCCAAGGGCTACTCGCACAGCGCATGGGAAAAACCGAGTTAATCGCAGAGACGGGAGCAGGACAACACGGCGCTGCAGTTGCAATGATTGGTGCATTACTCGACATTAAGGTTAAAATATTTATGGGTGCGCGCGATATAGAGCGTCAGCAAATAAATGTACAGCGCATGAAACTTTTTGGTGCTGAAATAGTTTCTGTTACGAGCGGTTCTAAAACTCTCAAAGATTCTATTAATGAAGCACTGCGTTACTACGTCTCTCATTTTAAAGATGCATATTATGTTTTCGGTACGGTTGCAGGACCACATCCGTTCCCCACTATTGTCACCTATTTTCAAAAAATTATCGGCAAAGAGGCACGCGCACAGATTCTTAAAGAGACTGGCAAACTGCCCGATATCGTAACCGCATGCGTTGGTGGCGGTAGTAATGCAATGGGTATTTTCTCTGCATTTAAAAAAGATCGCGGAGTAAAATTAGTAGGCGTTGAGCCCTTCGGTGGCGCCACGCTTAACAATGGATCACCGGCAATTGTACATGGATCACGCTCGTATTGCCTGCAAGATGCAGACGGAAATATTTTAGAAAGTCAGTCTATTGCAGCTGGCGTTGACTACCCAGGAGTCGGTCCTGAACACTCTTTCATGCAAGATACGCTTCGCACACAATATGTAAAAGCGACTGACGATGAAGCAGTTACCGCGTTTAGAGTTCTTTCAAAGCGAGAAGGAATTATTCCTGCGCTCGAATCGAGCCACGCACTTGCATACGCGTTACGACTTAAGGGCAAACTCCCCCGCACGGCAACCGTGCTCGTCAACCTCTCTGGTCGTGGCGATAAAGATTTAGATACCGTAATTTCTTACCCCTCACTCTCTTAATCTCTCTCCCATGCTCTCAACACGCTACTCACAAACATTTGCCCAACTCAAGAAAGAAAAAAAACTTGGATTCTGTCCGTTTGCAGTGCTCGCTTCGCCTACCGACGCCGAGTGCCTAGAACGTGTTACTCACTATATACACGCAGGCGCAGACATGCTCGAGTTAGGAATTCCTTTTAGTGATCCCGTCGCCGATGGCCCCGTGGTCGCACACGCCGATCAACTCGCACTTGAAAACGGAGCAACAACCAAAAAGTGCCTCGCACTTGTAAAGAAAATCCGCCTCGCCATGGCGGGGCCAATTGGATTACTCTGCTATGCAAATTCGATTCACGCCTA
Source organism: uncultured Candidatus Peribacteria bacterium (assembly GCA_964354865.1). Classification (GTDB taxonomy): domain Bacteria; phylum Patescibacteriota; class Gracilibacteria; order UBA1369; family UM-FILTER-53-11; genus JAHFJU01. Next base: position 18,400 of record CAYHBN010000008.1, read on the forward strand.
CGGCATCGAGTCCTTTTACCATGACGCCGCACAAGCAGGTGCCGACAGCGTACTCATTGCTGACTGCCCACCCGAAGAGCTACAGCCTTTTTACCATGCAGCACAAAAAGCGGGCATTCATGTGGTCTGTATTGTTACGCAAGATACAACTGCGACCCGGCTAAAAATTATCGAAAAATTCGCGACCGCATTTTTATATGTAGTCAGTACGCTTGGTGTCAGCGGCACACGCTCAACGCTAAACCCAAAACTCGCTGCGACACTCAAATTCTTAAAGAAAAACACCACACTCCCCCTCGCTGTTGGCTTTGGACTGTCGTCAAAAGAGCATCTGCAAGCCATAAAAAAAGCAGGTGCCGACTGTGGGATTGTGGGCAGCTACTTATTGAAGGACACACTAAAAAAATTACCTGCAAAACTCTATGAGCTTACAAACTATTAGTTTTTTGCAATAGGATCCATGCCCCCCAATTTATTATTTACAAAAGCGACTGCTTTTCCCTCATCTCCGGTAGTAATATTGTCACTTAGAGAATTCATTAAACCTGCTGTTGGCACTCCATCAAAATCTGGAAAAGCTCCGCCAGCTACAATAGTCGTCGGCATTTTTAGTTTAACAAGTGCCTGCATTGCAGAGAGAAAATCATTAGGGTCTTTGCTTGGACGTTTTCCTGTAATTATAAGCAACGCATCATCAATGGTTTTATCTTGCACAAGATCACTGAGTTTACGTAACAAATTTAGTTTTGCCTCATTTTTAGCAATTTGTGATTCACTACCTTTTTGATCTCTGAGAGAAGTAGCCATCGCTTCTCTTTTAGCAATGGCTCGATCTAAATATGTTTTTTTAATAGGAGCTTCTGGACTAATTGTCATTTCATCAATTCTAACTGTCGGCTGAACTGAACCTTGTTCTGCAGCTCCTGTATCTCCAACTATATATTCGGGTGTCATTTCTCTTACCTGAGATTCATCAGATGGTGCAATCTGTTGAGTGTTATCACCGTATATACCATTTCTAATTTCAGCCGCAGTCTGATTCAAAAAATCTTCTCTACTTAAACCAATAATATTTTTCTGTAAAGCAAGAACTGCATTTCTCCTATCATCAGCTAAAAAGGATGATTCCGAAAGTGCCTTGATCAATTTTTGATCAAGAACACCGTACTGAGTTTTTATTCCAACCGTATCTGCCAACTTTATGACTGCACGGCGAAATCCTTCAAAATTGTCTTGAGGATTATACCCAACAACCTTAGCAGCAAGCCCTGGATCAACAACGCCTGACTCAAAGAGACTATTCTGCTGATTGTACGCTTTTTCTATCCTCCTTAATAATGCAGATTTGTTTCCAGCAGCAATCAAATCTTTTACCCGTGTAAGCGCATCTTGTCCAGATTTAATGGTCAAACATTTAGCGTCAGCAATTTCAACTACCATTGGAGATAGGTGCCCATTTATTCCTTCGGGTCTACCGCTGATTTCACCTTGAGTTGATTGACTGTTTATATTACCCACCTCATTCACAAACCGCGCCCCTTTTACAGAAACATCATCGAACATGTTTGAACGGCAATTTGTTTTCATATATATTTTTGTTTTAATTTATTTTTTAATTACAAATTAATTATACCATTTTGAGCCCCTGATGTACACCAGGTATAAATTATGTTAGAATAGTATTAATATAAAATAATAAAAAAACATGCTCCTCAATCCCTACAAAATCAAAATTAAAACTGGTGGAATAATGGTCGCGGTAATGCACGAAGATACGGCACATAAATTCGACTTGCATGTTGGTGATCGTGTTCGCCTGAGATCTGATCGTACAGAGCTTATTTGCATGCTTGATATTACGAAGAATGGATTTCCTAAATCACGTATTGGACTTTTCGCAGAAGCATACGAAGCTCTCAATATTGAGAAAGGAGACAAAGTTGAAGTGTTCCCCGCAGACAAACCGGCATCGCTGTTATCTATTCGTGCAAAGCTCGACGGAAAACATTTATCGTTCCAAGAACTCAATCAAATTGTAAAAGATATCGTTGGTGGAAACTTATCAGATGTAGAAATGACCTACTTTGTTTCTGGCTGTTATGCACATGGACTCGACGACAACGAAACCGCATCGCTCACTGAAGCAATTGTAAATAACGGGAAACAACTTTCATTCACCAATAAAATTGTTGCAGATAAACACTGCATTGGCGGTGTTCCCGGTAATCGAGTCACTCCTTTAGTTATTCCTATCGTCGTGGCGGCGGGCGTGCTTATGCCAAAAACGTCATCTCGTGCAATTACTTCTCCAGCAGGAACTGCCGATGCCGTAGAAACAGTTTGTAACGTAACGATTAACGCACAGCGACTCAAGAAAATTGCAGACACTGTCGGCGGATTTATGGTGTGGGGTGGCGGTGTTGACCTTGCTGCGGCAGATGACCATATGATTAAAATTCGAAATCCAATGAGTCTTGATCCTGAAGGAATGCTACTCGCGTCTATCATGGCGAAGAAACATTCTGTTTCTGCAAATCACGTGATTATCGATATTCCTATTGGCGACGAGGTAAAAATGAAAGATGCGAATAAGGCACAACATTTGAAAGACCGTTTTATTAAAATAGGAAAAATGTTGGGTATGAAAGTGCACGTGATGATTACCGACGGTTCACAACCAATTGGTTACGGTGTCGGCCCATTCCTCGAAATGGTAGACGTTATGAATGTATTAAAAAATGATCCTCAGCAACCAGCTGACCTTCGAGAAAAAGGAGTTATGGAAGCCGCATATTTGCTTGAAATGACAGGCAAAGCGAAAAAAGGACAAGGACGCAAAATGGCTAATGAATTACTCGACAGCGGCAAAGCATGGAAGAAATTCAATGAGATTGTTGATGCACAAGGTCGCAAAAAATTCCCAAAGCCAGCTACATACCAAGTGCCTGTTGTTGCTCAGAAAGCAGGAGTGGTAAAAGTGATTCATAATAAAACTATTGCTCATATTGCTCGTCTCTCTGGTGCACCGAAAGATATTGTTGCAGGATTAGTAATTCACAAAAAAATTGGTGACCGTGTTAAAAAAGGAGACGCGCTCTACACGCTTCATGCAAACAACCAAGATCGCGTTAATTATGCCTTAGATTTTGCAATCAAGAATAGCGGCTACGATATTAAATAAATCTCCCATGTCTCTCTACTCAGACACTCTCGCAAAAATCATTTCACTCGAAATTCAAGGCGCTGAAAATATCGCCGTGTCTGGCGTTCAAGCATTTGGCGAAAAACTTTTAGAAACTCAAGACCCTGTACTTTTAAATAAGTACGTCGAAGAATTATCAAATGCTCGGGTAACTGAACCGGGGCTAAGAAACGGGCTAAAGTATTGCATGCGATTTTTTAAAGAACGACAAAAACCAACGGACGTCGTCGACGAAGTGGTCTCCTATTTTAAAAACTCAAAAGAAAAACTTGCCACAATCGGCGCTGAGAAAATTCACGATGGCATGACCGTGTTCACACACTGCCACGCGAGTTCAGTGACTGCAATCCTGTTAAAAGCGTGGAGTGACGGCAAACGTTTCACCGTTCGAAACACCGAAACACGACCAAAATGGCAGGGGCGAAAAACCGCTACAAAACTGGCAGAAGCAGGAATTCCCGTTATTCATAGTGTCGACTCAGCGGGCCGCCTTCAAATTAAAGAAAGTGATCTTGTTCTCTTCGGTGCCGATGCCGTAACCGTCGAAGGTAATGTCGTAAACAAAATTGGAACTGCAATGTTTGCCGAGTTCGCACACTTGTTTCAAATCCCCGTGTACTCATGTACCAATTCATGGAAGTTCGACCCCCTTACGGTAGGCGGCAAAGATGAACCAATCGAAATGCGCGACACTAAAGAAGTCTGGGAAACTCCGCCGGCAAATGTAACGTTGATTAACCCTGCTTTTGAGCTTACGTCTGCCGACAAGCTAAACGGAATTATTACCGAAATCGGCGTATTTAAGCCTGAAAACCTTGTAAGCCAAGTACAGAAAGAGTACCCATGGATGTTTGCGTAAAACGAAAATGGAAACCAATACTACAAAAACCGATATATCTCCTGATCAAACTCGCGAATATCGAGACCTTTTGGCTAAATCATTAAAAGCTGCTCGTGGATATACAGGAACTGAAGCCTCTCTACAATCAGTCATTGGTACAGTAGCAAGACTTGAAGAGTGGAGTAGACAAAATTTTGGAGTTACGACAGGACGATTAAGTACAGACGAAGAACAAATTCTCCACTATTTGGTTACAGGAAAAACCCGCGATCGAAGTATTAGTTCTATTTTAGATCTTACTCAAAAGGCACTAACGCGTTGCTTAAAAGCACTAGATCAAGATTATCTTACCCCTGAAGAAGACATATTTATTATTAAAATTAATGGCGTAATACTTAAACCAGCAAGCATATCAATAATCGGTAAAGGTGATATAGAAAAACGTGTAGTAAAAATACAGCCTCGACTACGCTATTTAATAGAGATACTTAATAAAAATGGAATATATAAAGACGATGTAACTATTATTGAGGGATCGGTTGACAATACTATGGTGCGAAGCCAATCGTATAGAATTGTTGAAATACCTCGTCTCAATAGAGAAGTACTTGTGTGTAATGAAGTAGGAGAAGCCACTTTTGTAATAGAAGGCATTTGGGAGCGTGAATCTTTAACGTTAGTAGATAAAAACCAGCTTCAAGATGCTAAAGGAGTTGAGCGAATCATCTTTGATGATCGTGAAAATTGGGAAAATAAACTAACAGAATTACTATTTTCTGATCGCCCTGTAGGAAATAAAATCGACATAAAATCTGTTGAGAATATAAAAGATGCAATCAAAGAGCGTTGCCCAACATCAACAGATTTTCTTTCTCTGAGCAAAAAAGAAAAGACTACTTTTAGGATTAAAGGGATCGGGTTTAATACATTACTAACTATTTTTGGTATTGAACACTCAAAAGGTTTTACATTGGATTGGTTTTTTGAATTAGGAAAAAGGGTTTATGGAGCACAAGATGAAGCCCTCCTGAAAGCTGAATCAAAATTAGCAGAAAAACGTGCAGCTGAAAAATTCGAACAAAATGACCTAATTGCGAAACTCAAAAAACTGATACCAACACCGGAAGGGTGGGCTATTATTCCTTTAGATAAAAGAAAAATACTTGAAATTCAAGGGATTAAATTTGCAAAAATATTCACAATGTTTGATATCGATCACGAAGACAGTCAAGATAACGTTGCTTTTTTTGAACTTGGAATAAGGGTACATGGCAATAATGAGACACTTGAAAAGAAACGAGATGAAGCTCAAAAAACGAAAGAGTTAAAACAAAAGAACAAATCAGAGATTATTGAAGAAATAGAAAAACAGTTTCCAACTATAGACTCATGGCTTTCTGCTAAGCCTGGTCAGAGAAAAAAATTAAATATTCCCGGTATGAAAATAACAAAGCTCATAACATACTTTGGGATTGAAGATAAAATATTTTCACTCGCTGGTTGGTATGCATTGGGATTAGCAATATTTGGTGAAGATGAAAAACTAAGGGAAAAATATGTAGATGCAAAAAAAAGAGAATCTGCCGAAACCCTTAGTGTTTTAGAACTTTCTACTTACATAAAAGAACATTGGCCTAGTTTGAATGAATGGGCTGAGGTACCGACTATTCAAAGAAAAAAACTCAATGTTGATGGTATTTATTTAACAGCAATACTGTCTCGCTTTGGGATAATAGGAGATTGTTACTCAAACATTCCGTGGCTTAAATTAGGTATTAAGGTACACGGACCTGACCCATACTTAGTTGAAAAACTAGCCGAAGCTGAAATAATGGAACGGATATATACCATGCCCCTCGAAGAATTAGTGAAACGAATCAGAAGCGACTACCCTACCCAATCCGACTGGGAAAATGCAAAAGATAGTAAAAGAGATATCAAAATTGATGGGGTAGGGTTAAGTGGCATAGGTAAACGCTTTTGTGTTACAGGGGATGCAGCAAATATCAACAACGCGTATAAAGAATTAGGAGATAAAATATATTCGTTTGGAACGGTACAACTGTGATAAAATCGGCACGTGGCTAAAAAACAAATCATATCGGCAGCCGAGCTTACAAAACAAGACGAAAAGTTTTTGAATCGACTAAAAAAGATCGCACCGGATTCGACGTGTTTGCGCGCACAAGTTGCGGCGCTCGTCGTCAAAGATGGAGCGATGCTTGCAGCAGCAGATAACAGCCCTCACGAGTGTTACGACTGTTCAAAGATCGGATGCATTCGCGATATTCAGCAAATCCCCTCGGGACAACGACGCGAAATTTGTTACGGTATTTGTGCCGAGCAGCGAGTTTTCTCTATGTGCGTCAAAAAAGGGATTCAACTAAAAGGAGCAACGATGTATGTGACCTCGCACCCTTGCCGTGTCTGTGAAGGACTTATTGCTGAAAGCGGCATTAAACGTGTTATCTATTTACGTGGTTTTCCCGATGTTATTCCCCTGTACGACACGCTTAAAGACTTTGGCGTAGAGGTAATTCAAGCGCCGGAACATGACGACAAACCTCATGCCACGGCGAGCGTGTAGATTCAACAAACTACCATCTAAGTTTCACCTACTTTAATTTTGCCATAGAAGGATTCGTTGCAAGTGAACGCATTTGAACAATGGCTACCTCGTTTAATTGAACTAATCTTTCTTTTTGCGAAAGGCCTTGGCGGATCAAAACGGCGTTCAGCGACTCCAAGTTCGACAAACACACTAACTGGGACATTGAAGCGTGGTCACGCATGTTGCCAGTTTCTTTTTGATTCGCCGCCTGCCATTCCTTAGCCGTTAGCCCGAAGAGCGCTTTGTTAAGAACATCAGCCTCGGTGGCATACGTTATGTTAATTTGAGCAGCAGAAAGGTGTAAGGGAATTAAATGTTCCTTAATTGCATCGGTGTGTATGCGATAGTTGATCTTTGCCAAATTGCGCTTTATATCCCAACCAAGAGCAAGATGTTCATTTTCTTCTTCTTTAAGACGCTGAAATTCTTTAATCAGATAGAGTTTGAATTCAGGAGAAAGCCATGTTGCGAACTCAAAGGCGATGTCTTTGTGGGCGAAAGTACCGCCGCCATATCTGCCTGCCCTTGAAATAAGGCCGATTGCACCAGTATTTTCTATCCATTTTTTTGGTGAGAGCACAAAACTGTTGCTACCAGCCTCATTTTTAAACCCGTCGAATTCGACGGGTTTAAAAATGGGATTGTTTATTTTTTCCCAAAGACCCAAAAACTCAACTGTGCTACGATTACGCATCCAGTTTTTAATAACATCATCTGGAGAATCCTCGTTTTTTCTCTTTGCCATATCAGTGAGGCCAATATAGTCAGCATTATTCTGTTTAAAAATAATAATTTCTGTGCCCTTAACCGTGATTTTATGTGATTTCATAAAAATCACGCTAACAGACGAATATGAACAAACTATGAAAAATTCGTGAACTCATATTTATATGACTGAAAAATTTTGGCTTTCATAAAAGACAAATAAACGACACTGAGAAAAGAAAAAAGTATTGTCAGGAGTTTATGACAACTCATGCCTATCAATTTTAGTCCTCATTCACTCGCCCAAATATAGTCAAACAACGCCTCCATCGACTTAAACAGCGGCTCGCTTTCAATAAGTACCGCGTAGACATTTTCATTAAAATCTATCAGCGCAACTTCTGCCTTATTAAACAAAATAATTTCGGAGTGTACGTCGAAGGGGTGCTTTTTAATAATCTTCGTTTTACGATTCGAGCGCTCGTCGAGCGCCTGATAATTGGCTGCCTTTGGCCCATCGGCAACAAGCACGCGGCTCGTCACCTCATTTTCAACCTTCAACTCAATATACTTTTTCCGCAAAAAATCCTTTAAATTATCGGGGATTTTAGCGAGCGACAAAAAAGATTTCTGCTCACCCGAATGTTCAACGGTCTGCATAAAAAGATTAATGACCGCTTCAACTCCTTCATAAATTTTAGTACGTGGCTTTAAAAATGTACGGCGCTGCACACGCAACATTTCTTGCACAAACAAACCTGCCTGACGTTTTTCGGCGGTGAGATCTTCAATTCGACGATCAAGCTTATCGACAAACACATTCGGCGAAACCGCCATGTACGCAAGTGTGTCTTTCATCTTGGTTTGAATAATCACGGAACGCTTCAATAGACGCTTAAGTGACGAATACACCGTCGTGCGATCGATGCCCGTACGAGTTGCAACCGAGCTGGCGTACGACTGCCCATACTTATGAATATCGAGGTACACCCCAATGTCGGTTTTATTAAGACCTTGGGCGGTGAGAAAGATTTTTATAGGCTCCGTGAATTGTGTTGATGACATATCAACACTGATTTTATAATATTCTAAGCCCTTGTGAAAGGCAAAATCTGAATATTTTAGCTTTCACTGTTGATACAATATTTTATTAAGGTAGTATTGATGCGCTAATTGACATATATTCTACAAATTGTCTATATTCCACCCTATGCAAACCCAAGAACAAGCTCAATACGAACCTATCTCAAGAATTGCAATGGCGACGAAGCAAGTCGAAGAAGGACTTGAACACTATAAAGGTGAAAATACTGAAAAATTACAAAAGGCTGTTGATGCACGACGTGAACTAATTGCCGATTTCATGGCAAATGGACTTTCAGTTACTCATAATCCTACCCTCAATTCTCTTGATGAAATTAGTGAAAAAGATGATGGAGGAAAAATAATTGAAACAAATTTTAAAGTAACTGCTAAAAATTCTGCAGACGTACGAAAAATTGTTAAATTGTGTAAAAAACACAAAGCACTTGCCATGCCAATCGGCAGCAAATCAAGCGCCCTTGGTGTTTTTGCTGCAATGAGTGTCGCTAAACAAAAAGGGCTCAAGTGGGTAATTGGTATTCAATCCCCTACGTTGAACCTTGAAACCGATTACACTGAAAAAGAAGAAGGAACACAAGAAGTAAAAAGAACAGCGAGCGAAGTTTTTGGATTAACGATTCCAGAGTTTGATGAAAATGAGTATGAGTTAGTTGAGCACCCTAAATTTCCTATCGCACTGTTGAAGGCGAAAAAATTTCCGCCAAACGCGCATCGGGTAATTGTTCATGCAGGAGCAACAATTGATGATGTAAATAAGTATGTCGACCAAATACTCGGCGGCAAAGAATCAAAATTCAAGTACCGCGTTATGGCTGATCCTACAAGTAAAAAAGAGGCTCAAGTAGGAGGAGTCATTGCAACGGGTGCAGAAGGTGGCAACCGAACAAAAGCAAGCGATGATTTACAGTCAGCGACACTCGTCGATGGCAACGGAAAAGTACGTAGTGTATCTGGTGAGGACCTTGTCACTATTGTTGGATTAAATGGAAATGCAGGCCACATTACACAAGCTGAGTTTAAAGTTTCTGCATTCCCGAAAAATGAACACGCGGTGTTTTTGCCTATAAAAGGAGCTGGAAAAGATGCTTGGAAGAACCTTCTTAAACTACAGAAAAAGTTAAAACCATATTGCAGACGTGATGAATCAAATGGGCATGACCGATTGCAGGTCGGTAACCCACAATATGATGGATTAATTATTACAGGATTAGAACCACTCTCAAAAACTGCACTTGAGTTTGCAACGGAAGAGCAAAAAGCAAATGCAACAAATAAAAAACTTAATGGCATGTTAGAGAACAGTGAATTTGGCGTATACATGACTTTTTCGTCATTCTCTAAAGATTTTTCGAGTGATAAACTAAATGCATTCTTAAAAGATGTACTACAAGGCGAATATGACGCTGAAGATGACATTTGTTACAATAATGACGAAACAATTAAAGCTGAAAAAGCCGAAGAATATGACCGCATTTATTGGATTGATGACAAACGTGAACGCGAGCACGTTGATAAAGTTCGCCACTCTGCTCCAGAAAAATCTCGTTCAAAAGCAAAAAGCCTTGGTGGAGCAACTATTTCAAGTGATTTAAATATTCGCATTGAAACAGAAAACGAAGAGGAACATGAGGCGGCGATAGAACAGCTTTCTGAAATTTTCGACAAATATTCTGCTCAATTTTCACGCGAACTCGGCTTTCAAGTTGCTATTTACGGACATCTTCACCCAGGTGCAGGTTTAGGCGGAGGCCTTGATCCGCATATTCGAATTCTCTATGAATTGAGCAATCCAACAACTCGTTATGTTGCGCCTGAACAAGTTGCAGGAATGAAAAAACTCGAAGATAAGCTGTATGCCGAACTTTTTAAACTCAATGGCAAAAATGGCGTTCAAATTAACTGTCCTGAAAAGAGTAGATTTACCAATGCTTCATATTGGAAATGGATGTGCCTATACCAACCAGAAGAAGCAGAAAAATACCTCAAAACGATCGTTGAATACGGATACGCGCGCGATAAAGAAGGCAACCCAACTATCCCAACAATGGGGGCACGAGTACCTCATAAACTACCGGGCAGCTTACCTCGAGTACCGGGAGAAATGCGCTCGGTCTTAAACAACAAGTTGGTTTTATCAGACGATGAAGTTATCGAAGGCATAGAAGGATTCCCTGCTGTTCTACAAAAACACTGGCTCGCTATTCTAGAGTTAAGCCAAATGTCACACCGCGGTAGTGAAGTAAAACGAATGTTGACCGCAGTCTGCGATACCGTACAAGAAAAATTCAAACTAAATAATCGACAGTATCCATTCTTTATTGAAGATCAAAGCGAAGCAAAAGATATTCTCGTACGCAACTTAGGTGACAATTATGAAGCTCAAGGGTTCTCACTTCAAGAAGTCTCAATCGACTCGCTTGAACAACTTGAAACAGCTCAGTTTAGCGGCGATGATAAAACGTTCTATTCTGTAAATATAGCAGGAATTGGCGTACCAAAAGGGCTTTCGTTGCTCATTTCACCACATGAAGGTATTAAAGCAGCGCACCAAAATCCGAATAATAAAGCAGGATACCGCAACCTACATTCAATGTGGTCACAGTGGCCAGCAGAAACATTTGAGACTCCAAACTTACCAGCAATTGCAGCTCTTGGCGTACTGCTTCAGCAAGACGAACTTTCTCAAGCTGAACCAATGGAGAGCGATAACGAAACGATCACCGTTAATCCAGGTCCTGCACAATTACACCCCGTACTTCTCGACAAAGAAAAATATATTCAATGGCTTAACGATTTAAAAGAAGGAAAAACATGTGTCGGAAATAGCGACGTACAAAAAGACACGATCAACGCTTTTAGAGAATTTATTGGATTACGACGTCATGACCGAGTTGCATTCACTGGATCAGCAACTCAATCAATGCAAATGCTAGCCGATGCAATTAAACAACACGAAACCGAGATTGCAGTGATACAAGTTTCTAACGACGCATTTAGCGATCGATTTAGCGACATATTTAAAAAAACAGGAGTTAAGACAACAACGATTAGAACTCCGTATACTACTTCAGAAGCGTCTGAATTAGAACGAGTGGTTGCTGAAATTGCTACAGGCATTGATGCTGCTAAAAGCGGCAACAAGCGCCCCCTTGTTTTTATTACTCCACACAAAACATCGACAACAGCAACATTCTCACCAGACATACTCCTCGATGCTCTTGCACAAGCAGGGATAACTCCGGGGAGAGACTTTGATATGGTGTGTGATCTTACCTCTGGAGTTGGTGCTGTCGACTATGCAACCGAACATCACCAAACAAGTGGTAACAAATATATGCCATTTGCTGGCAGCATTGGCGCGTTCCAAAAAGGAATGGGACTCCCCGCCGGGCTTGGATACGTTTCATTAACTCCTGAATTAGCTGAATTATTAGGGTATAAAAATACCAATGGAAATTCAAATGGAAACGGACATGAGAAACCAAGACTTAATCGAGCACTCGATGAAGTGAAAAATGGAACTGTTTTAAACGAGGTTGGTCTCGATATGCTTCGTCAAAAACTTGCAGCAGAAAAAGATAAA
>CAYHBN010000009.1:0-29235 GCA_964354865.1 uncultured Candidatus Peribacteria bacterium
TTCAAAAAATGCCGCATCGCGCTCTGTATCACATGAATTCACAGAACGCTCACGGTGACTTTATCTCTGAATCTAAAGATGTTTTTAACTCATTCGATGTCGAAAAATCAGACACGGTTCGAAACAGTTGGGGAGTTGAATATGGAAAAGACGTCGTCGACGGAGAGTTTATGTACTACGCGGAGCGCTGCTATAACTCAATATCAAACTCTAAGAGCACTAACTGCGATTTCTGTTTTGCGATGTTAGGCGGGAATTATGACTGTCAGTATTCGATGCTGTTGTTTAATAACTCGCACGACTGTTTTGGCTCAATCTCTCTGAAAAAAGGTTCGTACACTATTTTGAACAAGCAGTATGAGAAAGAGGAGTATGTGGCGTTACGAGACCGAATTATTGAACAGATGCAGCATGATGGTTCTTGGGGCCAGTTCTTCCCACCCGAACTGAGTTATTTTGGCTACCCCGAAGTTCCCGCATCATTGTATTTCCCGCTAACCAAAGACGAAGTTTTAGAGAAAGGATTTAATTGGTATGAGCCACAAATCAAATCTTATACCGCTTCTACATACTCATTGCCCGATGACATAGGCGCAGTTTCAGACAGTATTTTAAATGAGGCGCTTTCATGCGAAAGTTGCGGTAAAAACTATAAAATTGTCGCAAAAGAGTTAGCGTTTTATCGCTCGCACAAGCTGCCGATTCCTCATCAGTGTTATCACTGTCGTCATGCTGTGCGACTTTCAATGCGAAATCCACGCAAACTGTTTGATTCCCACTGCGATAATTGCCAAAGAAAAATGCAGACCTCGTACCCGCCTCAGAGTGCGGTGAAAGTGTACTGCGACGAATGTTACCAAAGTGCCATTTACTCATAGTTGTATAATTTATTTGTTCATATGAAAATCACTATAAAGCGCATTGATCAGACCTTGCCGCTACCTCAGTACCAGACTGCTGGTTCGATTGGTTTCGATTTTACCGCACGTGAAACGGTGACGATTTTGCCTCAATCTTTAGGACTTGTTCCCGGGAACGTCGTAGTTCAGACGCCGAAGGGATACATGCTCTTGGTCGCACTTCGCTCTTCAACTCCTCGAAAAAAAAATCTTATTATTCCGCATGGCCTTGGTGTGATTGATCAAGATTACTGCGGCCCCGACGATGAGGTAAAAATTCAGGTTTACAATGTTTCGAATGCGCCGGTCGTGGTTGAGCGTGGCGAGCGTATTGCGCAGGGCGTTTTTGTTCGCGCCGATCAGTTTGAGTTTGAAGAGGTGAGTGATATTGAGGCGCCAAGCAGGGGAGGATTTGGGTCGACGGGAAGGTAGTCGGTGAGATAAGTAGCAAATTTGCCGTTTTTTCGCAGCGTAATTATTATTTAGGTTTTACCTGCTACTGCCGCTGTCGTTTATTTCGGATATTCGTAACTTTAACATCGACTGAATGAGCGATTTGATGATGAGGATCACACAATGGAGCAAGAAAACGTGAGTCATGAGACAAGCTTATCGAAAATCTGTTTGTATGATGAATAACTTTTGCTTTGTTTTTGCATAATGGAACAGAACACATGTCACCATGTTCTTTTGCGATAAGTCGATTTGTTGCCACCGTTCGGTATCGGTTCGGCGTTTTGCCTATCGCAATTTGCTCAATGCGTTTCTGTTCTGCTTTTTCAGCTTGCACCTCTTTTTCTTGTGCAATTTCTTGTTCTCTTTTTTCAAGTGCATCTAAAATAATTTCATTAATATCGATTTTTTTGCGTGAGAGTTCATTTAGTTTTTTCTTCACTTCGTTACTCAAAATAGGAGTAGGGACGTATTCGATTAACTGTACTGAGTTATTTGTCACTCCTGCAATCATTGTCATTTTGTCATTTGCGCGCATTGTTTCTTTTGAAACGCTCGCGTCACTTTCGCCCACAGTACCTGTTTGAGTTTCGCACTCACTTGCTTGTATTTTGTTCACGTGAACAAAATTAGACGTATTTTGCGGCTCAAATAAGCCATCGAAGTTTTCAACTTCGTCGGATTGCACATCGCTTTTGGAGTTTTGAGACAAAAAGAGTACGTGATCCCGAACTAAGGTTTCGAGCGTACGACAAGACAAAACTTGTGTCTTTTGCGCCCAATATTCTTGATTTTCGATTGTTGCAACCGAGGCAATTTTCGAAAGTTTGTTAATGCTAACGCAGCCACTTACAAGAAGATTTTTCAAAATTGGCATTTTTGCGAATTTTTCTGCTAATGAAAGTGCACGCAAAACTTGTTCTTTGCTCACTCCCGCGAGTACTGCTGCAAAATGAAAGATCGACGTAAATTTCTTTTTTTCGTACAGTTTGCGCGCATTAACCTCAGGCAACAATCCAATGAATTTGTTACGTGCTTCAAGTGCCGCCCTGCCATATTTTCGGCAGATTTCGTACAGCTGCCCGTCTGAAAAATGGCTCACTTCGGTCACAATATTTTCTGTATTATTCATAGTGCAATATTTGTTAATAAATACAACCTATCGATGCGCTAATTATGGCTAGCATAGGCCGAAATATCAAGTTTTATGCCTTGCGAATTCGAACTGATTATTTCAAAAAGTGCATACTCATAAAAAGAGCGTAATGCTATATATCTGACAGAATGCAAGCGCGAGGAATTTGTATTGCATTAAATCCATTAAAAAAAATTTGCTATACTTCGAAACGGCAAATAATTCACACTCACACGAAAATGTCATCACCGCAACAATCAAAAAATCCAACTAAAAAAACGAAGCTAAGCTCGAACAAAACCTCAAAACATAGTGGCCTTTTTATTACCCTGTACGGAATTAATAACATTGGCAAATCGACCCATGCGAAGCGTTTGGCTGCACGTTTGAAAAAAGAGGGATTTACGACGCACTATATTAAATATCCGATTTACGATCTTGAGCCAACGGGCCCGTTGTTGAACGATATTTTGCGAAAATCTAAAAATCAGAAAATTAGTGAAGAGGAGTTGCAGCTTTGGTTTGTGCTCAACCGTTATCACTTTCAACCAACGCTTCAAAAGTGGCTCAATGCGGGCGATGTTGTGGTGGCAGAAGATTACTGTGGAACGGGGATTGCGTGGGGCACAGCTAAAGGCGTTCCTCTCAAAACCCTCATCGCCATGAACAAATATTTAGTTCAAGAAGACGTCGCCATTTTAATGAAAGGACAGCGAGATACGCGTGCACAAGAAAAATCCCACATTCACGAAACAAACACTGAACTAATAGCAAAAACGACCGCCGTCTTTGAGCAGCTTGGAAAAAAGTTTAAATGGAAAAACGTTGTCGTTGCACCGAGGATCGAAGAAACCGAAGGGAAAATTTGGGAAGTTGTGAAGAAATCACTCAGAAAAGCAAAATAAAAAAGTGCCTGTCGGCACGGCTTGCCAAACCTGTTAGCCTGCTTTATACTCCACCCGTGAAAGCCAAACTACTCGACGGTCGGCTCGTTTCTGATTTTCTCATCTCTCAGGTAAAGAGCGATGTGGGCGCGCTGCGCTCGAGTGGTATTTTGCCAAAGTTGGTAATTATTTTAGTGGGAGATAATGCTGGCTCGCTCTCGTATATTCGTCAGAAAATGAAGGCGTCGGCGGAGTGCGGCATTGAATCCGAAGAGGTTATTTTTGAGCCAACAATTACGACGGCCGAACTCATTGAGAAAATCGAAAAATTAAACGCTGACAGTTCGGTTCATGGCATTTTGGTCCAGCTCCCTTTGCCTGAACACATCGACGCCCCTCTTGTTATTCGCGCGATCGATGCAAAAAAAGATGTCGATGGATTTCACGCATACAATCTTGGAAAAATGTTTTTATCTCAGGAGTTTGAGCACCTCACTCCCTGTACGCCCCGAGGAATTATTGAAATGCTTGGGTACTACAAAATTGTTATTGAAGGCAAAAACGTGGTGATTATTGGGCGCTCAAATATTGTGGGTAAACCACTTTCGGTCATGCTCATGAACAGGGGAGCGACGGTGACGGTTTGTCATTCAAAGACGAAAAATGTGATTGATCATGCTTCTCGTGCCGATATTTTGGTGGTTGCGATCGGTAAACCAAAATTTGTAACAGCACAGTACGTTAAAGAAGGTGCAGTCGTGATAGATGTTGGGGTTAATAGAATAGTTGATGAAGCTACGAAAAAAACGAAGTTAGTTGGTGACGTCGATTTTGATGACGTGCTACCGATTGTTTCAAAAATTACTCCTGTTCCCGGTGGTGTCGGCCCCCTCACGGTTGCATGTTTAATGCGCAATGTTGTTACAGCGGTAAATCGCCGTGACGTTGAATAACCCATTCTCCGCCTTATTCTCTGTATCTCTAATTCTCTGGTTCTCTCCCCCCTAACCCCTCTCCCCCATGTGTGGCATTATCGGTCTCTTCTCAACTAGTCAGGCGGTACAGCACATTTACGATGGGCTCATTGTGCTTCAGCATCGCGGACAAGATTCTTCGGGAATCATGACCTATGATGGGCGCTTTTATTTGAAAAAAGGTAATGGATTAGTACAAGACGTTTTTAAGGCAAAACATATGATGATGCTCAAGGGGAATATAGGCCTTGGTCATGTGCGCTATACGACGGCGGGCAGCGCCGATGCGAGTTCAGAGGCTCAGCCATTTTACGTAAACTCTCCCTACGGTATTTCGCTTATTCACAATGGGAATCTCACTAATTACGACGAGCTTAAGCACGAACTTACCCAAAATAATGCGCGCTACTTAAACACGGGTTCTGACACCGAGGCACTGATTAATGTGTTGGCCGATGAAGTTGCGAAACACAATACTCACGAAAAGTCTGCGAGTCAGCTCGAATCGAAGCAGCTTTTTACCGCGGTTAAAGGCGTTATGCGCCGGGTCAAAGGCAGTTACTCAGTTATTTCAATCATTGCAGGTCATGGCCTTTTGGCGTTTAGAGATCCACATGGCATTCGTCCTCTTGTTTTAGGAAAGCGCGAAACGGCAGCCGGAACCGAATACGTCGTAGCAAGTGAAAGTGTCGCCATCGATATTTTAGACTTTGAGTTCGTGCGCGATGTATTGCCTGGTGAAGCGATTTTCATCGATTTAAAAGGCCAACTTCATACGATGCAGATTTCACAGACAAAATGGGCACCGTGTATTTTTGAGTTTGTGTACATTGCTCGTCCTGACTCAGTTATCGATAAAGTGAGCGTGTATAAATCTCGCCTTCGAATGGGAACGTTTTTGGGAAAGAAAATTAAAAAGGAGATTTCGCGCAAAAAAATGCAGATCGATGTAGTCATTCCCGTGCCCGATACGGCACGTTCATCGGCTTTCGAGATTGCGGCAGAGCTTGGCGTTCCATACCGCGAAGGACTTATTAAAAATCGCTATATTGGTCGAACGTTCATTATGCCTGGTCAAAAATTGCGACAGAAATCTATTAAATATAAGTTGAATGCGATCCCACTCGAAATAAAGGGGCGCAATGTATTGCTCGTCGATGACTCGATTGTTCGTGGAAACACCTCACGAAAAATTGTTGAGATGGTAAAAGCTGCTGGAGCGAAAAAAGTTTATTTAGCTTCATGTTGTCCTCCTCTTAAAAACCCATGTGTGTATGGCGTCGATATGCCAACTCGAAAAGACTTTATTGCACACAATATGTCATTCGATGAAATAGCAAAGGCGATTGGTGTCGATGCACTTTTCTATCAGACGTTAGAGGATTTAGAGAAAGCGGTTAAAGCGGGGAATAAAGATATTACTAATTTTTGTACCGCCTGTTTGTCGGGAAAATATCCAACTCCAGAGGTTACGGAAAAAATGCTCGATAGGGTAGAAGCTACTCGAAAAGCCGCTGATCTTCAGGCGAGTTTGGCACAGGCTGCTTTGACCGGATCGATTTCACAAGGCAGTGAACAGAACGCGCCAGACACCGAGGACCAACTTTCTATGTTGTAAATTGCCTCAGGCAAATTTTTTATTAATGATTTATGAAAAAAGTTTTATTAGTCGGCAATGGTGCACGCGAACATGCGATCGCAATGGCGCTTACAAAAAGTGGGCGAGTAGAGTTAACGGTTTTTGCAAAGGCGTTGAATCCCGGCATTGCCGAAGTGTGTGAAAATTACGTGATCGGTTCATTGAGTGACTTTGATGCCCTCAGCGAATGCGCACTCGATATTGAACCTGATTTTGCCGTCATTGGTCCCGATGACCCGATAGCCGAAGGCGCTGCCGATGTCTTGCTCGCGTTGGGCATTCGCTCAGTTGCTCCGCTCAAAACATTGGCACGACTTGAATCCTCAAAATCTTTCACGCGTGATCTCGTAGAGAAATATGAAATTCCCGGCAACCCCAAATACAAAGTTTTTTTAACTGCCGATGAGAGTGCAATTCGAGCTTTTATCGATGAGCTTGGTGGTGAGTATGTCGTAAAGGCCGATGGTCTCATGGGCGGCAAAGGTGTGGTCGTTTCTGGTGAACATGTAAAAACCGTAGAAGAAGGAATTGCCTTTGCGAAAGCTTCAATTGAAAAATTTGGGCGTGTGGTGATTGAAGAAAAATTTGTTGGTCAGGAGTTTAGTTTGATGAGTTTTGTCGATGGAGAAACAGTCGTCGACATGCCCGTGGTACAAGATCACAAACGCGCCTACGAAGGAGATGTTGGGCCGAATACCGGTGGCATGGGCACGTACTCTGATGCAAATCATTTGTTACCATTTTTGACTAAAGACGATGTTGCGCAAGCTCACGAGATCACGGTTCAAATAATGCATGCACTCAAACAAGAAACGGGCTGTGATTATAAAGGGATCATGTACGGTGGATTTATTGCAGTGAAAAATGGCGTTAGATTAATTGAGTACAACGCTCGTTTTGGTGATCCTGAGGTGCTGAATGTCTTACCGCTTTTGAAGACCGATTTCGTTGATGTCTGTGAGCATATTATTGCCGGCACGCTCGATGAACTTTCAGTGAAGTTCGAGCGCAAAGCGACGGTTTGCAAATATGTGGTGCCCGAGGGGTATCCTGAAAAATCGCGAGCAGGAGAGAAAATTGTAGTGAGTAAATTACCGCTCGACTCTGAATCAACACAACTTGTTTCATTTTTCTCTTCAGTTGATCAAAAAGAAGACGGTCTCTACCTTTCTTCGTCACGTGCGATTGCGTTTACGGGTATAGCCGATACACTCGCCAAAGCCGAAGAAATTGCTGAAAAAGCATGCAGTTCAGTTGAAGGTCCGGTCTTTCACAGGCGCGATATTGGAACCAGCGAGCTTATTCAAAAACGGGTTGATGCTATGAAGCGGCTACGGACATAGTAACTCACAATTTATATCTCGTCGTGGAAGCCTGTCGCTTCTGCAATTCGTGCAATATCATCATCGTTAGTACTAAAAAAAGCTGCTTCGGTTGGGTCTTCGCTTATTGGATCTTCTTCGTCTGGTGTTTTATTTGTACCTTCACTCGTAGCAGTATCGCCAACCCGAATAACAAAGCAGTTTTCTGACCCTGTAATATTTCCAACTTTTTTCAAGAACTCGCCTATCCTTGCGGACATTGTTTTTTTCTTTACTCGAATTTTTTGCAGAAATCTTGGTGCAAATATTTTTATAGCATCACTTAAGTACCATTGATCTCCTTCTATCATTACAACAATGTAATCACCAGGTTTTGGAATTTCAAAAATATTATTGCCTCCGTATAGAAAAGGTTTTTGAATCCCCATTGAATTTAACAATGTTATGTATTTTTGATACTTATTACCTATGATCACGCCACGTTCGTCATGTATATCTGTATAATTCCATTTACTTAATTCTTTAGTTAGATCAATATTCAATCTTGCTCCGTCCTCACTGATTACTTCTATGCATATATTATTATTCGATAGTGCAATTATACTGTCCTCATTCTGAGCCCAAACATAATGAGGCCCAATTTCTTTTCCTTCTGGTCCAACGTGGTATTCAGTGTGTGTATCTGCCGCTTCTATGTCATCAGCACGAAGTGATGCAAGCTCTCTATAATTTTGAGCGTTCATATTTATATCGCGAGAAAGCTCATTTTTATCTTCATCATCAAGATCAACTTCAACTTCATGTGTCGAATTAACTGGTGGTTCCGCAGGGGCTGGTGAATTGAGTTCTTCTAGATCTTCTGGGGCGAGGTCATCGATTTCTTCGGCCTCGGTAGGTTGTCCTTCTATGATAGGCGTGGCCCATGGATTTGCTTCATCGACGCTTTCGAGTTCATTTAAGTTGGCTTCTGTTACCCGAGTGTCATTAATGTGTGCTGTTTGTGGCTCTGATAAATGTGAATAATCAGTGGCTGCAAGTGGCACCGATGAATCGAAATTTTCTCTCGAAATCTCCGCGGCGGTTTTTGCTCTCAGCCTAATTTTAACTGGTTTGCCTGTAGGTAATGGAATTTCTATAGTTCCTGGTTTCACTAATGAGTATGTTCTGTCGTCAATTTTTACTATTTTATCGTCGCGAAGCGTTTCTGCAGAATCTGCAGGTGAAGCGGTTGCATCAGTTTCACCACTTACAACATTGTCATCAACTACGTCTTCGACTACTTCAAGTTCAGTTGACTGTGGTTCGAGGTGAGTAGTAGGTGCTGCAGGTGCTGGCGGTTCATCATCACCATCGGCAACCGGCGTCATATCATTTGCATCGAGCGTCGATTGAGGTGGTATTGGTTTTTCTTTTCTCCTTATATAGAGAACCAATTCTCCCTCAGGATTGCGTATCTCTATACTGTCGCCTTCGGCAATAAATTGGTGTTTTGTTTGGAGCTTTCGATTATGATTACAAGGGCCATGTTTTGTAGAGAATTCGTATCCGCCATTTGTACCTATTTCAGTTCTATCTTCTGTTTCTCCATCATTTGTTAGTAGTTCAATGTCCATTTTGCCTCCAAGGCTACCAACGAGAAGTGTTCCATTTTCTAGCACTCGGCCAACGGTAAATGAATGTTCTTCGTTACTAATAAAATCTGCTGAGCGAACATTATTGTGCATTGCTGCAAATAGTTCATGCAGAGCATTTTCAAAGTCCTCTCTATTATTTGCATTGAGGGCTCTCGTCAATTCTTCACGTCCTCTTACTTCAATTACACCACCTTCTTTTTCAATAAGAAAACTTCCATTTGGCAAAATGCTTGTTGCATAATTTGTAATTTGGTAGTCGTCGCCGACATCAAGAACTTCTCCTTTTTCTGTATTCCACTCATGTGTTTCAGTGCCACTAAATAATCCTACTAAAAATTTATTTCTAAAGAATAAGTAGGCGTTTTTTGCAGTTTGTTCGTTTGTAAATACTTCCCTTAATTGCTCGATGTGGGCCTCGATAGAATCTTCTACGCTCGATTTAATTTCACGATACATACGCTGTACTCTTTCCATAAAAGCTTCTTCAATCTTATCGTCGTCGTCTTGTATTTTAGCTGCATAGGTCGGTGCTGTTTTTGCTCCCATAATATAAAGAGCATTGAGGACAAATTTTTCAGTTGATTTGCGATCTTTAAAATCTGTCGTTAACAGTTTATTAAAAGCAAAACGTACCCACTCTGGTTGTTCCTTCGGTTTATAATATAAGTCATCTAGGCTAGTTATTCCGAAAACTTCACGTAAGACTTTTCGAGTTTCTGTTCCTGGTTCTGTAGCTTCAGCTGCTTCTATTATTGGTTTTTGTACAGGAGTTGCCGCAGGTACTTGCTTCGCAGTAACTGCGACTGGGGCGCTCTCGATTAGTGCCGACGGTGAAGCTGGCAGAGATGGAACTGCAGGAGGTATAGGAGTATTTGGAGTGGCCGCAATTGGTGCATCGACAGCTGTTGGTTCGCCGCCAAGTTGTTGCTCCCATTGATCCGTGTGCAATGACTCTAAACGTGAAACTTCTTCTGGAAAACTTGGCCATACATCTTCATCTAGTTCATCTGCGAGCCCGCCATCGCTTAGGGGGGCATCGGCAAATGGATCATCATGGTGAGGTGTATGTTTTATTTCGGGTAGCTTCACAGCTGGGTTTGGCACTGGTGTTGCTTCTGGCACGGGCGCTCTTTTAGCAGGTTCATCAGACGCACGATTCTGAGTTGCTGGTTTAGGCGCCCCGGTATGTGTAGTCAATAAATCTTTCAGGGGGACGTTAAAGAATGAATCGAGCTCTCCGTTAGGAGGCATGTCGTCTTCATCTTCGCCTTCTGCTGTTGTTGCTGGGGGTGTTTCAGTTGCGGTCTCAGCTGCAGATGTATCAACGGTTGGCACGGCGCTCAACGCGTTTTCATGTCCGCTTTCAGTTGTGTTTTCTTCAAATACGAATACTGGTGCAATGGTTTTTGGTTTTTTCTGTTCTTCTCTTATTTCCGCAAATTCATCTCGATGTGTTGAGAAGTAGCTCATCATCTTTTTAAATATTTCCAGTTGACGTGCTCTATTTGGTATTTTTTTAAAATTCTCAAAACTGCTTGGACTAAAATTTGCAATAGTCTGTGGGAGTTCTTCACTTGTAAGTGCGATATGACGAACCCATTCATGAATAATTTCTGTGATGCATTCTTCGTATGAAGCCATTGGATCGCATGTTTCGAAAACAGTATGCAACCATATTTCTCCTCTCATTTTTTCTTCTGTAACAAATAGTTCTTGTAGGGCATCGTCAATATGAGGATTTTCTCCGATTGATTCACTATAGGTGTCAGTCTCGTTCATACTGAATGCTGAACTGACGGTTTTTTCAATATATGAGCCGATTTTTCCAATTAATCCGCTTTTGCTTGATTTGAAAAATGCATGTAGTCCCAATTCAAAATCACGCCTTGTTACCACACCTTTTTTAATAATATGTTGAGATTTTTTTTTAATGAGTTGGAGAATTTTGTGCTCACTATCATCAGTTTGATTGATCTCTCTTTTAATTACAGCCTGTCTGAACATATTCTCAATGACTGCTACAACTACATATTCTTTGATATTGATATTTTGTATTTCATCGATCGAAACCTTTTCAGTCCCCATTCTATTTGCCACGGTTCTCATTGCGTCTGCAATTGCATGTTCGTCATCTTGTATATATTTCTTAAATTCATCGAGATATTCTGTTTCTAATTCAGCTATAATATCTCGCGTTCCGGGAAAAGATTTATCTTGGTCAAGAGTGGCACGTGTAGCGTCGCCCACTTTTTGAGATACGCCTAACGAGGCTGAAGTTGTTCTAGTGCCTGGGGTTTTAGTTGCCCCTTGATCGTTATTTTCTGGCACGCCAGGATTTTGTGGTGGGATTGTCGTCATTTTTTATATTTTTCTTTCTCTTTATTATGCCATAAATCAACAGATTGCGCAATGAGTGCTCGGCGTGTGAGAATGTAGTAGTGAAACAGCTGTTGAAAATCTTTACAATTTGTATATACATTCTTGTACTTGTTGCCGTTACGGGAAAGCTTTTTTTTGAACAAGAGTTTAATGCTGCGTTCTCGTTTTTTGGCTCTCATAAGCTACAAAACACTCGTGTGCTGACTATAGGGGTAAGCTACCCAATTGTTTCAATTGATCCACGTGCAAATGACGTTGGTTCTCGAATGTATTTGCTTCAAGCATTTGAACCCTTGGTTCGACGTACTTCAAGCTTAGAGCTTGAAAGCTCTTTAGCTCTTTCGTTTGGCATGCTTTCACCAACTCAGTGGGAGTTTCGCCTTCGCCCAAATGTACACTTTCATGACGATACAATTTTGACTTCTGATGACGTAAAAAATTCAATTGAACATTCGCGCGGTGAGACATCGGGTGTTTCAGAGATGCTTTCAACAGTAAAATCAGTCGAAGTAATGGGGGATTCGATCCGACTAAACACTCATGAACCAGATGTGCTATTGCCTCAAAAAATGGCTTCGGTTCTTGTTTTTAAGCGTACAGAGAATAGATACATTGGCACTGGTTCGTATCGCCCCGTTGCTACTTCTTTAGAGAAATTTTCTCGCTATTGGGGCGCTCAACCTGCCTACGAAAAATTGACGCTCGTTCCGCTCTTGTCAAAGAAAGAAAAATTGGCGGCATTAAGCAGCAGCTCTGTAGATGTTTTAATGAACATTCCTGCCGATGTTGCAGGTGATTTTTCACAGAAAAATTATACGTTAGCGGTACAGCCTGGCATTGAGTCAGATATGTTACTTATGAATACAACGGGTCCGCTCAGCGACGTGACGGTTCGAAAAGCTATTCAAGCAACGGTTGATCCAAAAACCCTTACTCGTTTTGGCCATGGATATGCGACGGTGAATAATCAACTTGTGCCGACGGCAGTTTTTGGCTTTAATCCAAGCATATCACTCATTTCTGGCGACGCGAAAGCGGGTCAGAATTTGTTGCATTCTACAGAGAAGAAAATCATTGATGCGCTTGCACTCGATTTGCCCCTTGGTCTCGAGACTTTTGGAAAAACCGTCGCATCTCAATTGAGTACGATTGGTATATTGCTCAATGTTAATAATTTTTCAGGTGAGGAGTTGAGTACAAAAATTGTTCAAGCGGCATCTTCTTTTTACTTTTTCGGGTGGCAGCATGATCTGGGTGATTCTCTGCCGTTTTTAGCGTCTGTGTTGCACTCGCGAATCGGCTCATACGGTGAATTTAACGGCATGAATTATAAAAATAAGCAGGTCGATGCACTTATTGAAGAGGCTCTAAAAACGAGTGACCCAATCCTTCGTCGAGAATTTCAAAGACAGGTTATGAAAATAGCTGTCGTCGACGATGCAATTGCCGTTCCTCTCTTTTCTCCCGATACTCTGTACGCGGTTAAAAATGGCATTTCATTTACTCCACGCGTCGATGGGTATGTGTTAGCAAGGGATTTTGTGGTAGAATGATACGATAATGTTTTCAATAAAAACAAAACTTTCGATTGGTATCAGTATCCTAATAACGCTCCTCTTTGGTTTGGCGGCGTATTTACTTATTTCAGAAAAACGAAATGAGCTTTCGCGCGATATTTATGTGAACGCTCAAAATTATAGCGAGCTTGCATCACGTCGTGTGGCAACTCTCTACGAAACTCTTTTGAAAGAATATAGTTTTGTTTTATTTAATCGCGAGATGACCGATGTATTTAGAAAAAATACCGATGTGAGTGTGATCAAAATTTATTCGTATAGCGGTGATATTTTGTATAATTCACAGACTGAACGTGACCGCCAATATTTGGGGAATCCTCGTACGGTGAAAGATGAATTGTTGCTCAAACGCCTTCGTGCTCAGCTGCCAAACGTTTCTACGACCACTGGCCGTACGGTGTATCTCAAAAAAAATAGTGCTGGCATATTGATGCCGGTGAATGAGTTCGAAGCACCAATTCTCGATGTTGGTGCGACCGAAAAAAATCCAATACTGCTCAGGCAGGATCCCGTATCAAGCAAGATCGGGACTCAAAATGCTTCTTCTGAATTGGTGACTTCGGTTGTGTATCCGATTGATGGTAAATATGCCGTTGAATATACACTGACGTATGACAATCTCGAGGCTCGTGTCGCGCGAACTACTCAACGAATTTTACTCCTTACGTTATTTGGTATTTTAATAGGATTAGGAGCGGCCGTAACCTACAGTAACAAACTTACAAAACCAATTTTAGATCTCACCGAAAACGCAGAAAAACTTGGTGCCGGCGATTTGAAGGTACGAGTTGTTGTGACTACAAACGACGAAATTGGTGAACTTGGAACAACGTTTAATAAAATGGCGGGCGATCTTGAGGTTTCTACCAAGGCAATGATTGAGCGCGAAAAACTGGGGCGCGAACTTGAGCTTGCGGCCAAAATCCAACGACAAATTATTCCAAAAGAAGTGCCGAAAATTGAAGGACTCGAAATTGCAACTGCGTTAATTCCTGCTGAAGAAGTCGGCGGTGACTGTTATGATTTTATTCCCGTCGGTGACGACAAAACTATTATCTATTTGAGCGATGTAACGGGTCACGGTGTGCCATCGGGTCTGGTCGTTTCGATTGCGAATGCGTTAATGTACGGATTCGCCGGAAAAGGTTCTATTAAAGATCTGCTCATTCAGGTGAATACAATTTTGAAAAAGAAGACGAGTCAAAATATGTTCATGACGCTTCTCATGTTGCAGTATCAAGTGCAGAAAAGTGCTGCGCCGAAAATTTCGATGGTCTCGGCTGGGCACCCAGAAATGCTTCATTACTGCGCAAAAACGGGCGAAGTGAGCGGCGAAAAGGGTGGGGGAATCGCGCTTGGAATGGTTCCTGATATAGGTAAACTTCTCACCGAGCGAGAAGTCTTTGTTGAAAAAGGCGATCTGCTTGTTATCTACAGCGATGGAATTCCCGAGGCCGGCAGTGAGAGCGGAAAAATGTTCGGCGACGATGCGTTTAAACAGCTACTAAAAAAGGCCGCCACCTTACCAACGTGTGATGCAATTAGAGATGCTATCGTCAGTGAAGTGAAGGCCTTTATGGGTTCAAGCAAGCAGCTTGATGATATTACGTTGATTGTAATGCGGCAGCTTATTTAGTGTACATATCTTTTCCACAGTGCAGGACAAATGTTCTCTTTTTGCTGTCCGTTTCGCTTTGTTCTTCACCTGCTTTGCGACTTGAACCTACTGGTTGATTCATCGGCGGGAGAACAGTAGCAGGAGAAGTAAGACCATCGCTTACATCGACACCTGCTCCGCACACACGGTATGCGGTGTCTTTTCCAGCGCCATATTTTGCAAAACCAATTAACGTGTCTCCAATTCCTGTAAATACAAATTCTTTGCCGACATTATATTGAGAATAATCTACCTCAACTTTGCCGATAGTTGGATTTTTAGTTCCAATGTTACGTGGAGTAAGATCGGCTGTTCGCTCCCATTCGCCTCCGTCGAAAGTTACCGTTGCAGCAACCATAAGAGTTTCTCCCGTAGAGTCATCTTTGTAAGGGAAACCGCGGCGTAATACGATTTCTTTTGCGTGATCTGTGTATTCATTAGGATTAGTAACATCACTTGAATATGACCATGCAGTTGATCTCATTCCTTTTAATTGTTTTGTCCGAGCATCTTTATTTCCCTTTCCATTGGCGAGAACAAGGGTCTTTGGTTCTTCATTTGCTTCTGCGGCAGCATCTACGCCGTGCTGTAATGTAACGATAACGTTTCTATCTGGAATTTCGTTGCCATATTTATCGGCACGTCCAGTCCCTACGCGACGTACGCCTGGCAACATGCCATCAGGATACGGTAGTGTTCCATCTTCATCTGGATCAATAAATAGCTTATAGCCCGATTTGAAATTTTTATCAGGTGTTGGACGTAATTCAACATCTAGTTTAATGCTTTCTGGCATTGTTCTAATGTAATCACTTACTGGTCTTTGGTGAGCCGCAATATATGCTGGAGCCTCTACGCGACGTAAATCATCTTTGGTCTTATCGCACGCTTCAAAATTAACAATTGCTGGTAGTGCGAGTGTTGCGCCTTCTACCTCTTGTGGGTGAATGGTAAAAATACGAATATCGCCCGTACGTACCGCAGGGGCATCTTCAGGATCTAAATGAATAGGAGTTGACCATCCTTTAAATGTATCTGATTCCCCCTCTACTTTAATTGTTTGAACAGATTTCTGCTGGATTGGTTGTTTTCGAATGTCATCAGCATTTACGGTTTGAGCTGGTGGTAAACCTAAGTCTTGTTCGAAGCTGAAGCTCAAAGCTAAATCTTTCGTTGAGTTATCTACTACATATTTTGCGGATTTTCCTTTTCCTTCTTGAACTACAGGAACTTTTGCAATTGTACCGAAACAGAGATCAACGGGGCCATCTACATAAATGGTTGCAGTATCTTCAGCTGTGTCAAATTTAATGTTGCTAAGAGGTGATCCTTTAGGGACGGTTGCCCCGTTTCGCACGATGTAATAGGTAGACTCAGAAACATTCGGGGTGCGAAGCTGCATCTCTGTTGGTGCATCTTCGGCTTCTTTTGGTGGAGTTGGCTTTTTCGGTTTTGCAGGATGATAGCAAAATAATTTTTCTTCTCCGTCGTTCTTTTTTGTTTCTCCAGGTTCAATGACAACTCTTGAAAAAGCGTCTTGAGGCACCGCCATCGCTGCCGCAAATGCAACTGCTTGGCTTAAGCCTCGAGTTAATTTAGCAAAACGGCCACTCTCTTTTGTAGAGACTGCGCCGGGTTCTGCTGTTTTTGAATCTAATTGTGACGAATTGCGAAGAGTATCATTCATATAGTACTAATACGTTAATGGCGTGTAATCGTACAGCTTTTAATGTATTAGTCAAGGTCTTTTACCTCCTAACTCACTCTTTTCTCTCATCTAAGGTCACTTTTACCTCAAAAGTTGCTCCATTTCGCATCACTTTTAACGTAATGGTATCGCCTGGAACATGTTTTTGCACTACCGTTTGTAGGGTGTTATCTTCGGTGATTTTTTCTTCATCGATCTCTAAAATAACATCGTCTAGTTTGAGTCCCGCTTTATCTGCAGGGCCACCAACAATTACGCCAAAGTCTTTTTGCGCTCGATCACCGGTAATGAGTGCTCCGTAGGTAACTCCTTCAAGTTTCAAATCTTTCGCCTTTTTTTCATTGAGGATTATATGAGAAACGCCAAGGAGTGGTCTTACTATTTTCCCAAATTTTTTCACGCTCTCAATTGCAGGAATCACTTGATTAGCGGGAATCGCGAATCCCACGCCAGTTGCACCTTGATCAATTGCCGTATTAACTCCTATTACTTCGCCATCTAAATTTATAAGTGGGCCACCTGAGTTACCAAAGTTAATTGCAGCATCGGTTTGAATAAGTCCGGTGAGCGTTTCACGAAAACTTCCACGAGCGTCTCCTGCATTAATTTCTCTGCCAACTGCACTAATAATTCCGCCCGTCACGCTATTTTCATATTGTCCGCTCGCATTGCCTATGGCAAATACCTTTTGACCAACTTTAAGTTTCGATGCATCGGCCATTTCTACAAAGGGCAATTTTTCCGGTTTTGCGCCAAATGTTTTTTTCTCGTTTTGCTTCGTAGATTCATTTTCAGCAGGATTTTTTACATGCAGCTGAACCAACGCCAAATCATTTACCGGATCTCTGCTTATCACCTCGACGTCATACTGCGTTCCATCTGCGGTAAAGGCGGTGTAATCGGCTGCCTGATCGGTCACGACGTGTTTATTAGTAACACTTAACCCATCGGCCGCAACAATAAAACCAGTTCCGCCTGAAACTTGTTTTTTGCGTGTTTTAGGTTGGCTAGCTGGGTCTTCTTGTTCGGGTTGAATCATGCCGAATGGGCCAAAAAATTGGATAGGATTTTGTTGCATTACCGAAATATCTTTTGTCGCCGCAATGCTCAATACCGATGGCGCAACTTTTTCAATTGCCGAAATAGAATCAGACTCCTCTACATAATGACGTTCTTGCACAATTTGTGTGCCGTTTCCATACGAATTAGCATTATTCCTGGTTTGTAATTTGCCCGAAATGCCGCCGCCAATAATGCCGGCTATAAGTGCGATTGCAGTGAACTGAAGTAGTTGTTTGTAATTCATATGAAGTTATACTTATAGATGTGGATACAATTTCTCACATCTCAAAGAAAAAATTAAGAAATAAAATGCTCACACAACGCAGGTCTCTTTTACCTGATGAGCGTGACGCTCAATCGAGACGAATAATCGACCGACTTCTTACGAACTCAGTCTTTACGAATGCAAAAAATATATTTTGTTATCTATCGCGTGATGACGAGGTATCAACAGGTGATTTTATTACCGAAGCTCTAAAAACAAAGCAGATTTTTTTACCTAAAATATGTGATGATTTATTGGTGCCTACTCGTTTCACCGGTGAAACAAATTTAGTAAAAGGATTATATGGAATTTTAGAACCTCAGTGCCCGGTTATGCCTTCTGAAAGCCTCGAAATCGATCTTATACTTCTGCCCGGAGTTGCGTTTGATACAGAGGGCAATCGATTGGGCATGGGCAAGGGTTACTACGATCGTTACCTTAAAACAATCCCCGCAGTTACGACGGTTGGCCTTGCCTTTGATTTTCAAGTTGTCGACAAAGTTCCAACTGATGATTATGATGTTCCTGTTTCTTTCGTCGTAACTCCTAACGAATTTTATACATGCAAACCGACTACTTCAAATCGCTCATAGAACAAGATTCTCGCGTTTCAGAAATTATTTTGGCAGAGGCACAGAGACAGGCCGATGGTATCGAGCTTATTCCTTCTGAAAATTATGTGAGTCCTGCGGTTTTAGGAGCAATGGGTTCGATTTTAACGAACAAATATTCAGAGGGATACCCAGGCAAACGTTACTACGGAGGACAAGAATTTATTGATCAGGTAGAGAATCTAGCCATTGAGCGTGCAAAAAAATTGTTCAACGCTGAGCACGTTAATGTACAGCCGTATTCTGGCAGCCCCGCAAATGCCGCCATTTATATGGCGCTTCTCGAATATAAAGACACGGTAATGGGATTAAAGCTCGATCAAGGCGGACATATTACTCATGGCTTACCGATAAGCTTTTCAGGTAAATTCTATAATTTTGTACAATATTTGGTTGATCCGACGACGCATCGCCTCGATATGGATCAAGTTCGCAAAATAGCACTTGAGACAAAGCCGAAAATGATCGTTGCGGGTTACTCTGCATACCCTCGTGATATCGACTGGAAGGCATTTAAGAGCATTGCAGACGAAGTTGGTGCTATCACCTTTGCCGATATTTCTCACATTGCGGGGTTGATTGCAGGTGGGCAACTCGAAAATCCTATTGATCACGGCTTCGATGTTGTAATGACCACTACTCATAAGACTCTTCGTGGTCCGCGAAGTGCAATGATTATGTGTAAGTCTAAATTTCAAAAAGCGATTGATCGTGCGGTTTTCCCAGGATTACAAGGTGGCCCTCACGACCATACGACTGCGGCAAAAGCAGTGGCTTTCGAAGAAGCAGCAAAGCCAGAATTTAAAGAGTACGCTGCTCAGATTATTAAAAATGCAAAATGTTTGGCTGATGAACTCACCAAGCGCGGCTGGAAACTCATTACCGGTGGTACCGATAATCATTTAATGGTGGCCGATCTTTCAGTTGTTGGTATTAAAGGAGCCGATGCACAGGTTGCCCTCGACGAGGCAGGCATCACACTCAACAAAAATACGATTCCATATGACCCACGCGGTCCGATGGATCCAAGCGGTATTCGCTTCGGAACTCCTGCAATTACGACTCGTGGCATGAAAGAGCCCGAGATGGTAAAAATTGCCGAGTATATGGATGAAGTGATCAAAAACCACAACAAGCCGGAGGTACTGGGTTCTGTTAAAGATAAGGTTAAAACACTGTGTCAGGGTTTCCCGGTGCCGGGAATTAAGCTATAATAGAGGGAATGCCTCAACCTAAAAAAGAAATACCTGTTACGCCAGACGTTTTGCCGAAAACTACCCAACCAGTTATCGGGCCTATCGAATCTCGAGAATCGACGACGTTTGTTGGCAGTGCAATGACTCACTTAGATAAAGCGAGTCAGATTAATGAGCTTACTGGTGATACGTCACAAACCTTGGCCGATGCGCTGGTTGATGATACAGAGATGTACGCACATCTGCAAAATCTAAAGAGTCTCTTTGCTCTCAAATTGAGAAATTCAATTCAGCATTTGAACATATATTCAGGCAGTATTAAGCCGAACATGGAGCGCATGGTAAAGGAGCTCGATGTCGACTTTGATACTGTTATGGTATCGCTTCTCAACTATGTGAATATTCGTGAAAATCCAGTGGTTCGCGAACGAATTTTACAACAGAAGGGTGTTGCGCGTTTTGTGTTTATGAATGCACCACGAGAAGATTACTATGGTCGTTTTGGAAAGCACGATGGGAATGCAATCGAAAATAACAGTATTTATATAACAGACGATATAAAAAATAATGAGTATCTCTCATTTCGAGGCGTTGTGTATCATGAGTTTATTCACTCCTTGTTAATGCCCCAAGATATTGTTTTTAGTCATAAAATTATTGCAAAATATAATTGGTTTTTCGAAGGTATGACCGAGGTTCTTTCGTCGTATGCAACATCAACTAAAAAAGATGCAACCTATG
Organism: uncultured Candidatus Peribacteria bacterium; assembly: GCA_964354865.1. GTDB lineage: Bacteria > Patescibacteriota > Gracilibacteria > UBA1369 > UM-FILTER-53-11 > JAHFJU01. The sequence goes on from CAYHBN010000009.1 coordinate 20,137, forward strand.
GCGATTATCGAGCCATCGTTGCAACACTTTTTGAAGTGAACCAAAATGCGGCACTCGCTTTTTTTGTAACAGGCGATGACGAGATGTACATGGAAACACTCTCACGCACGTTGGTATTTGAAAAAGGATTTAAGCCAGAAGAGGCACAGCTGCTTATATCGAGAATTCGTACTGCCCAAAGTGATTTTGACTCCATTAGCTTTGATACGGCGAAGCAAACAGTTGATTATCTTGCCGATAACTTAGTAAATGTTGATTCAAAAACGCAAGAAGAGCGGCAACAAATGGCGATAGATATTATTAGTAGTGTGCAAATTCATGGGAGTAATAGTGCTGCGAGTAACTTTGATTGGGATCTGTTTTTTCCTCTACTGCAATCTGCATGTGGCGAAAAAGCACATACGGTATATACACATTTTCTTGATATGGATTTAAGGAAAGAAAACTTTTTCCAAGTACTTGCCGCTGATATTCGCGGTGCAGCGGCTTCGCCGCCAGATTTGTATTAAAAATGCTTCTATAGAGCCGTTTTTCGGTCTGCGTTGCATTTTTACTATCTACCGTTATAATAAGCGCACGTTTTTCGTGGGCAGGTGGCGGAATGGTATACGCGCACGCTTGAGGTGCGTGTGCCGAAAGGCGTGAGGGTTCAAGTCCCTTCCTGCCCACCAAATTGACATAATATTTGCGCCTTCATTCAAAGTGACGGTCTATAATTTGCCGTAAAACCGCAGTAATCGCCTTTCTATCTTCAACAAGCAATAATCCATCGGGGCTATCTTCAGCATCGATATCTTCTGATGGACAATCAGCTTGTCTGTTTTGAGTATGAATTAGGTTTGTTGAAAAACCGGCGTGCGTTGAAAGGGCTTTGTTTTTATGTAGCTTGGGAGTAATTCCGTTCTGTTCTCGCCATCGGTTTAATGCCACAGTTGGGTCTCCGTCGTAATATACGATTTTTTTTGGCTTTCGCTCTGGATTTTTTTCGAAATATTTTTCCCAAAATTGCTTGGATTTTATTGTCGTTTTTGCTCGCTCAAACAGTGCGCCATAATAAAATAAACTTTTCCGGTCATCTGAGTCACTTACATCAAATTTTTTCAATAATCGTTTTTTTGTTTCGTCCCAACTTGAAACATATCCACCATTTTCATCATGAAACAGATATTTTCGTATTGCCATTTTAATATGGGGATTGAATGAAATACCGATTTTCTTAAAAAAAATATCAATTTTCTCTTTAAAAGACTTTTTTTCATATTTATTATATTTTTTTATAAATAGTTCATTCCACTCTGTTTCACAAACTTTAGATTGAGCAAGTTTATTAATTTCACTAGTAAACTCGTCTTTTTCATTAGGTTTCATTTGGTCATCCAACACGTACTGTGATCCTGTTACAGGGTCAACATCTGCATTTGCAGGAATAAACGCTATACCTGCGTCAAGGTCTATACCCTTTTGATTCTCCGTCCAAACGAATAAGTCGGTGTATTTGTCGGCCGCGCCCAGGTCTCCTATATGAGCATCTCTATTCGATGACATTGGCATTAAATCATGGCTACTTTTATGTGGATTCATGAACTTAAATTGCGATGCCACAAATACTGATGGATATACCAAAAAGATTTCATTTTCTCTTTCGCTGCCATAGTAATGATCGAGCACCTGCTCTGATGCAAAATGTATTGCTGCTTGGTCGCTGAGGCTTCCTTGTGCCCCAAACATGCGCTTGAATTCTTCGTCAGAAATTGAATTTATTCCTTTTGCATGATCGAGTGCTTCTTCTTTTGTTGCAGGATTATTTAAAAATCTTTCTAGAACCTCTTCGTCTTGTATTTCTCCACGAATACAGAGTTGCATCATAGAGTGTAGTCGACGTTCATCAAGGATTTTTTCAAAACTGTCATGATGCATTCCTTGGTTAGTAAAGTGATCAGGTAAATCAGTGTGGTCTCTGATCCCTTGTCTTGTGACATGAGTTACTACTTCGCCGGGAAATCTTTTCATAAGCAATATGTAATCATCGAGATCAAGTTGCTTGAGGTGCTCTTCTGTAAATAATCCTAAAATTTCTTCGTTAGTATATGGAGTTTTCTCCCAACGTTTTTTTTCTCGTTCTACAAAATCACTTATATGTTTTTGAATTTCTTCATCACTGATTTCTCCATCTAGCCGCTCGTCTGCATTTTGTAGAGCATCGGTTAGTAATTCCAGGTGCGTTACGTATTTGTTCTTTGCTTCGTTGATTTTTTCATCGTCAGTACTCACTACTTGTAAAATACCTATAGCTTTTCTTGTCTTGTTTCTTTGTTCATGAAGAGGAGCGTGAGGATCATGTGATAGGTTATTCGATTCCCTAATCAGATGATTTACTTCATCGCCCTCGCTTGAAAATGAAGAAAGATACTGAGGAATTCTACTCATATTTTATATTTATATTGGCTTAATTATACCATAATATGGCATACTTTTGATATGAAAAAAATCCTTATTCTTTCGTTGTGTTCGATTTTATTACTCATGTCTGGTTGTTTTAAATTCACACCTCAGGCAGAGTTTGAGGCACAGCAAAAAAAGGCTGCGGCAGTTACTGTTTCAACCACTGCTACTAGCGATGAGTCCCTCACGCTCGTCGATGTTGAGGTGAAAGATGAAGTTCCTGCAAGTTCAACTGACGTTACGGCCAAATAGTTTTTTCAGTCGATTCATATTTTCTACATCTGGACCTTCGCCAGCAATTCCGGGTACCTCGAGTATCCACGAGGCATGGTGAAGGTTTTTTTGTTCCGCAAAGTTTTTTAGACCCTCGAGCCCAATATGTCCGTCGCCAATATTTTCGTGCCGATCGGTGTGTGAGTTCGCGAGCGTTTTTGAGTCATTAAAATGAACCGCTACGATGTTTTTTAGGCCAAAGGCTTTCTCCCATCGATTCAGCGCAAATTCTATATTTTCTTTTGAAAAATGGGGGATTACGCCCGAGGCGAAAATGTGTGCCGTGTCGAGACAAATTTTTAATCGCGGGGATTTTACTGCATGAAATATCTCGCCTAGTTCGTCGCCGTCATAACAGAGTTTTGATCCTCCTCCCGATGAATTCTCCATAATCAACAAGCTGTCACCAGGCACTGCAGCAAGAACTTTTTTTATTCCCTCGGCGGTATAGCCGAGCCCCTCTTTTCGTTTGCTATTCGATCCCATGTGAAAAATAAGTCCGTTTGCGTTCAGTGCGTTCGCAATTTTAAAATGTGCGCTCAATGACGCCACAGATTTCGCACGTAGGTCTGCTTTATCTGAACCAAGATTTACTAAATATGCGGCATGGAGAAAAACGCTTTTTACCCCGCTTTTAGCGCGCGCTTCGTTGTACGCCGTAATCGCCGCTTCATTTGGCTGCGATGCAAACCACTGCCTCGGTGATGCCCCAAAAAACTGAATAGTCTCAGCGCCTATTGCATCAGCATTTTTAAATCCATTTGAAAATCCACCAGCGACCGAAACGTGCCCGCCAAGAAGTGTATTTGTCATATTCGAAGTGTTATTCTTATTAATCATTCTGCGCAAAAATCTTGTTTGTAGCAAACCATTTTTTTATCGCGTACCACCACGGCAAAATACTCATTGCATACGATAGGTCGATTAAGCGTCGCAAATACCAAATTGAACGCCCCGAAACTATCGTCCCGTTGTGCTCAAGGATAGCAAAGGTGCCCCCAAGTGGAATTACGACACCTTTCACTACTGGCACGTATTTTTTCATCGGTTTTGATTCAATCGATTGTATAATGTTATGTGCGACAAGCGCTCCTTGCGCAATCGCAGTCTGTGCGAGCCAGGGCACGGGGTTGTGTGTATGCGGGTCGAGTATTTCTGCGTTATCTCCACAGGCAAAAATGTGACTCTTTTCTTCTGTCTGCAGAAACTCATTTACCATGATTCCGCCTCGTTTGCTGATTTTTTCAAATGAAGTTGATACAAGTGGATGAGGCTTTACGCCTCCGCTCCAAATGAAGAGAGAGTGTGGCAAATTTTTTTCTTTTTTATCACACAAGATTGTTACGTTAGTTTCACTCACTGTTGAAACTCGCGCTTCACACTCAACGGTTATACCGTGTTCTAAGAGTTTTTTTATAACGAGGGTTGTCCCTTTTTCGCTTAATCCTGCCAATTTCGTGCCTCCCTCAATTATTTTTATACTAACTTTGTTTCGTGGAAACTGATATTTGCTGCATAGTTTTTTTACATACCCATTGAGTGCGGCGGCAAATTCAACTCCGGTTGCACCCCCGCCGCCGATAATGAAAGATATCGTGTCAGTATTATTTTGAGCCCATCTTTCGTGAAAAAGCATATCGATTTTGCAGCTGAGCTCCATGGCATCGGTGACCGTTTTGAGCGTAGATGCATGCGTTTTTAATCCTTCAATACCAAAATCATTTACAGCGCTGCCGAGTGCGACTACGAGGTAGTCGAATTTTTGTGTAGAGTCGTCGTCGAGATGTATTAATTTATTTTCTGCGTCAATTCTCATTACGCGTTTTAAAATTATTTTCACTTTCTTATTTGCAAATATTTTATTGAGAGGAATAGCTACTGTCTCGGACAATTGAGTCATGCATGTCTCTGTAATTTGAGGATGAAACGCTGTGGCAACCTCGTACAGATCTGGTCTAAACACATGCGCAGGCCGTTTGTTAATAATACTAATTTCGTAGTTCGGAAGTTTTTTTTCTAAATCAAGTGCACAACGAATTCCCGCAAAGCCAGCTCCAAGAATTACAATTTTTTTCATCGCTCTGACTATACTGTTTTCGCCTTACTTTGTACAAAATTATGTTATACTTTTAACGTAAACAAAATTATGAAAAAAGCTGTACTCTTCGACATGGATGGCACCATCACGCTCACTGAGCAATTTCACATTCGTGCGTTTACCGAATTATTTGCGAAAGAGGGAATTGCGTACGACCCAGTAGCCCATATGAAAGTATATGCAGGTTCTGGTTCTAAGCTTATTTTAAAGGATTTTTTTGGCAAACACGGCAGAGACCTTTCTTCTGAAGAAATAGCTCATTTTGTTGAAGTTAAACGTAGCTTGTATACAAAATTAGTTCAAGAAAACGATATTCCATTTGTAAAAGGAGTTCATGAATTTGTAAATCATATTGAATCGCTCGGACTTAAAAAAATTATTGCCACTGGCAATGGAGACCTTGGTGCAGTTCGATATATTTTGAAAAAAATTAACTTAGACCAACACTTCCCCGATATTATTTCTATCTCTGAAGTTGCACATGGCAAACCGTTTCCCGATGTGTTTCTCGCAGCTGCAGAAAGACTTGGTGTTACTCCTGAAGAGTGCATCGTTCTCGAAGATAGTGCCAATGGCGTCGCAGCCGCAAAAGCAGCCAACATTATGAGTATTGCCTTTGAAACCACAACCGCGAAAGCCGAATTACTTGCCGCAGGTGCTGCATTGGTGCTCCCCGATTACACACACATAACCGATGCCATGTTGGCATAATATTTTTTTTCATAAATAAATATGAAATCGTTATTCCCAAATAGAAAAGCGCTCAAATGGTTTGATAGCTACCTTCGCTACTGTGACTACCTTGCAGCAGCCCAACTTTATTTGAAAGATAACGTTTTTTTGAAAAAAAAATTACAGCAGTCTGACATTAAAGAACGCGTACTTGGTCACTGGGGCACGGTTCCTGGACTCTCATTTATCTATGCGCATGCGAACTATTTACTCAGCCAGCACAAAGAAGCAAACATGATTTTTATTGCTGGTCCAGGCCATGGTGCTCCCGCAATTCAAGCGACCTTATTTGCTGAAAATTCAATCTCAGAGGTTTATCCTGAATATCCTCGAAATGCGCAAGGCACACACGATTTTGCAAAAGGATTTAGCTGGCCAGGAAGATTCCCGAGTCATTTAACGCCAATGAGTCCCGGCAGTATTCTAGAAGGTGGCGAACTTGGATATTCGCTTTCTACGGCCTATGGCGCGGTTCTCGATAACCCTGATTTGATTGCATGTTGTGTCGTTGGTGACGGAGAAGCAGAGACGGGTCCATTAGCTGCTGCATGGCATTCAAATAAGTTTTTGAATCCAGCTGAGTCTGGTGCGGTGTTACCGATTTTGCATGACAATGGGTACAAAATTTCCGGTCCGTGCTATCACAGCGCAATGAGCAACAAGCAGCTGACTAAAATGTTCGAAGGTATGGGTTATATTGTGAGGATTGTAGAGCAGGGGAACATGCACGAAAAAATGATGGATGCCATGGAGTGGGCATACGGAAAAATTAGAGCGATTCAAATGAAGGCGAGAGGATATAAGGGCAAAAAAGGCGTGACCTTTATGCCAGAATGGCCAATGATTATTTTACGAAGCCCTAAGGGCTGGCATGGAGTGAAAGAATTGAATGGTAAAAAAGTTGAGGGGAATTTTCGTTCGCATGGAATCCCACTTGGAGATGTTCTGACTAATAAAGATTCATTCCAACTTTTGAAAAACTGGCTTGAATCCTATAGAATTAATGAACTCATCGATTCGAAAGGTGCACCGAGCAAAGAAGTTTTAGAGTTTGTGCCAACTGGTAAACGTCGTATGGGCAGAACGCCGTATGCATACGGTGGTGATACCCGAAAAGCGCTCAAAATGCCTAAGACAAGCGCCTATGAAGTTAAGATTAAGAAGCCGGGCGATGCGATTGATCGTAATACCGAAGTAGGTGCAAAGTTTATGCGCGATATTCTGACGCTCAACAAAAAACAGGCGAACTTTAGATTTTTCTGTCCCGATGAAACCGATTCAAATAAAATGTCTCCGCTCTTCGAGGTAACGGGAAGGCCTTTTATGTTACCGCTTCATTCATATGACGAGCGCATGGATCCCAAGGGCCGCGTGATGGAAATACTCAGTGAACACACCCTTCAAGGTTGGATGCAAGGATTTGTATTAACGGGCCGCCATGGCGTATTTGCTACCTATGAGGCCTTTGCGCCAATTATTTCGAGCATGGTCGATCAGCACGCAAAATTTATAAAACAGTCACTCAAGTTGTCTTGGAGAAAGCCGGTTTCATCGCTCAACTACATTTTGACGAGTGTGGGCTGGAGGCAAGAGCACAACGGTTATTCTCACCAAAATCCTGGTTTTATTTCGAGCATTTTAGAGAAACATGGTTCCATGAGCTCTGTATATTTTCCTGCTGATGCAAACTCTACACTTGTTGTTTTAGAAGATTGTTTGAATCGCACAAACGGTATCAACGTGATTGTGGTTGATAAGCAAGAAATGCCGCAGTGGCTTACGCTCAAACAGGCTTATGAACAGCAAAAAACAGGTATTGGCATTTGGAAGTTTGTTCACGATGGCTGGGAGACTCCCGATGTTGTGCTTGTTTCAATTGGCGATCACATGACTATTGAAGCGGTTGCAGCAAGCAAGCTGATCGAAAAACTCGCACCCGAGGTAAAGATTCGTTTTGTAAATATTTCTGAACTTACCGCGCTTGGTGTTGGCGATGAAAAAGTTGCCTCGAAGATCAACATTAACGATTACTTTACCGAAACAGCGCCAGTGGTCGTGAACTTTCACGGTTACGTCGGCGATATTTATAAATCGTTGTGGGGCAAGGTTGATAATGGCCGAGTGTCGGTGCATGGCTATAGCGAAGAGGGAACAACCACAACTCCATTCGATATGCATGTCCGTAATCAAACAAGTCGCTACCACATTGCAATGGACGCTGCGTCGCGCGCGGCAAAGATGAACAATAATTTAGTTCAAGCTGCTGAGAAAATCGAAAAATTTTGTACGCAAAAACTGAATGCTCATCAGAAATTTATTGCAGAATTTGGCAAAGACATGCCGCTCGAATAACTTTGTGATTACGCGAGTTTTTGTATCGCAGAAAGTAATTCTTTTGGTGTCTGAATAAGTGCATCTGGTTTTAAAGTTTCCAACACTGTCTTTGTATTAAATCCCCACGAAACCGAGATTATTTTTATACCTGCTTTGCGCGCTGCTTCAATATCGCGTGTTTCGTCTGCCACATACAGTACGTCATTTTGTTCGAGCGAGTTTTTTTTCAACAATCTTTTAATTGCTTTGTGTTTGCCGAATACATGTTTATCACTAAATATAAAATCGAAGATACTCGCTATAAAATATCTTTCAAGAAACGATCTCGCATTGTCTTGTGAGTTCGATGTGAGAATGCCCAACGAGTATCCCTCGGTTTTAATTTTCATGAGTTCGGTAATAATTCCCGGTATGGCTTCGATCGAATCCATGCGTGCTATCAGTTCACTGCGCATACGCAAAAGGATTCGTGGCAATTTTAGGAATGTGACCCCATAGTCCCTCAGAAATTCTTGAGGTCGTCGCGCACGTAGTTCATCGACTTTTTCGAGTGGCACTTCTGTGCATCCATATTGATGAGCAATTTTATTGTAGATAGAAACTCCAACACTGAGTGTGTCTGCAAGTGTCCCGTCGAAGTCGAAGATGATCGTTTTAGCCATAGGGTATGTCAGTAGCCACGGCATTGTACTCGCTACAAGGCTCTCAGCCAAGCTACGCCATTGAAAAAGTCACGAAAATCAGATTAAATGCACGTATTAATTGAGTTCCGTGCCCAGGTGGCGAAATGGCAGACGCGCTACGTTCAGGTCGTAGTGAGATCAATCTCGTAAGGGTTCAAGTCCCTTCTTGGGCACCAGATTTGACCGTATTGGCCAGTATTGTATAATTCCCTCATGGATACTCTAAAACGCTTCGAAAGTTTACATCCTGCTAGTCCTGATTTTGCAGAGACTGCAAAAATATTGCGCGCTTCATTGGGAATTATTCAAGGAACAACAATGAAAGCAATTCACTTAACACTATCTCGTGCGTGTGACTCAGCATCAGTTGAAATCCCGAATAAAACTTTTCATGCTTTGGTAAAAGCCGTACACGCTGCATAGCAGAATGAGTTGTTATTTTACCTACGGTATGATAAAAAGGAGCGGCAGTTTACAGGTCAGGGCGCTTAGCTCAGCTGGTTAGAGCATCTCGTTTACACCGAGAGGGTCGAGGGT
>CAYHBN010000010.1:0-28211 GCA_964354865.1 uncultured Candidatus Peribacteria bacterium
AGAACTTGAAGTCGCGCTTGATAAACTCCTCTCAACAACACTACAATAGACCACGTATGGCAACAACCTATGAGCCGGTCATCGGCCTCGAAATTCACCCTCAGATCTCTACAAAAACAAAGTTGTTTTGTAGTTGTTCAACAGATTCATTTAGCAAACAACCCAATACCAATGTGTGTCCCATTTGTATGGGTATGCCGGGAATGTTGCCGGCACTCAATGGTGAAGCCGTAATTAAAGGAGTTAAAGCCGCACTTGCGCTTGGGTGCACGATTCCTCATTTTTCAAAATTTGATCGTAAGAATTATTTTTATCCTGACCTGCCAAAGGGATATCAGATTTCGCAGTTCGATAAGCCTGTTTCAGTTGGTGGTAGTGTCGATATTGGTACGAAGATTATTGGGGTCACGCGACTTCATTTAGAAGACGACGCAGGTAAACTCACTCATACGCAGGCGGGTACGTTATGTGATTATAACCGCAGCGGCAACCCCTTAATGGAAATTGTCTCTGAGCCTGATATGCGTTCAATCGAAGAGGCGAGTGCCTATGCGCAAGAAATTCGCCGTATTGTGCGCTACGTTGGTTCATCTGATTGCGATATGGAAAAAGGCATGATGCGCTTTGATTTAAACGTTTCGCTCCGTCCCGTCGGCCAAGAAAAGTTTGGCACGAAGGTTGAGATTAAAAATCTAAACTCGTTCCGTGCGCTTGAGCATGCGGCGGCTTACGAAATTAAACGTCAAACTGAAATGCTCGAAAACGGCGAAACCATTTCGCAAGAGACACGTGGGTGGGACGACGCAAAAGGCATTACCGTTTCTCAGCGCTCAAAAGAAGATGCGCATGATTATCGTTATTTTCCCGAACCAGATTTGCCCCCTATGACCTTTACCGATGCGCAAATTGAAGAGTTTAAAAAGAGTATTCCCGAATTGCCAAAAGTTCGCCGTGAGCGTTTTGTGAAAGAGTATGGGTTAACTACTGAAGATGCCTTATTTATTGCCGAAGAGCCTGCTCGTGCAGATTATTTTGAAACGGTTGTTCGAGTGTCGGGCGATGCAAAAAATCCTCTTCATTTTTTAATACGATTTTGTTTAAACATTTGAAAGAAGATCATCTCGATTTGAGTGAGTGTAAGGTAACGGCACAGGCGTTGGGTGAGTTAGTTAAGATGATCGTCGATGGAAAAGTTTCGAATAATCAGGCAAAGTCCGAAGTGTTTGAAAAAATGTACGAGAGTGGCAATTCGCCAGAGGTTGTGGTGAAAGAGCTCGGTATTTCGGTTGTGTCTGACACGGGAGCAATTGAGGCAATGTGCAAAGCCGTATTAGAAAAGCATCCTGGGCCAGTCGCAGATTTTAAAGGTGGGAAAGATGCAGCGATAGGATTTTTGGTAGGCCAAGTTTTAAAGGAGAGCAAAGGAAAAGCGCAGCCGGCTATGGTCTCGGAGATGTTGCGAAATTTGATGAAGTAAGCTCCGAATTGTTTTTGAGTAACAAAACGAAGGACTTTTTTCACAACTCAAAGTAGAAAAAGAGGAGTTTTTGCTTGGTATACTCACATCATATGTATATTGATCCTCAATCAACACTCTATGTCGTTGCTTCCATTTCTATTGGAATCCTCACCATTTTTTTGTGCGTGACTCTCGTTTATTTGATTTTGATTTTGCGCGATGCAAGCAAAGTAATTGAGAATGTTCGCATTACCGTCGATAAGGTGAACGACTTTATCATTAAACCGGTGAGCCTCGCTTCTTCGATTGTTGACCATGTTCGACCTATTATTGAAGGCATTTTAGTGCGTGCAACGGGAGGAGGTGGCGATGATGAAGAAGAAAAGCCGAAGCCAAAAAAGAAGCCAAAAACTCGTTAATGTATATGGGTTTTAGAAAAATATTTTATCTGTTTGTTTCATCTGTTCTTATTTCGTTTATTTTATTTCCTAGTTTTTTATTTGCAAAAGCGCGTCCTGTGCATAAGCAAACGGTTATTGCTTTTGCCGCTGATATAGACCAAGAGAAGCCGCAACCCTTGTGGAATACTATTCTTAAGCTCAAGCCTGATATTTTTCTTTTTCTGGGAGATAACGTGTACTTAGATACTGCCGATGAAACAGTGATGCGCAATAAGTATGCGAAATTAGCTCAAAATTCTGGGTTCGCCAAATTCATTGCAGCACAGATACCGATCGTTTCGACCTGGGATGATCACGATTATGGCTTAGACGATGCAGGAATGGAGTTTGCCCAAAAAGAGATTTCTAAAAAAGTTTTTCTCGATTTTTTTAAAGATCCAATCGATTCAGCCCGAAGAAAAAGGGCGGGCATTTATGATTCAAAAATATTTGGAGAGCCAGGAAGACGTGTGCAGGTAATTGCACTCGATTTACGTACGTTTCGAAGTTCTTTGAAAAAGTCAGCTAGGGGAGGGAACTTACCGAATAGCCAAGCATCTGCAACAGTTCTTGGTCCTGAACAATGGTTATGGCTTCGAGAAGAGCTCAAAAAGCCCGCAGAAGTTCGCATTATAATGTCGAGCATTCAGGTAATTACACGTGATAACGGCTGGGGAAATTGGATGAATTTTCCGTTAGAACGCCGAAAACTTTTTAATACCATAAAAGATACTGGCGCGAATGGAGTAGTTTTTGTCAGTGGTGATCGTCACTTTGCTGAGCTCTCAAATATGAACGGGGGAATAGGGTATCCGCTCTATGATTTAACGACTGGATCGTTCAATAAAGCACCAAAACAATTTACCGAAGAAAAAAATATGTATCGGCTTGTTAAACCGTATTCGAGTGAATCTTTCGGTCTTATTACAATTGAATGGCCAACAGAGAAAAAGGCAACGTGGATTACGTTAGAGGCTCGAGATTTACAAAATAGACCTGTTGTATCTGCGCGTTTGCCCTTAAGTTTATTGAAACAGGGTGTACTCCCGTATCGAAGATAAGGTTTTATCAGCAATATTTTTCAAAGTTGTGATTTTTTCGTTTTGCGCGTTATCACTACCCACGGAAACTTCACTACGGCATTGAAGATTCTTTTTATACGTTTTGGTTCTTGAACGAGCCTCCAGAGCCATTCCAAGCCGAATTTTCGCATTACCGCTGGGGCTCGTTTTCGTTTACCGGCAATGAAGTCGAAGGTACCGCCAACCCCAACAGCAAGTCTAACTGAGGCGAGTTGTTTCAAGTGGGCGAAAATCCATTCTTCTTGTTTTGGAGCGCCAAAGGCAACGAACAAAACTTGAGCGCCACTGCCATCTATTTTTGCTTTTATATCAGCGAAATCTTCGTCTAGCGGCGAGCCACTGTCGGTTCCTACGATCGCGAGTGTCGGGTGTTTTTTTAGTAAAATTTCGGCGACTTTTTTAGCAATGCCGGGGCCAGCACCAAGCAGAAAAATAGTAACTTTTCCATCATGTAGTGCATCAACAAGATTCGTCATAAAATCTACACCAGGCACTCGTTCTTTCAGTTTGCCAGGCGGCAACATGCGGTTTTTAAAGGCAGAAGCCCACAATATACCTACCCCGTCTGGGATCGACATGCTCGCTTTATTGAGCAGTGCGGCAAAATTTGGGTGAGAGTGGGCATGCAATACAATTTCAGGATTTGGTGTAACTACTACGTGTTGGCGCAACGTATCTTTCGCATACACAAGCCCTCGAGTAACCGCTTCGCTGAGTGTCACCGCGTCAAAATCCACACCTAAAATGTTCTCTCGTATTATTTTTTCCATGCGATAAAACAAAAATTATGTGCACTCGAAACTTCTTCGAGGGTTATGAAACCTGCTTCAGTAAGTAACTCAATAAATTCTGTATGCTCAAATGCGTAGTAAAATCGGGTTTTTGTTCCCCACGGTACATAACAAGCATGCGTTTTTTTATCGATCGTGTCCATGTATTTTGGCTGCCACAAATTCCACGTACTTATGTATAAAAAACCATCGTTTGTCAGTTGGGCATGCAGTTTTTTTAGATACGCAAGGTGCAACTCTTCAGTGGGGAGGTGATGAATAACGGCGCTCGATAAAATAACATCAAACGGTTGCGAATATTTTTTTTCAAGAAGAGTCCCTATTGAAAAGTGGGTCTTCAATTGAGCATCAGCACACTCTTTTTTCCACCACTCTTTCGCTTTTTTTATAAGAGTTTTCGACCCGTCATAGCCATAGTACGTGAGTGGAAAATCCTTGAAAAAATGAGCCATACGCCCATTCCCACAGCCAGAATCGAGCATGCGTAGTTTTTTTTCTGAATTGCGAATCGTATCCACGAGCAGCTTTTTTATAGCCCCAAATTCTGGCCACATCACTCGTCGACTTTTATCAAAATCATCGCCGATTTCGTTGTAGGTATCAACAATGCTTTGCATGACCGCTGAATGTGCTTTGGATATCTTCACAGAGCCATTGTAGCGACTCGCGTCACCATGTACAATATGGCTCCATATATGGCATCGATTACACAATTAGTTATTGAGGCGCTCGAGAGTGGTATTAAGACGCCAAAAGAGTTACATGATCTTAAACTGCATTATGCCGAGCATTTTGGTATTTCTCCGCCTCCTCATTCTGCACTTGTTGCAGCATACCGTGTACTTATTGCGGCAGGCACCGTCAAAGAAGATAAAGATTTCAGCACCCTTATTCGTAAACGCGCGATTCGAACATTATCGGGAGTTTCGCCGGTTGCAGTTTTAACAAAGCCGATGGGTTGCCCTTCTCGCTGTGTGTTTTGTCCTACCGAAGAAAATGTACCAAAAAGTTATCTGAGTAATGAACCGGCCGTGATGCGAGCGATTTTGAACGATTATGATCCGTACCGACAGGTAAAGTCGCGCATCGATGCGCTTGAGGCAAATGGTCACCCCACCGATAAAGTTGAGTTGATAGTGATGGGCGGTACCTGGTCTTCGCACCCAAAGCCGTATCAAGTGAGTTACATAAAAGGATGTTTGAATGCGATGAATGGAGTGAAATCTCGAAGTTTGGCTGAGGCGCAGAAAATAAATGAAACGGCGAAACATCGGTGTGTGGCTATTACCCTTGAAACCCGCCAGGACTGGATCGATGAAAAAGAGGTGAAGCGCATGAGAATGCTTGGCTGTACCAGGATTGAGATTGGTGCACAGACGATTTATGACGATATTTTGGCTTTGGTAAAACGTGGGCACGACGTTGCGGCGACGGTTCACGCAACTCAATTAATGAAAGATGCAGCCTTCAAAATCTCGTACCACATGATGCCGAACTTGCCGGGCGCGACTGTTGAGCGCGACATTGCGATGTTCAAAGAGGTGTTTGAAAATCCAGACTTTAAGCCAGACATGATTAAGTTTTATCCGTGCATGGTCGTGCCGTTTGCAGAGCTTAAACTATGGATGGAGCAGGGGAGACACGTGCCCTACACCGATGAAGAATTAATTAGGATTATCATCGAGGCGAAAAAGTTTTTCCCTCGCTATTTGCGTGTGACTCGTTTAATACGCGATATTCCTGCAACGAGTATTATTGGCGGCAGCAAGGTAAGTAACCTTCGCCAGGTTGCTCAAGAAATCATGAAAAAAAGGGGACTTACCTGCGAATGTATTCGGTGTCGTGAGATTCGCGACGAAATTATTGATCCGAAACAGATAGAGCTTCGAACCATGGAGTACGACGCCTCAAATGGACGAGAGTTTTTCTTAAGTTACGACGAAGCGAAGAAAGATAAATTGTGTGCGTTGTTGCGTTTGCGTTTTTCGAGTTACTCGCTCAACGGCAAAAAACACTTTATTAAAGAGCTCGAAGGCGCCGCACTCATTCGCGAGTTGCATACCTACGGTGCGCAGGTGCCAATTTCTGAGCACGACGAAAAGGCCAGCCAGCACATGGGCTTTGGCAAAAAACTCATTCTCGAAGCGGAGCGTATATCAAAGAAAAACGGCTTTAAGAAGATCGCCGTCATATCGGGTATTGGTATTCGCGAATACTACCGAAAGCTTGGGTACGAGCTTGAAGGTACGTATATGGTGAAGAAGATTTAATTCACTTCACCATCTTTTAATGGTGCAACAATATCGTTGTAGGCACCTTCAGATAGATTTACCTCGCCATATTTTTCGAGCCCCGCCTTTATTACTTGTGTACCAATTACTCCAATTGCCAATCCGGCAGTTGCAAGGTGTAATTTCCCGGTTAACGCAAATGCTTTGGATCCCTTGTATTCTTTATATCCTTTGCCTAAGTTTTCAAGAGCCATTTGAGCCTTTCGTAGTTTGCTTAATCCTCTTACTGTTTTTGCACCGTCAAGAACATAGCGTCCAATAAAACCAAGACCAAATAAGGTTAGTGAATCGCTCAGGCCGCCTGCTGCCGCAAATGCCCCAGAAATAAATTGATCAGTTCCATCGAGTGGATTTCCCGTAAAAGATTCTTTTCCAGTCCATGCTTGTTTTGCATCCAACCACGTTCCCCATCCTGGTGCTGCCATTTGTGCTGATTGCCAGAATGCTTCATTCGCTGAAGTTTGTTCATCTTTCAATAAATAGCTGCCTAATCCTAATTGTAGTCCATATACTCCAATCGCAGTTTTACTCGGTACTAAGCTTCTCCATAAACTATATTCTGATTTTTTCTTGAAATTTTTAATGACACTTCTCATAGTGGAACGTAACTGTTGCATACCTCCTTCATACCCTTTCTGATTTATAGAAGTTTCTAATATGTCTAGATATCCAATTGGTTTACGCCCAAGGTCTTCTGCGCCGAAGCGTTTGTGTAAAATTTGCCATCCTTCTTCTACACTGTGAACGACACCAGCTTCTATGTCTGCGGTCGCTTTATAACAACGATTAAGTTCGCTTTTTGCCGCTTCAAAAGCGGCTTTATCTTGCCGAGCCATTGCTTGCGCAGCGGCTTCATCAGCTGCTTTTATACGTCGCTCTATATCTGTTCGTATTAGTACCCCATCTGTTTCAATTTTTTTATATTTATCAAAGAATCTTTTATCTACGTTGTCGCCTAATTCACCTTTGCCGGTTTCGCTCAGGTCTGTACGCAAGGTTTCAATATCTTCTTTGAATTTGCCAGTTAATCTTTCAATCTCATCGAGCTCCATTGGCGGGCCTTTTACATCACCGGTTCCTCGTAATCGATGTGTTGACCCTCCTAATACTGATTTTAACGTACCCCAAAATTTACCAAAAATATATTTACCATTTTCTTGTCTCAGATCTTCTGCATGCAACCAATTGTGATAAAAATTCCACGCAATAGGAATTCCCCTCATCACCATTTGATTTTCCAAAAATGCCCAACCTTCCCTTGTAAGTGAGTCATGGAGTGCTTCACCTAACTTACCTTTGACCATTGTAATTTGTGTCATCGCTTTCTGCACGGTTTCTGTATCTCCCGTTTGCATTGCCTTCAAATAATTCTCAGCGGCGGCTTCATTTTGTGGAATAAGTTTAAGGAGTACTGCCATATATTCTCTAATCTCGCGTTGTTTTTCTTCGATCGGCTCTTTCTCTTCTTCGTTTTTAGTTTTGAGCCAAAGACTATCTAATGATTTAGCACGTTTTTCTAATGCATCAATGGCTTCATGCAGTTGTGCCATTGTCGGTAGTCCATCGAGTAATTCTTCGTTGGTTTTGAGCTGTTTTCTAAAAGGTGAATTTTCAGGCTGTTGCAGAATAATTTTATTCCTTTCTGATTTACTATCAGAAGATACTGACTCGTCTTTTAATACATCTTTAATTGCAGACCATGTTACTTCATTCCCGCTCGATGTTTCGATCTGAGGAGTGGAAACTTCTGATTGAGGCTTTATGGTTGAGCCGTGAGTTGATTCGTGACCGATCTGTTGAGAAATACTGCCTGTTGCAGCAATCGCGGCTGCTCCTCCTGCAATGGCTACGCCTGTATTTTCTTTAGATTCACCCTGTGCTGATGGTTCGGGTGGGGGAGTTGATTGTGTTTTTTTATCCGGGGCAAGATTTTTCAGCTCAGGAGATCCTATAGGTACTAGCATGCGTAGAACTTCACCGATTGTTGTCGTCTTTTTATCGATTGGGATATTCGCATCCAATCGTTTTTGATTCTTTTGAAAGTAGGTTTGAAGCTCGATTGTTGCACTTTTCTGATCTTCAGCATCCATTCCATAGACGCCGCCAGTAATTTTGCTTGCGCCTGGAATATCTTTAAACACATCCATAATTGTATTCGATGTATCATTGAAAAATTCGAGGCTGTACTTAGGATCTGAGTCCATGAAATCAGTAAAATTTTTGTCTTTAAATGTATACAAGACTTTTCCAATAAGTTTTTCTCCTTGTACTTCATGTTTGATCTTTACTGCCAATGCATCGTGGTAGTCTTTTTCTTTATCTAAACCGTTGAAAACGGCTTCTATTGCGCCTCCAATTTCTCCTTTAGCAAGTAATCCAGTAACGGTTTCTCCATGTTTATCATCGAGTCCTAGTTTTTCTTTTATTGTGTCAACGATTTTAGATCCTGCACCATCTACAATTTTTCCCTCAGCGCCTGCAGTTAATGAGCGGAATAATCCAAATAATCCATATGCGCCGCCGCCGATTGCTCCTGCGCCGAGTACATATTTTAGTATTTTTCCTATCATTCCGCCTTCTTCTTTTTCACCCGCTTTCTCACCATCTTTTGAGCCATCATCTTTCAATAAGTATTTTGCAATTTTGTACAAACCATATATTCCTGCTGCTGCAATACCGGTATAGAGTAGGGCAGTGCCTGGATTCTCTTTTGCTTCGTCCCACTTTTGCGATAACCAATTGCCGACACCTGCTGCGGTTTTCGGTGTACTTTGTACAGAATTTTGAGCGACATTTTGTAGTGAACCACTATCTGCTTTTGCTTTATTTGCTGCGGCTATCGAAGCCTGAGAAGCAGGGGAGTGAATCGCGCTTTCTGGGATCCCCCTGACTTCGGTTTCTTTAGAGCTGACAACTTGTCCCCATAATCCGCCCCAAAATTGTTCGGTAAAAGCCTTTTTCCATGAAGAGCCTTCGGCAGAATAAATTTCTTCCAATTTTGTTATTGCAGTTAACTCGGTTGCATTAGGAGTGATAGGAAAGTTGCCTGAATGAACTGCATCGATAAGTTTTTTAGGAGTTGAAACATCGAGCCCATTGAGTGAGCCGATTTTCATAAGAACGCTCAGCGCACAGCCAAAAGTGGCTGCTGCATCGGCTATTTTCTGTTCTTCGATTGCCTCTCGAGGTTTATCGAAATCTTCCCATGGGTTGATTGATGCAATCTCGGCTGGTGACTCGGCATCGTAATAACGGCCTTGATCTACCTTGCTCTCAAGTACATTGAGTGAAATATCAGCCCCTTTTTGTTTTGATTCAATTTTTACCTTTAACTTACCCGTATCTGCTTTTTCACCAGCGGTCTCTGCCGTCGGTTCCGGTTCAAGGGTTCTTCGTGTATGAGTTTCGTTACTTTCTTGTGTGTCATCGAGGGCTTCGTCATGTTCTGGCAAAACCTCAAGGTTGCCATATGCTTCCACCGTTG
Source organism: uncultured Candidatus Peribacteria bacterium (assembly GCA_964354865.1). Lineage (GTDB taxonomy): Bacteria > Patescibacteriota > Gracilibacteria > UBA1369 > UM-FILTER-53-11 > JAHFJU01. Next base: position 9,548 of record CAYHBN010000010.1, read on the forward strand.
TTTTTTGATTTCCTGTTTTTTGTACCATATTTTTGTTTATTAAATCTTTAAATTATACCATAAAGAGGCAGCTATTCATAGCCACGTATTGGCATCAGTACGCGAGCTCACGTTCGATTTTTACTCGCATTCCTCGCCCGCAAGAAGGGGATTTACGACATAGGTAGTTCCGTCTGGCCGAGCAAACAGGTATCGGTCGCCGCGTTCGATTATTCTAACGTTCGAGTGAGGCAGTTGTTGTTTCTTTGTCTCCATATATAAGAGCAGAGCCCAAATCATAAAGAGCAGGAGACGTGCGGTCGTATGGAACATAAATTCTGAGCCGCTCAGATTCAGTCGCTTGCCTTATTTTCTGAATAGTATCTGCTATCGCCAGAACATCAGGCGAATCCGGCTTAGGTTTATCAACGTCAATTCGGGATACTATTTCAGTATGTATTTGATTCATGTGAGTATCAATTATTAGAAGAGCATATTAAAACATAGCTAAAAAATACTGTCAAACATAACAGGGGATATGTTTTATTAGGTATCTCCTACTTTGCACAATATACCTTGTACAAAGTGCCCTAGATTTGAACCGTTGATAGACGCTCAACAGTTAAAAAGGCGTTCAAAAGCCAACTATGCATATTAAATTTACGTTGAAGGAATCGCAACATCTTATTAATAAGCCAAAAAAGCTGAGTTAAACGAAAAATGCAGAAAAGTGTATCTATAACAGCCTAATCACCTATCGTTCAAAAGCTAAAGGTAGCTATTGCTCGTTATTTTGTTAAATAACGAGGCGGGGAGTTGGGATAATGGCTTATGCAAGCCAAAAGAGTCAAAACTCGCGTTTATAGGCGTTTTTGAGTAATAAATGAATACGAGGTCGTTACAGTAGCTGTAAAAATGCTGTTTATGAACAAAAAATGTATTCAGGTCTGCCGATTGAGGGTATAACGAAATCTTAGTCTCCAACGACCATCGTTTTTGCCATTTCAGACATCTTCATTTGCAGGTTTTTATGTGAATCCAGCTTGGGATCATTTTTAAGAATTGTAAGTGCTGCTTTACGAGTATCGGTGACGGTCGAGGCATCACTTAAGCTGGCCATCTTTAAATCTGGCAGTCCACTTTGTGCAGTGCCAAAAACTTCACCAGGCCCTCGTAACTGCAAATCAATTTCTGCTAATTTGAATCCGGAGTCGTATTTCACTAAAGCCTCTAGCCGTTTTATTGCGTCAGGAGAGTATGAGGAGGGGAACAATAAACAGTATGAATCGTGTACTCCCCTGCCCACGCGACCTCTAAACTGATGCAGTTGAGCCAATCCAAAGCGTTCTGCTCCCTCGATCATCATTATTGTTGCGTTTGGAACGTCAACCCCCACTTCGACAACTGAGGTAGAAACAAGTATATCGATCTCCCCTTTTGAAAATTGTGCCATCGTTGCTTCTTTTTCTTCGGCCTTCATTTGGCCATGTAATAAACCGACTTTTTCTTTTTGAAATATATCGAGTTTGAGTGTTTCATATTCCTTAACGGCTGCCTTTAATTCTATTTTTTCTGATTCATTAACAAGCGGAAAAATAATAAATGCTTGTCTGCCTGCTTTTATTTGTTCTTTGATCCAGTCATAGGCGTCTTTGCGTTTTTCTTCAGGAACAATGCGCGTCATTATTGGCTTTCTGCCTGGCGGAAGCTCGTCTATGATTGAAAGCTCTTGGTCTCCATACATGACCAGTGCGAGTGACCGTGGAATAGGCGTCGCGCTTAAGTGCAGCATGTGGGGGCTACCCTGCGATTTTAAAAGTTCTCGTTGTTTCACGCCAAAGCGGTGTTGCTCATCAATGATCGCAAGTCCTAATTTTTTAAAGGTGATTGAGTCTTGAATAAGAGAATGTGTACCAACAATAACCTGAGTGCGTCCATCGCGCAGTCCATCAGCCATTATTTTTTTCTCTTTCTGGGTGAGTGCGCCAATAAAAAGGTGAGGCTGAATACCGAGTGGTTTTAATACTTTTTGCATGGTTGCAAAATGTTGGCGCGCAAGAATTTCAGTAGGGGCCAAGAGGCATGTTTGAAATCCAGCCTTTACCGCGTGATACATGGCACAGGCAGCGATAACGGTTTCTCCCGAGCCGGTATCCCCTTCTACCAGTCGTGACATAGGGTAGGGCAGCGCCATATCGGTGAGAATTTCAGTAAGTGTTCGTGTTTGTGCCTTGGTGAGTTTCCATGGTAAATGAGATTCGAACTCTCCTCTCCATTCAGGCAAAAATATCATTTGTTTGTGATGCAATTTTGCGAGCCGGCGCCACTCAAGTTTTCGATGGATTGCAGCAAGTTGAACGATCAGCAATTCGTTAAACGCCAGTCTGCGTTTTGCAGCTTCGAGCGATACTTCATCTTCGGGAAAATGCACTGCTTTAAGTGCCGTTGTATACGGAATCAGTTTGTACTCTGCAAGTGTTTCTTCTGGCACAAATTCTTGAACTAATTCAGTGTAGGGAAGAATCGAAAAAAGCTTTTCCCTCAGCCATTTTGAAGACATTCGTCGTCCTTTTTTTTCGGTCGAATAAATATCGAGCTCGGTCTCGGGATACACGGGCACAATGCGTGCCGTATGAATGGTCTGTGTTTTTACGACTTCGATTTTTGGACTCTTAAATGCGAATGAAGAAGTTCGCGGATTAAAGGCAACTTTCCCTGCAACGCTTACATCTGACCCCACTTTTAATAACGATGCGAGATATGGTTGATTAAAAAGCGCTATTTTTATTGATCCAGAGTCGTCGCTAATGAGCACATTACAAATCCTCATTTTTGTTCGAAAAATATAGCGAGAATTTACTGCTGTCACTTTTCCGCGAATCGTATTTACCTCGTTTGGTACTAACTCAATAATGCGTCGAACTTCGCGCTCGTCAGTGTATCGTCGTGGAAAATAGTGAAGTAGATCGTACACGGTCAAAACCCCCAGTTCGGTCAATCGTCCGAGATGTGCTTTGGTTGTTTTAAGAACCTCCGACAGGCGTGTGTGTATACTCACCATATAGACAGAATAGCTCTATTTCTGAATATATGCAAAGTGACGCTTTCCAACTTGCAAAAGAGTCTTTTTAGAAAGACCTATGACCGCTTTGAAATCGCTGACTTTTACTTCATCGAGTGAAACTCCCCCGCCCTCAATTAAGCGCTTTGCCTCTCCCTTTGACTTTGCGAAACCAACGGCAACGACCAAATCGCAAATTCCCATTTCAGCTACACCAAGATTCTTTTCTTCAATATCAGTCGGCTTATCTTTCTTCTGAAAAATCTGAATAAACTCTGCTTCGGCACTTTCGGCAGCTTCTTTTGAGTGGTACATGGTAACCAATTCTCGTGCGAGTCTCATTTTAATATTTCGAGGATTTTCTCCCGAATCCATTTTTGCTTTGAGCTCTGCAACTTCGCTCATTGGTATTCTGGTGCAGCACTCAAAGTACGTAAAAATGAGTGAGTCATTGACCGACATAACTTTTCCGTACATGTCGTTCGGTGCGTCGTTAATATATATGCAGTTCTGGTAGGTTTTGCTCATCTTTCGGCCATCGGTGCCCTCGACTAATTTTGTGGTGAGCGCAAATTTTTCGCGTTTCATACCGAAAAATTGCATCAGCTGACGTCCTGCAAGAATATTAAAGAGTTGATCGTTTCCACCAACCTCAAAATCGACATCGAGTGCAACGGAGTCGTATCCCTGCATGAGTGGGTAAAAAAACTCTGGTAGTGCAATTGGCTTACCCTCTGCAATCCTTTTTTGGTACATGTCTCGCTCTAGCATCTGTTGTACCGTAAAGCTCGAGGCGAGTTTTAGAATATCCGCAAAGTTCATTTTTTCAAGCCACTCGTGGTTGTATCTCAGCTCAACTTTTGAAAAATCCAAGATTTTTTCTGCCTGCTCTTTATACGTTTCGAAGTTTCGTACCACATCTTCACGGGTGAGAGCTTCTCTCAGTTTATCTCGCCCCGTAGGATCACCAATCATTGCCGTAAATGAACCTATCAAAAAGATCACATGGTGACCGGCGTCTTGAAAATCACGTAGCTTTAACAAGGGTACCGAGTGTCCTACGTGTAATTGAGCACCAGTTGGATCAATTCCTAGGTACAAACGAAGTGGTTTACCTGTTTTTAATTTTTCTTCAGCGAGTGTTCGTGGCACCACGTCGCTTACTCCCCTGGTTAGTAATTCACTTTCTGTTTGATTCTTCATAATAAGATAACTTGCTTTTTAATGCTGGCATTATATAGTGGCTTAAAGGAGTCCATAAAAAGAGCTATTGTCAAAAGAGGTTTTGCTGTTACAATTAATCTCTAATGGTGTTGTTAGGTAGTGATAACAATTAATACTACACACCTATGCTCAAGACTGTTTTACAGAATATAGGGCTAACAGACAAAGATGCCGATGTGTATCTTGCCTGTTTAGAGATGGGAACCCAGCCAGCCAGTGTTATTGCAAAGCGAGCAGGATTAAAAAGACCAACCACCTATCTTATTTTAGAGTCCCTCGTTAAGCGTGGATTAATGAGTGAATATTCTGGTAGTTCAGTAAAATTTTTCACGCCAGTTCAGCCCGATCAGCTCATGTCGTATGTAGAAAAGCAAAAACGCTCTTTGTCTCAGCATCAACGCGAATTAGAACAGTATTTACCGCAATTAAGTGCGCTTGCAAATCCGTACTCATTGAACCCAAAAGTACGGTTTTTTGATGGTATAGAAGGAGTTGAAAGAGTAATGAACGATACCTTTACTACAAAAGAACCGATTCGTTGTTTTACCTCACTCGATTGCTGGTTTTTGAGGCCAGAAACACAGGAATATATTATGTGGTACGGCAAACAACGCGTAAAACACTATAAAATTCCAGAACGAGCAATCGCAAATGACACACCAAAAAACAGAAAATACCTCGAAGATGATTATCCCGATATTCAAGAGACAGATATATATTCTCAGTTTCGATGGTTGCCATCAGATGTTGGCCTCTTTCAGAACGAAATTAATATATACGATAACAAAGTTGCGATAGTGTCAATTTCTCAGCGAGAGTTGCTTGGAATGATTATCGAAAGTGAAAGTATCGCGACCACTCAAAAAGCTATCTTCGAAGTAGCTTGGAAGGCGGCAGAACCAAGCAGGCAAGAGAAGGCTAAGTTGCAGGCTTTAGCTCGCGAGAATATAATAAGACACCACAAACCAATTTTAGAGCTACCAAATTTTAAGCCCGTCGCTAAGTCAGAATCTAAAAAAGATACGAAATAACTTTATATGCCTCCTCCTATTTCTCAATTAGCATTAACTGACGATGGCCATACAGATGTACCTCGCGAAGCTGGGCTGTTGAATGGATTAAAACGTCGTGCAATGTCGGCTTTTGGCTTTCGTGAGACTTCTGATGCCGTCAACGATGAAGTTCAATACGAACGCACCGTTGTTGCAGATACCTTAGCTGTTCTCATGGGTACGGCAAGATTTCCACAAGGCAAACGGCTGCCTAAAGAGCCATTTTGCGAAAATATTCCAGCAGGATTTATGGGCGCAGATACGGGTCTTGAATGTGCCCTAATACCTCATGAAAAGACTGGTCAAAGAGGGCTAATTCATAGAGATTTAACGGGAAATCATCCCGTTGAGTTACAAGGTCGCTTAAAAGTAGTGCCAGCACCAAATGGATTCTGTAGAAGGATTGGTATGCATGCTGAGGGGCTTGATGCTAATGCTCGGTTCGACGATACAGAAGTTTCCAAACTGCTTACCATGGACGATCCGATTACGGCCGCGATTATAAGAAGTGAGTTATGGAGAATTTCATTGTTTCTTGCGAAGAGAGAAATATTTTCGAGGTCTGAAAAAACAGCAACTCCAAATGATGAAGGAATCGGTTTGCTTCACCGAGCAATTCATCATTCGCACTTTAGAGATGTTGCATTAAATACTACAAAGATTGCACTGGATAGTTTTCATCAACCTGGTTATTCGTTTCAGTTGGGTGCGGGGCGTTATAACGCAGATGATCAGTCAAATATCTGGTTGCCCACTTTGCCAGATTATAAGCAAATTGATGCCGCGGAGAATGATAATGTGTATTGGTATCAAGTTTCAGATGGCGCGTGTTGGCCAACAATAGTAGAAGATATTCCTGGAACTGCGATTATTGCACATGCGGGAGATGTTATTAATTTTCCAAATACAAAGATACCTTGTAAGGGGGTAGGCGTGCCGCATGCCTGGGTTAGTGCTGCTATTACCGCCGATAATGACGATATTCCTCAAACCTTCGATAGGGCTGCGGCTCGTGACAAAATTCTTGTTTCGGGCGCACTTTCAAATACCGCTATACTTGCGGGAAAATTTAGCAGGCGCGCCAATTATTATAATCATCCTCGGGGAGAAAATACAAAATCGGGACTTGGATTACAGATGGTCCCAGCGTTCCCCGCTGAATCGTGTCAAAGAAGGGTTTCAGAAATGTTGCTTGGTGGTGTTGGGGGAATGGGTCTTTTGGCAACAAATCATGCGCCAGCATTTTATGAGGATCTTCGGGCACGCGTCATTGATCCCTACCTTATGAAGCGACGTGATTTGAATAAAGGTGATCTCGCAAAAGAATTACCGCGAACTGGTTTCTCGTCGGGTGATGTTACTGCTCTTAAATCTTGGTTGAAATCCCCAGAGGGGCCTATGCCGCTTGATCCTCATCGAGCGATTGGGTTAGATGCATTTATAACAAAACTTGTTGAAGACCGAGCGAGAGAAATCTATGCGATTATGGAATTTTAGCGTACACTCCCCCTACACACATATATTATGAGACTCGATCACCTTATTGTCTCGCGCTTAACAGCCGAGCAAAAAAACATTTCACGCGCGCACATTCAGCGCTTTATTAAATCAAAAGGAATTCTTGTGAATGGCAAAAAACACAAGAAGCCTCATGCTCCGGTTAATGAGACCGATACCCTTGAATACGACGAGAAAGGCCTTCTAGGTGCCTATATTGACTACAAAAAAGAAGATGTAAAAGAGTTGGATCCATCTTGGATTATCCACGATGCTCAAGATTATTTTGTCATAAACAAGCCTCCCTATATTACAAGCGAAGCTTGTGCGGGTGATAACTATTTGGTTCATCGTCTCGATAAAGGTACTTCGGGAGTTTTAGTCATTGCGCGAAGCCTTGAGGCACAGAATGAGTTACAGGCTCAATGGAAGGCGCGAACGGTTAAAAAGTACTACCAGGCCATCGTATGTGGTCATTTGTCGCCACTTAAGGGGGCAATCGAGGGGGCGATATATCGCAGTCAGACAAATCGACAGAAAATGGCAATTTCAAAGCATCCTAAGGCGCGCGCAGCGCGCACTGAGTACGAGGTTATTCGTTGTTATATGTACAACGATATGCCGGTAACTCACGTATTATATATGCCGCTTACGGGTCGTACTCACCAAATTCGTGTGCATAGTTCTACAATTGGCTTCCCTATTGTGGGTGACCCTATATACGGCCATGCAGATATGAATGAGAAATTTGGAGCAAGACATCAGATTCTTCACTCACAAAAACTTGTTATTGAAGATCCTAAAACGAAAAAGGAACTTTCTTTTGAAGCTCCCCTTCCTGATGATTTTGTAAAAATGCTTGAGGTTGACTAACCTATGAGAATTTATGTGATCTGTGTTCGTTCCTCGTTACACAACAAAAAAAGAAGCCGAGTGGCTTCTTTTTTTAATTTCGATGTGAATACCTTTATCTAACTAAATCACGATTATATCGTGATTGTTCCAACGCGTACCTCATTGAACATTTGGCGATGGTTCTTTGTTCTCTTGTAGCGCTTTTTTGCCTTCATCTTAATAGTGTTCACTTTGTCGTTCTTACCTGTATTAATAACAGTCATTGCAACTTTTGCTCCTTTCACAACGGGAGTCCCAATGTGCGTCTGTTCGCCGTCACTGACAAGCAATACTTGCGCTGTTTCAGGATCGACTTTTTCGATTCTCAATACGTCGTTTTCCTTTACTTTATACTGTTTTCCGCCGATTTCGATGATTGCAAACATAGGTTGGTGTGTTTAAAATAGCTCGTACAATCTAAGTGAAGTCTCCCTAAAATGCAAGAAATAATCTTTTTTGCCCTACAAAGCCTCTATTTTACATGCACTTGTGAAGTTTCCAGGTAAACCGAAATCATAAGACCGTACATAAAAACTCAGTCGCAGTGGAATTTCTTTCTTTGATTGAATTGCTTGCAGTATTTTTCGGGCTGTTTCAGCAGAAAATTCTGCGGTAGACGTGAGCTGATTATTTTCAAGCGATCCTAAAAGCATTACATGCGCATTTTTTTCAAATGACAGTTTTTCACCACTGGAATTTGAATAGGAGTTCGTGGCGAAGTACGATGCTAGAATTTTGTTATTTCCTACAGGATTTATATGAAAGAATACTCCTTGAAAACTATCGAGTACACTTACTTCTTTCACATCAACGAATCCAGCTGCGGTGGTTATTCCCCTAATCCTTTTATTTTCGTCTATATGTAGAGCTTTATTACTGTTGGTAAGATCGTCACGGCACCAAAAAGTATTTCTATTATTCTGAGAAATAGGTGGTGTTATTAATGCAACAGGAGTACTACGTGGATTGAGTTTTAAATCTGGTGGAATTGGTGGAAGATTTGCGGCTGTGAGATTATTTACCGAGGAATTGGATTGAACTTTTTGTTTATTCTCTAAAACTGGAGGAACAAATTCAATTCTACATGCATCGGTAAAGCCAGCTGATTTTTTACTTGAAGCATCACCTCCATTGAAATATAGACGTAAGGTTACTTCGCGTTTTTCTTTCAAATCACTCAGTATTTTTTCTTGATCTATTTTTGGAATATATGCAGTTGAGATCAATATCCCCTTTTTATATTCCCCTATAGGGAAATCAACATAATTGTAGGCTCCCTCTGTGCTGAAATATTCCCGAAGAACTTGGGGTGAATTATGAGGTGCAAGTGGAATCGTTATTATTTCGGCAGGCGATTGAAGATCGTTTGTTTTTTCTACACGAAGAGTTCCTCTGACTTCGATAACCCCCTCAGGTTGATTCGTTTTGTTTATAATCAAGTCGTTTCCTTTGTAAGGAATTGAGTCATTACACGCATTGTTCACCAGAACCTCTTCGGTGTCTCTGTCCTGTACGCTGTTTACGGTTTCTGAGTTACAAGCGCTTAGCGATAGTAAGGAAAGTATAAGACCGAGGGCAATACATTTTGCTTTCATAATTGTAGTTATTAATGAGTTTATTTTCTAAAGAGCTGTCCATGGTCGCCATTGATTGTTTTCAAGGTGTGTAGCAAACCGCATACCTCGGCTTGCTCGTGAAACTGCAAGATATGGAGTTATTGCAGTACCATTAATATTAAACTGTGCTGAGTGTAGTTCCCAGTCAGGAGTCCAATTCGGAGTGTGATTTACATTCTGCGGTATTTGAACAGCATCTCTATTAGCTCCCTGTAAATATGACCTAGTATAGTCCCATAAATCATAATTAATAAAGCTTTCACTTCTGACATCTGTATGTTCTGTCATATAGTGCCACTGATTTGCTTGCGAATCGTAAAAATATGAATCAGCCGTCTCCAGTAGAGGATTTCTTGAACCAGTGCCAAAAAAATCTCCAACCTGAAATAAAATTTGTGTGTGTGTTCTGGCGCCGTTAATCATTACGTCTGCATCTTGTGTATAAAGGCTAAAATCTGCAGCTCTATAATCTTGATACAATCTAAAACCTCCGTTTACGCTTACTACATTTTGGTTTGCAAGTAACGATCGGGCAAACGTTGATAGTGAATCTAGGGTATTGTGATTGAGCGATGTATAGGTAGTGCATTGTGGTGTGCCCGGACGAGCATCGCATTGTGCATCGTTACAGCAGGTAGTGTATGTGTCTGGTGTTTGTATCGTTGGAGTTGTATTCCCTGCCGTGTAAATTAAATATGCGGGCACGCCCTGTGAGGTATATGAAACGCCTCCGTTTCGAGTGACTCGATCAAAATGAAGGTGAATTCCTGTTGAGTTTCCACTGCATCCAATTTGGCAGACGGTTGTTCCTTCTCCAACAAAATCTCCATCATTTAGTCCCGGCTGAAATGCGAAACAGTGACCAAAAATATAGGTATTGCCATCAACACCATCAAGTTCAACGAGATTCCCCCATCCTTCATTACATCCATGGTTTGCACGGCATATATTGTCATTCGCTACGCAGTTGCCACTCTTAAAATGAAGCGTTCCGGCCAATGGAGTTTTCGCCTGTCCCCCAATGCTGTAATCAACTCCATGAAGTGTAGAATTTCTAAAATGACTAAATGCGCCTTCGGCTTTTTGTGAAATTCTGGGAGCAGCTCCATTTGGTAACGGAAGAACCAATGGTGCCGGCGGTGGATTTAAATCTGAGATAGTAAGCGCACCAGTGCTTTGCTCTAAAACATCGGGTGGCAATAAGGGTTCGTTTGGCTCTTCAGTGCCGCAGCCCCCTGCAAAGGCTGTTAGCACGGCAGTCTGTAGCCCAACAGAAATTGCTTTCGATATTGAATCAGGCCAAGCAGATTCTGAATTAGACGCATTGCGAACTGTCCCCTCTCTCTCAGAAACATTTTTCATGTTCATAGGAAAATTTGTTATGAATAAAGAGCGCTCACCGTAACAAACGATTATGAAAAAATTATGAACGAAAAATGAACTCGATTTTTTTGTGCCTTTGTCACTGCCGAAAAACGGCAAAAAACTTTTTTTATGTCAAAAAAATACAACACAAAAACACAGATGAGAGATTGTGTTATTGATTGAATTTTTCCATCGCTTTTTCAATCCCTTCAGTTATCAGTATTTCAATTGCATCAGGGGTTTTCTCAATAAGTGAGTCAATCACTCCCCTTTCTTCTTTATTAAATTTTCCCAGTACGTAATCTGCCAAATTTTGAGAATTTTTTTGTTCGGGGGTTCTTCCGTCTATTCCTAATCGTATACGAGGAAAATCGTTCCCAATAGCAGCGCAAATTGACCGCATGCCATTGTGTGTGCCACTCGATCCAGATGCCCGAATTCTCAGTGAACCAACGGGTAAATCGATGTCATCGTAAATAACAACACAACGTGACCTATCTAGGTTGTAAAATCCTGTTAATGCCGCGACAGCTTGTGCCGAAAGATTCATAAAAGTTGTTGGCTTAAACAAGAGGATTTTCGTTCCGCCAACAGTTGCCTCACACAATTCACCATGTAGGTTTTTTTTCTCGTGAAACTCCTCTGTTCCCCATTTTTTCTGCATAAAATCTACTGCCATAAATCCTGCATTATGGCGCGTATTTTTGTATTCTGAGCCAGGGTTGCCTAGCCCTATGACTGCAAGAGATATCATTAGTCTAAAAGATTATAGATGATTTTCTCATCACCGATGTGAATTTCATCACCAACGTGAGCCCCATTTCTTTTAACCTCTCTCATGATTCCCATTTTTTCACACACATCGTATACGCGAGCAACTGCTTCTGGATTGCTGAAATCGCTCATGACTACGATCTGTTCAAGACGGCTGCCTGTTACTCTGAAGTGCTTTTTCTTAACTCCCGCTCGCATTATTTTAACGGTAAACGAACGTGGATCCTCTTCTGGAATGAGCGTGAAAACTTTATACTCTGGTGCTTCTTCTTGCTGCTTATTTTGTGCTGCTATTTCTCGCTCTTTCGCATTTTCTATCTCAAGAATTTTCCATAGCGAGAACATTACTTCTTTAATTCCTTTACCTGTGACTCCCGACATCGTAAAAATTGGTTCATTCGTTTTGTATTTTATTTTCTTAAGATATTTTTCAATTTTCTTCACTTGAGCTTCTATCTGTTCTTCGTCAACTGAATCAATCTTGTTTATTGCGTAGATACAAGGTTTTTTTATGAGTTCTTTGTCAAAAGTTTTGAGTTCATTTCTGACTGTTTCTAGATCTTTAACAATATCTTCTGAGCTTGCATCGAGCAAGTGAACCAACACGCGATTACGAGCAACGTGTTTTAAAAATTGTATTCCAAGCCCCTTGCCGTCAGAGGCTCCTTCAATGAGCCCCGGTAAATCACAGGCAACGAAACTTTGAGTTTTAGAGCCACCGAACGGTTCCATAGTCACAACGCCCAAATTGGGAATCAGTGTTGTAAAGTGATACGCAGCAATCTTTGGTCTGGCATTCGAAATACGTGCTATTAAGGTTGATTTTCCTACAGAGGGTAATCCGATAATTCCTACGTCTGCAACTAGTTTTAATTCAAGTGTCACTTTTCTGTTTTCTCCTGGTTCTCCAATTTCTGCAAACGCAGGGGCTTGTCGTGTGGCCGCCTTGAAATGTTCATTCCCATACCCACCACGGCCACCACGTGCAGCACAATATACCTGACCATTTTTTGATAAGTCAGCTAATATGTTTTTTTTCTTTTCATCGTAAATGGTCGTTCCAACAGGAACATCGAGGTACAAGTCGTCTGCATTTAAACCCGCACAGCTCCATCCGCTGCCTACTTGCCCGTTTGTAGCTCTAAAAATCTTATAGGTATTAAACTCGGCCAGAGTATTAATATTCTCATTCGCTCTAATAAAAAGTGATCCGCCCTTTCCACCATTTCCTCCATGGGGGCCTCCTTTATCAATAAATTTTTCACGACGGAACGCAATGGCACCACTGCCACCTTTTCCCGCATGTAGCTCTACTGTAACTTCGTCGCAAAACATAGCTCATTGATGTTACACTAAAATAACCTAATTTACTAACTGTAAATGCCTCCTTTAAGAGGTTGTCACCATCCCGTTGCGTTGGCGATGAGGGCACCCAGGCCAGCAACAGGGTCGACGTTGCCCTTCTAAGAGATGTATTGAGACGCGCTCTACGTGTTCTTTTCGCGTCTCTGTTTTTTTCACAGAGGTAGTCCAACAAATCCATTCGTTGCGCGCTAGTGGTGTTAAATCGTTCCAGGTCGCAAGTACCTTTTCATTAGATAGCAACGCCTCCTTTAAATCCGGGGGAACTCGATGCACAACTCCAGCGGAGATTTCTTTAGTACCCATAACACTTCAACTATACCACTCTGAGCTGTTTTTTAAGAGCAACTTAGGATCCTCGGAGTATCTTCTTCAATGCTCTACCCTTCGCCAATTCATCTTTGATTTTGTGGGCATATGTGAAATATATTCTACCAACCCTACTCAGTGGTTTGCCCCTTAAATTCAGGATCACTCGCTTCTGCAGCTTCTTTAGTCGCTCGCACCATTCCATCTTCGTGATGAGCGGGAGAATAAATAGTATATAACTTCAACTCCTCGGTATCGGATGTATTAATAATATTATGCTTTGCGCCCGCAGGTATAACAACCGCCATGCCGTCTGTTACGACATGTGTTTCGCCATCGATAATGCACTCACCATGGCCTTTTTCAAAGCGAATGAACTGATCATTGTCTGGGTGAACCTCCATTCCTATGTCTTCTTTTGGCTTTAAGCTCATCAAAACCAACTGAGAGTGCGATGCTGTGTACAAAACCTCGCGAAAATTTGTATTCGCCAAAGTTGCCCCTTCAATATTTGAAATAAATCCTTTCATACAAATGTTTTGTTAAAAAGTAGTACACCGTTAAGGTGTCTCTTTACTATATACCTCATTTTTGTTTTATCCTACGCACTTCGCGCGCCGCCTTACGACTTCTTATTATTCAGAGAAAAATAGATATCTGCCAAAGCCAAGCACATACTGACGGCGAGTGGCCCCAAAAGAAACCCGAGTGGACCAAAAAAGGACATACCTCCTAAAACAGCAACAAAAACCGCAAGAGGGTGTAATTGCATGCCACGGCCAACAAGTTTTGGGCCCAAAAAATTATCAATCATACCCACCGCGATTAATCCCCACACCGAAAGTCCGATTCCACCAAACGTGTTCCCGGTAATAAAAAGGTAGATAATGGCCGGTGTAATAACGAGCGCGGTGCCAAGACCTGGTAAAAAGGCAGCTACAACGGCAACTCCTCCCCAGAGTGCAGCATTTGGAACCCCAAAGACCGCAAAACCGATGCCAGTTAAAACGCCCTGAATGAGCCCAATTGCCAAATTCCCTTTGATTGCGGCCGACACACCAGACTTTAGTCGTGAGAGTATAAATTCATCATCAGAATCATTGAGAGGGCTGAGTGCTACAAAATAGTTCTTCAACTTATTTCCATCTTTGAGCAAAAAGTAAAAAGCAGTAAGGAACAAAAATGCATTAAGCAAAAGGTGAGCAAAACTTGAAAACACCGCACCAAGATTTTGAATCATCGCGGCAAGTGCCTGCTTTGCATATTGTGCAAAATCTAATTCAATAGTTGCAAGGACTGGAAAAGTGGAGTGAGCCCAGTCAATAATTTTTTTAAATAATGATTCAAAACCACCGCTGCCGCTGGTCAGAGAAAGGTATAACTCACTTGATTGTTTAAAAATTTGGGTGCCCAATAACGCGAGTGGAATGACGATGAAGACAATGGCGAGAGTGGTCGTGGCCAACGCGGCCAGACTTTCTCTTTTTTTGAAGTACTGTAAAAACTTTTTATAAATTGGTTGAAAAAGAAAAGCGAATACGGTCGCCAGAATAAGAGGCCCTAAAAATGGCTTGGCAATAAAATACACAACGAGGCACGCGGCGCTTAGAGCTAAAAGCAGAAAATAGTGAGAATGCGTGTTTTTTTCCATATGATTTGCAGTATAGCAGTATATGTATTCTTGTTTATAACTTTTTAGCTTTGATACGGAGTGAGTTTGACACTACCGATACCGATGACAGTGCCATGGCGAATCCGGCGAAAATCGGATTAAGCACCCATCCGAAAATCGGATAAAATAATCCTGCCGCCAGCGGGATACCCACGATATTGTATATAAATGCCCAGAATAAATTTTGTTTAATTCCACGCATGGTTATCTTAGAGAGTTTAATCGCCTTAACAAGTTTTGAAATATCACCTCCCAACAGAGTGATTCCGGCGGATTCTATTGCCACATCAGTGCCCGTGCCCATGGCGATGCCCACATTTGCCTGTGCAAGAGCAGGAGCATCATTTACACCATCACCAGCCATTGCGACCACTCGCCCTTGCAACTGCTGTTCTTTTATCTGAGCTAATTTATCTTGCGGCAATACGTGTGCGATGACATCATCAATACCGACAAGAGAAGCAATATATTTTGCCGCTTTTTCGTCATCGCCGGTAAGCATTACCACTTTTATGCCAAGTTTATGTAGATCAGCGACGGCTTGTTTTGACTCCTGTTTTATTTCATCAGCAACCATAACAAAGCCAAGCACTTTTTCTTTTGTAGTAAGAATAACAGGCGTTTTGCCTTGAGAGGTAAATGCATTCAATGTGGTGGCGTCAAATGAAAGATCGAGATCGCTGACGAGTTTTGCGTTACCCACAAAGTATTCAGTATTTTTAATTTTGCCCGTAAGCCCCTTGCCTTGTATTGCTTCGAAGCCCGAAGTTTCTGATAACTGAATATCATTCTCAGTAGCGTAATTTACAATTGCATGCGCAATCGGATGTTCTGACTTCTTCTCTAATGAAGCGATAATCGACACCAACTCAGTATCTTCTAAATGAGATAGATTCTGAATGTCTACTAAAGTCGGTTTACCTTTCGTTATTGTTCCTGTTTTGTCGACAACAACCGTAGTAACTTTATGGAGCTCCTCAAGAGTCGCCGCATCTTTTATAAGAATGCCTTCCTTTGCACCTTTTCCGACGCCCACAATAATGGCGGTCGGCGTGGCAAGTCCAAGGGCACACGGACATGCAATTATGAGAACCCCTACAAAAGATACAAGACCAAATGAAAGAGCTTGAGAGAATCCAAGATAGCGAGACCCGACAATAAGCCATACAGCTAAAGTAACCGCCGCAAAGACCAAAACGACCGGAACAAATACTGACGAGATTTTATCAACCAAGGCCTGAATAGGGGCCTTGCTCCCTTGAGCTTCCTCAACCATTTTAATGATCTGAGCAAGCAGCGTCTCAGAGCCAACTTTCATCGCTTTAAAAGTGAATGAACCACTGGTATTGATAGTCCCTGACACGACGCTGTCGCCAACTTTTTTCTGTACCGGCATGGGCTCTCCCGTAACCATTGATTCATCAATAAATGAAGCGCCTTCTGTCATAACACCATCTACCGGAATCTTTGCCCCTGGCTTAACAATAATAAAATCCCCATGTACAACCTCGTTTACTGATATTTCGATTTCTATACCATCACGAATGACCAGCGCAGTCTTTGCCTGCAAATTAAGAAGTTTTTCAATAGCGTCCCCCGTTTTCTTTTTAGATTTTGCTTCAAGATATTTTCCAAATGTTATAAATCCTATAACTACTATCGTGACATCAAAATAGGTGTAGTCGGGTATTCTGAGCAACGAAACAAGAGAAGGAATGAGGAAAATCAGGGAACTGTAGATATACGCGACAGAGGTACCAATACCAATAAGAGTATCCATATTAGCCACTCCATGACGCATGAACCGCAGTATTCCCAGTAAATAGGGCTTGCCGACCCAAAACAGGGCCACAGACGCAAGTATCATTGAGATCGTATTGAGTGCATCCATTGGAATAGGCAGATTCGGCATCCAGGTGGTGGTTTGCGTCAATATTTCCCACATCATCAGTACAAACACAGTGAAAGTAACGGGGAGTATGAACTCAATCTTATTTTTAAGTTCACGAAGTTCATCTGCTTTTGCATCGCCCTGCTGCTGCTGATCACCTGCTTTGTTTTGAGGTACTATGAATGAATATCCAAGTTTTCCAATTTCCTGATTCATCTCTTCTATAGAGATCTTTTTTTCATCATAATCTACGGTAGCTTTTTCAGTACCATAATTTACAGACACAGATTTAATATGTGGCAAAGCAGAGAGCTTCTTAGTAATTATTGATGCACAACTTGCGCAATGCATCCCCTTTATTTGCAAAATTTGTTTGGTCATAAATATATAGTTAAATGGTATACCAATCTGTTCTTAGTTTCTTGAGTGCCTCAATCCCCTTTGTTAAAAATGCTTCAACCGCATCAGCATTGTTGAGAACTTCCACTCGACTTGTTTTTTGTCTCGTCTCTTGAGTCATGATAATACCAACCTCATGATGAGCAATAATTGCATTAAGAAATCGAAGATCAAATTTCGTATCAGCCGGACCTAAGTTAGCAACAATGGGATCACGAACCGTTCTTGTGTCGTTGTACCAGGCTTTTTTCCACGCATAGAGTTCAGCTATTGCGGCAGGTTCATCATTTAAAATATTCTGAGCAAGCTGTTTCATTTCTGGGCGCGCTGTATTTTTTGATAACTGTTCAGCCAAAAGCATAGCTCCGCGATGATGCGAAATCATTCCGTTTACATACCGCAGATCAAAAGTTCTGTCCGCGGGTCCAAGATCCATGGAATTTCTATCGTACATAGAAACTCGATATTCTGGCGTGAGATAATAACCATAACCAATTCCGAGAACCGTACTAACGATTACAAGTCCAATTGTAAAATAAATGGATACTTTCATAATTACTTTCTTTTTAATTTATAAACTTTAATAATTTCTTCTTGAGCTTTTGCTATTTGACCGGACTGCACTTGATGAACAACGCAATGGCCCAGATGATTTTCGAGAAGCAAGTCTTCAATATTAGATATGCCTTGTTTAACCGCCGATGATTGAGTTATCACATCGATGCAGTAGGTGTCGTTTTCAATCAATTTTTGAAGACCGCGAACTTGCCCCTCAATCAACTTGAGTCGGCGAATGATTTTTACCTTACTGTCTTCATTCATATATTTCATATGAATGCATCATACCCCCCTAGGGGTATGAATGTCAAATCCAATTTTTATGATAGTCAAAATTCCTTACTACAAATACCCTCTCCTTTTTCAAAGCATATGAACTGATCATTTTCTGATGAACCTCCATTCCAAATTTTTTGGTGCCCAGGAAGAGACTTGAACTCTTAAGCCTTGCGGCGCACGATTTTGAGTCGTGTGCGTATACCATTCCGCCACCTGGGCTGATTTCTGATTGTACGCAGAGTATAATGCATAATTTTAATGATGCAATATTCAGATTCAACTCGTTACACATCTGCCCAAATAAGTTTGTGATCAGATGATCCTTCAATAAAACCAGTATCTGTAGCTTTGATGTTGTGCCCGAAAATGTGGTCAATATCTTTTTTATAGAAATGACGAATAAATGGTGCGGTAGTGCATGTAGGGCCTTCTGCAGAGATTTTTTCGAAGTATCGTAAAAAACGTCGATCAGTTTTAATGAGCATGCGGTAGGTCATATTAAAATCCCCCATAAGTATCATTTTCATAGAAGGGTTTTTTTCAATCATTCCTTCAATTCGATTCATTACAATTTTAAGCTGTTTTTTGAATGAGGCATGTGTACGGCGATAGATTCTGGCTAAGGGTAGATGAACTTGAATGATGTACAGATTTTTAAGTGGAAGAAAAATACCCACCATGCCTCCCCCAAAACCACTACGACTTGGTGCAAAAAAGAGAGGCATATAGATG
>CAYHBN010000011.1:0-27825 GCA_964354865.1 uncultured Candidatus Peribacteria bacterium
AATACCCGCCGGACAGCGCGGGAAATTTGAGCAACAACTTGACCAAATGGAGGCCGCATACCGCAAAGCAGTTAAAATAATTGAGAACGATACGGTGAACGATTTTTGTAAAAAAATACTAAGTGAGGAATTTACCGAAGATACATTTGCCGAATGGAGGGCAACCGAAGGAACGGTTATGTTGAGTATGATCGTTGGTGCCGTTCTATTTACCGCACTTACATTTGGCGCAGGTGGAATAGTTGTTGCATCGGCAGCTGGTGCGCTCGGCGGTATTGTGGGTAGTGAAGTTGGCCACGTGGTAGCCGAAAAAGTTTCAGGCCATGAATATAAATCACGATTAGGAGCAACGCTCAAAGGCGGCAAAGTATGGAATCATGCAAAGGGTACCTTTGAGAAACTCAGCGCGGCCGATGTTGCTACTTTGTACGGTGGTGATTTTGCGCAAAACTTTGTTTCGACCCTCGGAATCGTTGGGTTGGGCAAAATGGCGAACAGTGTACTTTTGAAGTTTGCTGAGGCACATAAGCAGACTCCGGGAATTAAAGGCGCACTCGCCAATATTTCTGAGTTAGTATTTAATTTGAAACCGGTTGAAATTGATCTTTTGAAAAAGACAGGCAAACTTGAAAAGATTTTTCATCACTTGATTGCGCCTGTTGGCGAAGAAGTTGGTGAGGAAGGCATTTCTATAGCACTCGCGCAGCTTAATAACGACTACGCCGACATGGTCTCGCTCTTCTTTGCAATGAGAGGCGGAAGGGGAATGCTGAAGCATGTACCGTATGGCGATGCGGCAGTTGATGCTTCAGTGGAACTAAATAAGGTAAATGCAGGTGAAGACGAATCTGCAGATGATACTTCGGCGAAATCTTTAGCAACAAAAGAAGCTCGTACAAAAGCCCGCGCTCGCCGTGCCGCGAAAAAAGATGCGCGCGAGATTGACCCTGAGTACAGAGCGAAAGTTGAGCACAACATGAGTATCTCTGATGACGCAGTGCGCATACAAGAATTAAACGCCTCGCTCGTCAAAGCAGGCATTTTGAAGACCGGTGAAGTGCTGTCAGAACCAGAGGCGAAGGCAATCTTGGCAATGCACAATGTGGTAAATGAAAAGGGCGAACGTGTCAGCGGCGACGAGAAACTTGGTGAAAAGCGCCGCATCGCTCGGGCGCACTCAAAAACCATTGCCGACCCCGAAGCTCAATCACAGTGGCGCGCTGTCTACGAGCATGCTCTCGAAGAGGGATTTGCGGGAAGCTTGGGTGGTGCACTCAAGGCTTTTGGAGGCAAAATAGATTCTGTTTTTGGTGTGAAAAAGAGAGGATCAATCGACACTATTCAAACAGGGCCACCGGATTTCAACGCTGACAGTAGCTGGGACTCTCAGCCGCCAGCAGAAGTTGCGCCCGAGTCAGTCTCCGAGCCAGTTAATCTTCAAAATAGTCCTAAAACAAGCGAAGAACGGCCCATTACGTTGAAGTCTTCGCCTATTGCGAAAGGAGTGCCAGACGCTGTTCCACAAGTAGTGGAAAAAGTGCCCGTTCAGTTTCCTCCAGAAGTTGACGTGCATGTAAGAGCGGCGCAAGTGCTCATTGCAGCTCCAGTACCTACTACTCTCGATGGCATTCAGGCGCGTATTCGAGACGCTAATTCACTCCGAACAAAACTCATCTACGCGAGAGAAGAGATTGGCTACTCTTCGTCTGAGTCTCTCGAGCTCGCCGAAATAACAAAAAATATCGATACTAGAATGAAACAAACGGTATTGGGATACAAAAAAGCCGCTTCTGTTAATGGAAAAGAATTGAGCGTTGCCTACTCTGCATATCACGACTCGTACGTACTAAAACTGCCCGAAGGTAGACGTATAATAATTGATACAAAAGATCCTGCTTTTGCAGAGAAGGTTTTTGGTCAGGCCAAATTTATTGTCGATACAACAGAAGGTGCACATGAGTTGTATAACCGAATCGACAGTTTTATTAATAAGCAGCTTCAACCTAAGGAGAGAAAGTTGAGAGTGATTGAACAAGATCAAAGATTACTGCGCGACATACCTCGCAACCAGCGCGCTGACAAAATTAAAAATGCACTTGAAGAATTAGAAAAAACTGGCCAAACAAAAGACCTTACCGGTGAGGTGCTTCTGCGACTGAAAGAGCGAGACCCCGCTGGCTATGAATTATTAAAGACAAACGATCTCATACAACTCGAAAAGTGCGGTGTGCTCTATGGTATGCTTCGTGGCGAAAAAATTGAGAAAACAGATATTAACGGAAAACCAATACTCGCGTATCGAGGTGAAAAAGTAAATAATGGAGGGGTGGCAGTGATATCTCGTGTCGCGTATCTTTCCGAAGGTAGTAACGCGTTCAAATACAGTGTAATTAAAGAGCCTTTTTCTCGAGGTGACGCAAAAGAATTATTTAAGAAAGAGCTTCAGTCTCAGATACTCATGAAAGAGAAAAATATTGATTATCATCATATTATAAAGGCAGAGGTTCTTACCGATTCATTTATCATATATGAGTCGGGTGAAAATGTGATGGATCTTCTGAGGGCGCGTGAAACAATGCCACCCGAGCAATACTTCGATGCCTTGCAACAAGCTTTGCAGGGGGTAAAAGCAATACACGATTTAAGAGTAGAAGAATCAGTAACAGTAATAGAAAATGGAGTAGAAGTAATCCAGAAAGTCATAAAGCGCTTCTTCATTGGAGATCTTAAACCGGAGAATATTCTCGCGTTTTTAGATGACGCAGGTGATGTTATTGCTAAATTAATAGACGTTACCTTGCTCCCCGTTGATGATGTTTTTCCAGGTACGTTCCCTGCAACTCCTGAATATGGATTTGATTATAATCCACCAAATAAAGACGGTTCTTACAACGGTTTTGCACCAGCGACTATTCCGAGAAGAGCAAAAATCTTACGAGAACGAGAAGTGAAGCCAGGAGAAACCAAACTAGAGGAAGGTGAAATTAATGAAAGGCTTGCAGTAGGTTACGACGCTACGTGTTTTGCACGAATTATTCTCAAGAGTATCGAGGATTATTCTAAACAAGCTTCAGCGAATTTGAATGCTTTTACTTATAACGCGCAAAAAAATATCGCAGATAAGATAGTTAACGACCCATACTTTGCCGGTCTCCCCGAAATATTAGACGTTTTAGACACATCACTAAGCAATCAACTAACTCGTTTTTCTATAACTAATAATTCATCAAAACCCTAATTTAAAATATACTATGGACACTATGAATAACATGAGCGAAGAATCAGAAGGCGTCGTAGGCAGCTTTATGCGCGTGTTAACTGCAGCCGTCGTTGATCCCGGAACACGACCAGATACACATTCTATTGATGTAAGTCATTACAAGATTATGTGTCAGGAGTATTTGGGAGATACTCTTCTTTTGAACCGTGTTGTCGATGACCGTGTCACGAGAGAAATTGAGCAAAATGCCCATGTTAAAGTTAGTTTTCCGGCCGGACACCGTTGCTGTATTGCTATAGTGCCGTTCGATAATTACGGGAATCCATTAACTCCTGAACAGATAAAACGCGGAGATCATCTTCGTACGTTTATTGTTAACTCAAAGGGAGTGACCGAACAGGGAATGTCGGCTCAAGATTCTTTTGAATACGATATTTTGCCTGACGAAATACAGTCCTTAGCTTTTCCGATTCCCGAAGATCCCGTCGAACTCGCCCGATTGTACCGAGCTGCCTGTGTTGCGATGGGTGAGCTGCTTAAATAGTGTGCCCTGTTTTTGAGACTACAAAAAAACCGCGGCCGTTATGGCTCGCGGTTTTTAAAGTTCTTTAGAAAAAAACTAACGTACTGCGTCCTTCAAAGATTTTCCTGCTTTGAAAGCTGGAAGCTTCATTGCTGGGATCTTGATTTTCTCGCCTGGCTTGCGTGGGTTAACACCCATACGAGCTGCACGCTTTGAAACACGGAATGTTCCAAATCCTGTAACTGTTACGTTCTCACCCTTTTTGAGTGATTTTGTGATAGCTGCTAGGATAGCTTCCATAACTTCTGAAGCTTGGCGCTTTGTAACACCTGTTGCAGTAGCTGCTGCATTGACTAAGTCTTGCTTTGTCATAGAGAAAATAAATTAATAAATAAATACGGGTCAATTATATGAATGTGAGGATTCTTTGCAAGAAGAAACGTTCGGTTGTGGTCTATAACTAGCCATTATTCGCCGCCGTGCTGCGCGTGAGTGAAGTAGGAGCATACGGGAACCCCTTTAAAGATGCAAGAAAAATCGCAGAGGTAAAACAAAAACAGACTATGTGGTTTTGAACACCGATCAGATAATCGCCATAAATCGGGTGTCAATCAAGTAAATTTAATTGACGGTTTTTGGCTGTTTAAAGCCATAAAATTACTCCGATACAAAACTCGCAATGTTGCAACTATAAATAGAAATACTGTAACCTTGCTGCGATCTTTTGGCGGCAAAAGTTGCAAATTCACACAGAGTCAGTATCCTTAATGCCTTCACATACCTATAATATAGAAGGGTGGCACATGCCTCGCTTCGCTCCGCATTTATGAGCAAATCAAATCTTGTTATCGTTGAGTCTCCTGCGAAAGCAAAGACCATCTCGAAATTTCTCGGAAAAGAATACGTCGTCAAAGCATCGATGGGTCACGTGCGCGATCTTCCAAAATCTAAAATGGGCATCGACGTCGAAGGCGGAACCTTTGAACCGGTGTACCAAGTTTCTCCAGAAAAAAAGAAAGTCATTACTGATTTAAAAAAACACGCAGGCGAAGACGTCACGGTGTGGATTGCAACTGATGAGGATCGCGAAGGAGAAGCGATCGGTTGGCACTTAGTAAACGCGCTTGGTCTCGATAAAAAAGACGGTAGCGAGAAAGCAAATGTGCATCGTATTGTTTTTCACGAAATTACAAAGCCGGCAATTTTGGCGGCGCTTGCGAATCCTCGTCACATCGATCGCAACTTGGTAGATGCGCAGCAAGCTCGTCGTGTGCTCGATCGTTTGGTCGGTTATGAACTCTCTCCTTTATTATGGAAAAAAATTCGTTACGGACTTTCAGCCGGTCGCGTGCAGAGCGTGGCAGTTCGTTTAATTGTTGAACGTGAACGCGAAATTCGTGCTTTTAAACCAGAAGAATATTGGAGCATGATCGCCGACTACGTGAAAGATGGAAAAAAGTTTACGGGTGCGCTCTCAAAAATTGATGGAAAAAAAGCGGTGATCTCGAATCAAGAAACAGCAGACAAAATTTTCGCGGATTTGAAGGGTGCAGCTCACACTGTTGGTACCGTTGAACGTAAAGAAGTTCGTCGTTCGCCTGCTGCTCCTTTTACAACATCGACTCTTCAACAAGAGGCAGCTCGCAAATTGGGATTCTCAGTTAAAAAAACCATGGTCATCGCGCAGCATCTCTACGAAGGTGTCGAGGTCAATGGTGAGACAAAAGGTATCATTACCTACATGCGTACCGATTCAGTGAACCTTTCACAAATCGCATTAGCTCAAGCAAAAGAGGTGATCGAGGCTCAGTTTGGAAAAGAGTTTGCGCTTGATGTGCCTCGTTTATATAAAGGTAAAAAAGGCGCACAAGAGGCTCACGAGGCGATTCGTCCCGTTGATCTTTCTATCTTGCCTGAAGATGCAAAAGCGAATCTCGATAAAGATGAAATTAATCTCTACGAACTTATTTGGAAACGTACGATTGCCTGCCAAATGAAAGAGGCGCGTTTGGAGCAAGTTGGTGTTGATATTGCGACGTCAGTTGCACAGGCTCCGTTGCCGTATACGTTCCGCGCTACTGGTCAGACGGTGTTGTTTCCGGGTTTCATGAAGGCATATACCGAAGATAAAGATGAAGACGATACTACCGAAGATGATGGCGAAAAATTGTTGCCTGCGCTCAATGAAAAAGAGAAGTTGGATTGTAAGGCAATCACGCCAAATCAACATTTTACCAAACCACCAGCACGATATACTGAAGCAAGTTTGGTTAAAAAATTGGAGTCAGAGGGCATTGGTCGTCCGTCTACCTACGCACCGACAATTTCGACGGTCATCGATCGTGGCTATGTGTTGCGCGACAAGCGTCAGCTTTCCCCGACCGATCTTGCCGAAGTCGTCACCGATATGCTCGTTGAGCATTTCCCTTCAGTTGTCGATGTGCATTTCACCGCAAAAATGGAAGAGGATTTAGATGAGGTTGCAGAGGGAAACAAGAAGTGGGTTCCTTTGATAAAAGCTTTTTATGACCCATTCCATGCTGCCATTATTGAAAAAGATGCGACGCTTAAAAAGTCTGACATAGTAAACACTGATTCGGCAGAAATTTGTGATAAATGCGGAAAACCAATGGTGGTTAAACTTGGTCGTTTCGGCAAATTCTTGTCGTGTTCGAATTATCCGACATGTAAGAATGCAAAGCCGATCGAGGCAAAGCCAGGCGAGGCAGGTGCAAACGGCGAGGTGCAAGTTCAAGAAAAATCTGCTGAGCGCATCGCACTTGAAAAATCCCTCGAAGGAAAATTGTGTGAAAAATGCGGCAAACCCATGGCAATTAAACGCGGACGTTTCGGAGAATTCTTAGGCTGCACGGGCTACCCAGAGTGTAAAAATCTTCAATCAATCACTATTACCACTGGCATCAAATGTCCTGACTGTGGCAAGGGCGAGCTCGTCGAGAAAAAAACACGCAAAGGCGGACGCTCATTCTATGGTTGCAACAAATATCCGAAGTGCAAATTCGCAAGCTGGGATAAGCCAATTAAAACCTGTGAAAAATGCAAAAAGGGTGTCGTAACCGAGAACAAGCAGGGCGATCAGCGCTGCACGGAGTGCGATCCGAAGCCAGAAAAGAAGGGCGGGGAGGATGAATGAATGGTGAACGCAAATTAGTCAGTTCTCACTGAATTAAGTAAGCTAATAACTTCGCCCAATTCTTTTGCGGCGGTCTCGACTCTCTCTAATTTTTCTTTTACAAGGCAGCGAGAGTCGTCTACCTTTTTGCCATTCACAATATAGACTGTGTTACATGTATCATCTGTGTATCCACGCTCAGCAGCGCCGTAAGCAGACTCTAAGTGAACCCGTACTTGCCCATCAATATCGCCCGCCTTTTCAAACCATTCACGCGCGTATCCTAGCTTCTGCGCCTCTTCGTAGATTTTTCCTATAGTAGTTTGAAAATCTGCTGGTGAGTCAAAAACACTCGCAAAACCAGCGGGGTTGTTAGGGTCACAGTCTGTGTCATGTGATGAAGTACAGAAGTCTATGTAATATTCAGCGTGAGCTATTGCTTTAACAAATTCAGTTACCCCAACTTTTGCTCGTTCTTTGTCACCGAGCTTCATAAACGTACTAAAGCTAGATCGAGACCCCGGACTTACGACGAGGTCGAGCTCTGCGTCAGTTCGTCTATAAAGATTTGCAGTTTCACTATCGCCAAGATCATCAGTGCGCATAGCTGCGCCCATATAGTTATCCAGTTCAATTTGTTGCGCGATAATGGCTTGGGTAAGAACATCGGCAACATCTTCAGCGCCTGCAATTTCGCTGAAAACTTTTTGAGCCAAATCTAAGTTAATTTCTGTTGGATTCTTCAGGAGTTCATCGGCGTGCGCGATTTTTTCCTCTTGAGTTCTTTCGTACCAATTATCTATTGCGGGTGCCCATGCGGGAACTACAAACTCAGCTTCCGGTGCAGCAGAAGCTGCTGAGGGAGTAGCCTTTGGTAGTCGAGGTTGTGCCTCTGCTCCCTGGGTATATAGAGTCGGGTCTTCATGCTTTTTTTTCTCTCTGTATCCCTGTGATTTTAAGTCAGCCATAAAGTCCGAAATAGCTTTTTCGTCTGCGCCCAGTTTTATAAGTACTTTCACTGCTTTATCGGTGTTGCCTAACCATTTTGAAGTAGAGACTGCTGCCGCGTAAACCGCTTTGTAGCTAGGGGAATCCGACTTGATCGAGGTAGCTTTAAAATCGTCACTATACACAAAATCAATGAGGTCGTAATTCTTTACCTTAGTTTTTGTGACGATATCATTGAGTAGGTCGTCGGGAGTTTTAAGGAGGTCCTTTAAATAATGGATTGCTTCAGTGTATTCGCCTCTATCAAGGCTTCCTTTGTATCCCTTATTGAGTAGCTCTGTGCGCCGTGGTGTATCTCCTATAATTTCACAAACCTCAGCTGCACGCATATACATAAAATCGTGAACAAAGAGATCGATCGCTTTGTCAGCTGCGTCCTGAGCATTCTGCATTTGTCCTGCCTCTTGATAAAATTTAGCTGCACGCATGTAGTTGAAAGAAGAATTTGTATTACCTGGTTCGCTTGCTTCTCTCATTTTTAGCTCGGCAATATGTAGTGCAGTTTCGTTCGCGGTCACCGTATCACCACGTTTTTCATACTCCGTTTTCGCTGTGTACATTTTTCCATACTCGCCAGAGCGAGCGAGTATATCTAAGAGAGGGCGTTGTCGAGCGACGAAATGTTCTGCATTGTGCTCTTGCGCCATGGTTGAATCTATCTGTTTTGCCGTGTAAGTATTGAGGACTGATAGTTCAGCTTGGATACGTGCAGTTTCTATACTGTTACAACCTGCCGCCGCACCACTTAATGCGATTGCTGCTAAGCCGTTTCTAACAAAGGTTGGAGTTTTCATAGAGTGAACCATGCCATGGTTTTGGAAAATAGCAAGGTCTTAAGTGGCACCCCCTCGGCATATTGACTAAATAGCTCTTTTATTGCTATAATATGATGGCGCTTTTATATATTATAGATATATGAACATTAACCATTTAGCTTTAGCAGGAGCCCTCGCAGCGTCACCTGCACTCGGCGCTCAACCTACTCAAGTAGAGACAGGACAAGCAGCAGCGGCACAACCTGACGAGGCAGCAGAAAAAGTCAGAGATATATCTGTAAAGCTCCAAGCTGCTCTATTGGGAAATGAAAAAACTCCGCAAAAACTCTCTCAAGAAAAAGTTGCTGGAGCGGTGGACTTTTTAGCCACTCATCGCTTAGAAGCAACTCAAATTATTGACGGACTAAAACGTATAGAGGCTGCTAGCAGCAGAGAAGCGGTGAGAGCGGCTATTAAGGCTCAACTGATGAATGATGAGAACAAAACTAGTAGGACAAAGGTTCTCTTTGAAAGCGGGTATCTCACTCCCGAAGATGCAACGCAGGTACGCGCGTTGTTTTTTGCATTGGTAAAAGAATCAACAGGCAAAAAGCCAGCTGAAAGTATTAATCTATATTACCTTGATGGCATGAGCATTTTAGGGCCCATAATTGGCGCTCAAGATGTAGCACCTTATATAGAAGATGGTGTTCAGAATCTAATAGCATTGGGAGAGTATGACCATGTTTTACGGGCAGCAAAATCGTATGGGAAATTTATTTCTCCTTATAAAATGAAGCATTTTTTAAATACTGCGATTGCGAAGATAGAAGAATCAGGCAATCTATGGCCGCTTTCCGATACTCTTGATCAGTACGGAGACTTTTTTGACCAGGATGAAATCAAGCAAATTATTGCCCGTATATTGCCAAAGCTAGGCACCGTCACGTTACTACAAAATGCGCAAAAGATAGCCCGCTATGCAGCGCCAGAACAACTGGAAGATAAATTAGTGAATGCACTATCTGGTCTGGATGGCGATCGTCCTGACCGTCCAACGATGGTCGCCTTTTATCATAATTATCGCCCTTTTATTTCAGAGGAAAGATTTTCTAACCTCTTAGCAAACAAGAGCTGGACCGCAGAAGATTTCAACAGGGATGTAGCGCGTAAGGATTCAGAGAGGGCTGAAGAAGCTCTTCTGGAAACAGAAAGACGTACTCAGAGATTGAGCCAGTTCGAAGCGTTTTTCAAGTAAAATCTGCCACCAGCAAACAAACACAAATTTTCGGCGACAGATCTTCAAAAAATCGACTACCGCGAAAAGTGTCATTTACAGATGGCGTACTAATTTTTATCCAGCCCTGCTAGAAACTCAACAGTTTTCCAATCTGTTCTGAAATCTCAATGTTTCCGCACCTTCTCCGTTACCCCAAAGCCAAGTGTCCCCCCGAACATAAGTCTGGTTTGTGCGTCAAGAGGAGGGAGTGCGCCGTACACGAGCGTGACGAGTGGTAGTAATATCCAAGATAAAACGGCTAACCCCTTGCGAAGTGTCGAAAAACGGCCCGGTGGTTTTGGCAGTGAGAGGAGTGAAATAAACATGTAGCAAATAATTCCCACGAGCATCACGTTGAACATGATGGTGAGCGATGCGCCTACGTTATACGCGAACAGTGAGCGTGCAAATACGGGGTCAATGACTGAGGGAATAAACATGTTTAAGAGGAGTATGATGGGTCCCGTTGCCCACATTATTTGCTGATAGAAAAGCTCAAAAGCCTTCATGTATGTTCTAAAGTACGGCATTTTAACTTTATTTTTTCGGTTCTCGCTCAAGGTGTGAAAAATAAAAGCCATCACCGACGCAGCCCATGCCCAGCGACGTAGTTGTTTATACTGCCCAACCAAGCTCGTAAAATATGTTTTATTCTGCAGCGCATCTTGGTATACGGGAATAAAAATCGGCACAATTTTATAGTTTCCCCGATAGTGAAAATATGTTCGCCAGTATTGGTGAAGGTCTTCAATAACCGTTGTCTTAGACCAAAAATCAACTTCGATAAGATTTTGCAAACTGACCGAATATGCCGAAGCGGTAAAAAGTCGTTCGCGCTCACCCGACTCAGATAAATACCAAAAAGAGTTTGCGAGTGACACGAGGCGATTGGTAAATGGAATTTCCCAAATATTATTGTGAAAAAATGCGAGGGGTTGAAAGCTCACTCGAAGTCGATCGTGTTCCATTAAATAATGGTAGGTAACAATTTTGAAATAATCTTTGTGAGGCGCGTTGTCGGCGTCGAGTGTTGTGAGTAATACGTTGCGTGGATCAATACCTTCTTCGATCAATTGGTCGGCCACCTGTGCACATGCATAACTAATGTTGCCGCCTTTTGCAGGGATTTCATTTGGTAAATCTTTCGGGTGCATGATTGCGATAAAACGACCAAAGGTGTTCCCGTATTTTTCTTTCAAAATGCGGGTGTTTTCAAGCGCACGCGCCTCGTCACGTTCTTCAGTTGCGAGCACAAAAATAATTTTATCGTGAGGGTAGTCAACCTTTGCAAGCCCTGAAATTGAGGCATCGAGAATGTCGATCTCTTCTTTATAGGTAGCCATGAGAACGAGGTGGTAGACATTGTCCCAGTGGACAAAAGTACCTTCATTTTTGAGCGCCTTAATGTTGTGGGCGGTTTTGAGCACAAACTCTTTATCGGCGCTTCCTTTTTTATTTCCATCTATATACGGAGTGAGGTCGTCTTGTGAAGGAGGACTGCTACTGAAAAAACTCAGCAAAAAATCCCAGTTAATTTTTTCGTAGGTTTTGTATCGGTAATAACTTTGAAGAAGAAATATCGTGGATTTAATACTGCGGAAAAACCATAACATTACATACAGCATAATGAATATCGCCACCGCCTTTGGAGCTACAAATGAGAGGAAAAATGGAGCAATGAGGACTGTCCACGAAATGATGCCGGGGAGTTTTTCGTAAAAGCGAATAGAACGCGGTTTCATAGTATAGGTAAGTACGAGCCTAAATTTCGATATCACGAAGATCGACTTCTGGATATTCTTTCAATTTATCGAAGAGCATCAATTTCGCCATCTTTAATCGTTTTTCTTCGCGCGCCTCAAATCGTAACGTCAAATTAGGGCTTGTGTTAGAGGCGCGAACCGCACCCCATGCCCCCTCACCAAAATCCACCCACACGCCATCGATCGTAATGCACGGATACCTTTTTACAAAAAATGTCGTCATGTCTTCGACTATTCTAAATTTTGAAACATCGGGGCAGGGAACTTTGTATTCAGGAGTGGTGAGAACGTTCGGAAGCCCTTCAAAGAAAGTTGAGAATGGTTTTCCGCTTGTACTGACGAGCTCAATAAAACGACATGCGGCATACATACCATCGTCAAAACCAAACCAGCGATCGCCGATAAAAATATGACCAGAGGTCTCGCCGCCAAGCGGCGACTTCAACTGCGCCATTTTATTTTCAATAAATGAATGCCCTGTTTTGTAGCGAATAGGTTTGCCGCCGT
Organism: uncultured Candidatus Peribacteria bacterium; assembly: GCA_964354865.1. Taxonomy (GTDB): domain Bacteria; phylum Patescibacteriota; class Gracilibacteria; order UBA1369; family UM-FILTER-53-11; genus JAHFJU01. The sequence goes on from CAYHBN010000011.1 coordinate 12,189, forward strand.
GCGCACGAATGTCGTCTTCTAAAACCTTCGATGACTTAATATCAAATACAATCGACGCACCTTTGTAGTCCTTTAAAATCGAGCGGGCGAGGGGAATTAACAGATAGTCCGCGTGATGAAATTGTCCTTTCTCGTCTATAACACCCACGCGGTCGCCGTCGCCGTCAAAGCCGATTCCCAAATCTGCACCAACCTCTAACACTTTCTCCATTACATCTTTTAAATTTTTCTCGCTCTCAGGGTTTGCCTCGTGATTTGGGAATGTTCCGTCGAGTTCGCAGTGCAACTCGACAACCTCATGGCCAAGTTCGCGAAGCAATCGTGGGCCAAAAATTCCCGTAATTCCGTTACCCGCATCGACGACAATTTTGAGCGGTTTGCCCTTTTTAATAACGCTTTTTACGTATCGAATATAGTCGGCAAAAATTTCTCGTGAGTGAAGTTCTCCTTTTCCGTTTGTAAAATTTTCCTCTTCACAAATCTTCAAAATTTCTTGCAACTCAGAACCACAAATCGAATGAGCATTCTTCGCCACCAATTTTACGCCATTATATTCCTTCGGATTATGGCTTGCCGTAATGTTTACACCGCCATCGTACTCATCGTAATAACTCGTCGCAAAATACACGAGCGGAGACGTCGCATGACCGATGCTCGTGACATGACATCCAGTGGTGAGCATGCCCGAAATAAACGATTCAAAGAGCGAGTCGCTCGAAAGTCGATTGTCTTTTCCCACCACAATCCTCTTGCCGTATTTTTTCTGCATGTAGGTACCAACCGCTTGGCCAAGGCAATACATCGAGTCAGGAGTCAGGTCTGGGCTGTGAAAATCGCTATCGGCAATACCACGAATATCGTAAGCGCGGAAAATCAACGGGTTTATGTTCATAGAGAAGTTATTAATTCTGCTACAGATTTTGGAACCATCCACTGCCAATCATCACCATTCATTATTTTATTACGTACGTCAGTGGCACTTACCTCGATGTTTTTTTTGAGGTCTTCTACCGGGTGCGAACTATACTGCGTGAAAAGGGCTTTCGTCAAGGGAGAACCGGTATACACGGAGCCGAAATTTGCGGTCTTTGCAGAATCTCGCCGCTGCTCGCCCGCAACAGTTGCTTCAACGTGCGCCGGCCACTTTGGGTTGTCGTTTATATCGGGAACTTCGACGATGGTGTAGCGACCCTCGTATTCGGAAAAACTGCTCAGCGCCGCTTGTATAAAACGCGCGCGCACTTCGGCGGTATACGGATTCCCTTCAGTGCCGCTGACATTTGAGCTGCCAATCGCAATAATCACTTTTTCTTCACGCGCAAAAATCTGCTTAAGGGCATCGAGGTGGCCGTTATGAAACGGCTGAAAGCGGCCGATGAAAAGAGAGGGAAGAGCGGAAATAGATGGAAAAGAAGAGAATAGAGGAAAGAGGGGAAGAGAAAGTTTACCCCCTAAATGCTGATTGAAGGCGGCATCGCGCGCTTGTGCTCGCTCGCCTTGTGGCGTCTAAAGACGAGTCGAACATGTTGCTCAGGCAATCCAACAGCTAAACACGCCTCTTCGCCGTCTTCGATGTTTACCAATACTTGATCCATATCGATGTAGAGCGCGCCCATTTCTTCTTCGTCGGTTTGGCCTGGTGCCAACTCGGCAGTTGGTTTTTTATTTACAATTTCGAGTGGGAGTCCAACGTGGTCGGCAAGCGCAATAACCTCAGTTTTCAAGAGTTCGCCAATGACCTCGACGTCGGCGGCCATGTCTCCATATTTTGTGCCGTATCCTAATAACATTTCGCTTTTATTCGATGTTCCCAAAACTAATGCATTCTCGGTATTTGCGTAGCTGTAGAGCAAAACGGCTCGTACACGCGCCTTCGTATTCATCTGCGCCAAACGACTTGGCTTCCATGGAGCGGTATTAAAATCCTGTAACAAGCCATTAATCGCAATTTGATAATTTTTTACACCAAAAAACGCACACATCATTTTCGCATGCTCAATATTTGTCGAGTGAGTAAGGCCAATTTCGGGCATCATGATCGCGGTCACATTCTCGGGACCAAGCGCATCAACAGCGATTTTCAAAGTGAGGGCAGAGTCGACACCACCAGACAAACCAAGCACTGCTTTGTGAATACCTTGTTTCATGCAAAAAGCGCGCAAACCCTCAACGAGTGAGCGGTGCATTTGTTCAAGCTGAGGAACGGTCGGATGACTGAATTGTTTCATATTGGCGGCAGTTTACCTGAACTTGAACAAAAGGTGAATATCAGGCTAGGGGGTGTTTTTCACCGGGGATTTTTTTATGCCCGTTCAAAGTGGACTGATTGAGTTTTTTAAGCTCTCTGCGCGAGTATAAATCAGGTTCATCGTTAAGAAAATCAAAACTTGGTGATTGTACATTGATTTCCGTAACGGGGATTTTTTCCTGTAGCTGTAATTTTTTAGTCATAAGTTTACACAGTTATATTACATCAATGCCTTCAGTCGATATTTTCGATACAGCACGTCAGCTAGAGAATTTTTTGTTGAAGGATTTTTTACGACTGCCATTCTCCACTCGCATGAGATTTGTTGTTCATTTACGATGAGGTTGTTATGCGCGAACTCGTGGTGCACCTTGCATAAAAGGATAATTGATTTATGACTTTTGCTCTCACTGTAGCGGTCGGTATGATGAATAACCGCGTAGGGTAAGTTGCAGTTTGGGTAACTACATCTGCCGTTTGTTCGGGCGATGACTTCGCGTTTTTGTGGGGCGTGAATATAACGAGTTACTGGTATTTCGTCGATATCACCGGTGAAATTTTCTGTAACAGTTTGCTTTATTTTTTTCGTTTTTTCGTTAGCCGCATTCGTCGCCTCGAGAACTAACTTAATAAATTTTGAATCGCTCAAATGTTTACCGAACTTCGCCTTGAGCTTCATAAACAGAAAGCTCGCATCGGCATCGAGCTCAATTTTCTTGAGCGTTGGTACCGCGCTGCAATGCTGTTTTTGCTCGTCGCCGAAAAGCCCCACGTTTTGTTCAGTTGTTCTACCTGACTTTTTCGCAGCCCGTTCCTCTTTCGACATAGTTTGAGTCGCCGTTTTACTCATATTCAAAACCTTTTCGGCGTAGTTTTTGTCTGTTTCTGGTGTTGCAAGTTTTGCGACCATTGCCACTTTATGGACTCCTGCGGTCTCGATAGCGGCTCTCAAATATGGCTTGTCTTTAAGTAGTGGCTCGATTTTTAGGCGTTTCATCACGGTTGTTGGCGCAATATCACCGAATTTGCCGCAATATTCAATGATCGATCCCGCATATTTTTTCCAAATGCCGCTCTCGTAAATATCAGGCAGAATCGCCAACATTTTGTTTTTCAGCGAGAGCCGTATTCGTCCAAACTTAATAAATTCGTAGTGGAGTTGTTGTGCAATATTCATAGTGATTTTAGTTAAGGATTCGATGTCAAAATCCTCTCAAAAATTACTATCAAGAACAAGGCATTTTTGGCTCTCTTATAGCATTTTAACATGTTTTTCACGCAAAAATTAGCACCCCGATTTTACCCCTCATTCAAGCCGTAAATTGATTTCGCATTTCGTATAAAAAAGTGCGTCAAGTTGAAGTTTTTCGGCTGCATTATTTAGAGCCAATTCTTTTATAAAAATATCCTGACTAATAATTTTTCACCGGTGAAATTTGAGCCCACCCACAACTATCGGTATTTTACCTTCTGTTCCACATCTCTCGTCACTGCTCGTTCTCGCAGCACCTCGCGCTTATCGTGTTGTTTTCGACCACGGCAAACGCCGATCGTCAACTTAATCAGATTGCCTTTGGTGTACACCTCGAGGGGAATAACGGTAAGTCCTTTTTGCGATAGAAAATCGGCTACTTCTTCGATCTGTTTTTTGTTCAGTAGGATTATGCGCGAGTGCGTTGGGTCGAAGCTGGCGTCTGGTGAATTTTTATACTCCGAAATATGCATATTCACGACCATCGCCCGGCCACCGATAATTTGAATATAGCTGCCTTTCAGCTGTAATTTTTTCGCACGAATCGACTTTACCTCGGGACCGGTTAACACAATACCCGCCTCGTATTTTTCGGTAATCTCATAATCAAAAAACGCTTTTTTATTCTTTGCAATCAGTATGAGTTCAGGAGTTTTTGGGCGCATGGATTAGGTCTTTCTTACCGGCTCTTCTCAATTACAAAGTGCTGCATTACCCCTGCGACTATCGCACCAAGAAGGGGACCAACCCAGTAAATAAAATGATTATCCCAGTGTGCAGAAATAAGTGCAGGGCCAAATGAACGAGCGGGATTCAAGCTCGCTCCTGAAATATGTCCGATAAGCAAAACGGCAACGCCAAGAGTCATACCAATTGCGAGTGCGCCAAAACCGGGCGTCGCCTTTTTCGAAACTGCTGCGCCGTAGACAACCCATGACAATGCGAAGGTGAAGAGAGCCTCAGCCACAATCGCGGTAAGGGGAGTGACATTTGTTCCTAGCGTCGTATCTCCTAAAAATAATTGTGCCGAAACTCCTGCAAAGAGAAATTTTAAAACGAGTGCCGCGCCAACCGCGCCGAGCAATTGAGATCCCACATAGCCAAGTGCAACGAGTGGCTTAAGGTGTCCTGTAAGGGCTTGTGCAATAGAAATAGCAGGATTCACATGCCCGCCTGAAACGTGCGATATCGAATAAATAACCGCTGCGAGAGCGAAAACATGAACGAGGGCGATTCCCACAATACCAAGTGCTCCTCCTGTTTGATTATTAGCCAAAATTGAACCAGCCGCCGCAAGAACAAAAATGAATGTACCGAAAGTTTCAGCAATATATTTATTCATAGATTCATTATACTTTTTTCACCCCATGTAGCAATCGTTCCGTCGGCAAAAAATCTGAAATTCGCAGTACGGTCTGGCTGGTTCTTTTTGCGGTAATAGCGCGGCCAAAGTTTGTACAGTTTGCGGTATGCATACGAGCGTCGAGGGGCATAACATTCAGGTATGATTGCCCGAGTGCCGGGTCGTTTTTTCGTGCCCACCCCGAGAAAACAAAGGCAGAAACAATGTCATCGAGTGATGCAAGTTCTTCGATTGCGGTGTATTGAATGAATCCTGGCGGAGTTGCCTCATGGCCTCGAATAAACGAAATACATGGAGTTTCATCTTTCATTATGTCTGGGCGTACTAACTCTTTTCGGCGATCGTCGTTGTAATAAAGTAAATGTCCCGATCGTGTAATAGGATTACTTCCTGGCGTATGGTCTTTAAATTGAGCAGTTGGATACCGTATGCTGTCGTACGGAATTTGTTTGTCGAGAATTATTTCGACTCCAAACGATTGGGCTCTCGAAAGCAGGTGCCCTAAATATTCTCTGTCGTGATGTTTTTGGTCAACGCGAACAATTGGTTTTGCCGGTTTCATAAAAAGTTCAGCCGTAAGTTTTTCAACATCACCGCAAAAAGTAAGATCATCGATATCGATAACTTTTCCGTAGAGCTCTGAGAAAAAATCAGCCCATGTTTTGACTGTTTTTTCGAGTGCGCCATCTTTGAACTCGGGCACATGAGCGAGCGCGTCGTAGATTTTAGGTTTCTTTTTTAGGCTTACCGGATTAGCAACGGGCGCGGGAATAATAATTGTTCTTTGTTTCGCTGCTTCGGCTTGTGCAGCACTAATTATAGTCCGAACCCGCGCAGCAAGGACATTTCTTAAATGTGCAGGCGTAGGCCCACCGCGAGGAGTTATGTAGGTGAGCGTTTCAACAGAATTTACAAGTAACCCCGTATGCGTAGATGTTTGTTCTTCGTCTGTTTGACTCGAAAGCATTCCGCTTTTTTTGAGCGTTTCTATGGCTCGTAGAAAGAATCGACTCCAGTATGTATCTTTCGGATTCTCAATCGCAAAACCTATCAGCGCCAGTGGGAGTGTTACACTTTTATCTACATCACTTACGGGAGTGCATTGGTACCCTTCATTATCGGTAAAATTCAATGTTGGTTTTTTAATGAGTCCCGCTCGTCGAAGCGCCGAAAATCCGTTTTGCGCGAGCGCCATTTTTTTTGATGAATCTATAAGATCGTCTATACTATAAATATCTCGTACTTCAGCGGTCTTCATAATCCTTTTTTAAACTTAAAATATCAATATGTCAATACCTGCAAACTTCGACCCTAGTGCAATCGCTGCCTTAAACGGTAACTTATACGGACTTCCTTTTAGTATAGACGAAGCCCGTGCGGTGGTTATTCCCGTGCCGTGGGATGTAACGGTTTCGTATCGTGATGGTGCACATGAAGGTCCTAAAACGATGCTCGATGCCTCGGTGCAAATGGATTTGTTCGATGAAGAAATGAAGGATTGCTACAAGCTGGGAATTGCCATGGAGCCGATTTCGAAGGAGTGGGAGCGCAAAAATAAGTCGCTTCGTGCGAAGGCAATTAAGTGTCTCGACCATTTGGCGGCAGGCGGAAATCCTCAAGATAAAAAAGTAAAAGCGCACTACGATGAAATTAATACGGAGTGCGAAAAACTAAATCAGTGGGTTCAAAAACTAGTTAAGAAGAATCTCGATGCAGGAAAAATGGTCTGTATTTTAGGAGGAGAACACAGCGTCTCACTCGGGCTTATTCGAGAGCTTAATGAGAGATACGTGGCCGCGAAAAAATCCTTTTCAATTTTGCATATCGATGCGCATGCAGACTTGCGCGATGCCTACGAAGGCTTTACCTACTCGCACGCGTCGATCATGAATAACGCACGTCGCTTGAGTCAGGTTGAAAAAATGACCGTTGTTGCGATTCGCGACTACTGCCAAGACGAGGCGGATTTAATTAAAAATTCACGCACCAAACCGGTTGACTCCGATAGCTCGGTGCGCGCCGGGCCAAAGCGCTTCTGCCCAATTACTGCCTTTACCGATCGCGAAATCAAACACGCGAACTACTCGGGAAACACCTGGCAGTGGCAGTGTAAAAAAATTGTCGGCTCACTCGGCAAAGAGGTGTACATCAGTTTTGATATTGATGCGCTTGATCCAACTTTGTGCCCACATACTGGTACGCCAGTACCGGGCGGTCTCGACTACGAGCAAGTTATGTATTTGGTAAAAATGCTCGTCGAAAGCGGCCGTCGCATAATTGGCTTTGATCTTTCCGAAGTTGCCCCGGGCGTGATTGTGCCAAGTGATATGCACTCATGGGATGCGGTCGTCGGCATGCGCGCTTTATATAGACTCGTCAACTACATGGCGGCGTCGCAAAAGAAAGGGTAGGGGAAAGGAGAAAAATGAATTTACTCTTCGAGGCTCTCGGCGGTTTTTGCCTTATTCAAAAGGACGGTAATTAATTTTCGTAGATCTTTGTCGTACCCAATGACTGGTTCTTTTGCGGAGTCGGATTGATACATACCGAAGTACCTTCCATCTGCATCGGGTTTTATCGCAATACGCATGTGTTTTTGTTGATCAGAGCTCACCATTTCAAGTGCGTCACGTTCTCCGATAGTCGATTTTGTTGGAGTGCCTTTAAATTCTTGAGGGAGTGTTTTTCCGTCAGTAAGGGCCTCGGTAACGAGTTTTTCTGCAGCTACTTCTGCCTCAGATCGTTCATTTTTTGCAGGCGGAATTTCGGCGAACTCTGGTGCTTTTATTTTTACAAATTCCAGTGCTTCGGCGAAGGTTGAAACATCTTTATTTGCTGCTCCTTTTATTCCTAAAAAGACAGTGAGATTCATGGTGTGTGCTAATCCATTTATTTTTACTTCTGCTTGAATTTCTTTTCTATCGCCGAGGGAAAACTTTATAAGCGAAGGATTTTTATTTATTTCGACAATTTCGTGTTTTTTCACGGCGGAATCAAAGTCTTTAGTGAACTGAGACACTCGTGATTCAAATTGTTTTTTTTGTGTGAGCTCGTTGTCATTCTCGGTAATTGCCTGAAGTAGGAGTGGTTGAATATCAGAAAGAGTTCCTGAATATGTGCCATCTCCAAGGAGTCTATCTCCTATTGTGGTTGTAATAGACAGAACGTTTCCGCTTGCTGGTTCACTCATGACGCTCAATAAGATTGTTTCTTTACCCTTTGCGGTAAATGAATATTCATAGATTCCTTCAGTTGCTTCTTTTGAATTGTCACGCGATATTCCTGTGTATCCTGCTTTCGCAAGAAACGTTGGAAGTTTTTGAGAGAGACTACGGTGAGCCTCAATTGCTTTATTGTACGCTATTGTCGCTTCTTTTAGGCTCTCTACGGCATTTACTTTTCCTAAATCATCTTGTGCATTTTTATAGCCGTACAATTGTATTTGCAGTTTATTTTCAATAGGAGTCGTAACGTCTATTTTGAGTGGAAACGAAACCGGTTTGCCATTTTCTCTGAGTGTAATGGTACCCGTAACAAATTTGAGTCCATTTTCTTCTACGGCTGTACGGTCGATGGTTATAGCTCCTTTAAATTCTGGATTTTTAGCTGCATCAACAAACATTCGTACGCTTGCATCACCTATTTCTTCGTCAACTTTTTCGGGAGCAGGCGGTGTCTCGGGTTTTGGAGTGGGGAGATTGAACGTTGGTTCAGCTATTAAATTTATAGTAGATTTGTCTTCTTCGAGCGAATCGATAAACGCATCGAGCCCATATGTACGAAGATACTCGATCATCGCAAGATGTTGAATCGCCGAACCTGTATATTTTTTCGCCAAAAAATCTTTGTCGGCATCGAGTGCCGCAATAAGTCGTTTTGAGCCATGCGCCTCCATAGCCTTTACATAGGCATTTCCAGTCGCAGAAAGTTTGCTCCAAATTCTCAGGCGGTTTTCTTTGGTAAATGTAATGCCGCGAGCGAGCATTGAATCGTATAGGATTTTTGTCATGTCGGCTTCAAGAAGATCTTCCCATTCTTGTCTCGTTGAATCTTTAATCTGTTCTCGTTTTACTAATACCTCGGCGCCCGTTTCGAGCGTGTTTTCTGGAATACCTTCTTTCGAAAGCGGAATCGCCAACTTTTTGCCGTTCGACATTGTTACCAAAAGCGTTTTTGCTTTTATTTCGAATATGTCGCCAGGGTGTACCTTATCGACGTTCATTCCTGCGCTTCGCGCAATACGCACAATCTGATCAACGAGCTTTCGGGTGTTTGGCTTTGATTCACCGATAGTTGCTGCAAATGTGTTGAGCCCTGTAGTGAGCGCTTTGCTCATGCTTGAGTTCTGTCGATCGATGGTAACTGGTTCCATTTTGATCCCACCAAATTCCAAGCGTTCTTTTTCTGAGACGGGCGGATAGAGTTCAGCTTGGCTGTTATATTTTCGTCCCATTTCGAGGGAGTTGTGATTTGCCATAGTTTTATTTTTGTTATTTCATGAAATTATAGCATATTTGAGCCCTTTTTTCTATGTGATGTATATCACCGGTTATTTAGCAAAGCGTCAGTTTGACGTATTTAAAATTTACTTTATGCGCAGTTGCGCGCGTCGTTCATCCCGCTTGCGGGACAACTCAAAACGGCACTTTAGGCCTTCTGTAAGCCATGTGTTTTTTTGTGAAAACAGTTTGTTTGTGATAGGATTGGCTGTGCCCACCGCAAAGCGGGGCAGGCAGTCGGCGTGTACACTCTGAAATGAAGGAGCGCACGGCGCGACCGACGACCAGCGAAGGAGCCCGCAATTAGTGCGACTGAGCGCCAGTCGGCGTGTACAAGTGGAGGAATCGCATAGTGGTCGAGTGCGCATCGTTGGAAACGATGTAGGGTCGCAAGGCTCTCCAGGGTTCGAATCCCTGTTCCTCCGCCACCCACTTTGTGGGTACCCGGCCCATAGTACTTCGTACCACGCCAAATTATCATTTCTTCGCTTTCACACTATGTTCGTCAAGACACGTTTCTTCTGTGAGCTTTCTTTGCATGTTTGCATAATATGCAACCCCTGCGCGTGTATCTGGGGCATCGTGCATTGTTGCGATAATTGCTTTCTCAACCTGACTACCGAGCACAGCACAGGTTTCCTTTGCCTCTTCCCTTGCTCGATCTTCCCTTAAATTATTCACTACTTTTGGGACTACTGGAATTAACAAAAGCGACGCTGCCATAAACGCTGTAGCCTTTTCTTGTAGTGATTCCTTCATAAAAGAATGTGTTGAATATAAATTAAGGCCTCACTGTAGCGCAAACAGGTATCCGGGGCAATTGGATTCACGGCTCTGCTACACTGTTACTATGAACGACTCATCACCACAACCAGAGAAAATCACAAAATCTCATACCGAGTGGCGCGCCCAGTTAACCGAAGAGCAATACCACGTAACCCGTGAAAAGGGGACAGAGGCTCCTTTCACCGGTGAATTTTGGAACAACCATGAAAAAGGCATGTATAAATGCTCAAACTGCGGGCTCGAACTTTTTAAATCCGATAATAAATTTGATTCAGGAAGCGGCTGGCCAAGTTTTGACCGGCCCCTCGACAATGCGAACGTCGAAAAGAAGGTCGACGATTCTCACGGCATGGAGCGCACCGAGGTTATTTGCAAAAGATGTGGCGCCCACTTAGGCCACGTATTCCCCGATGGCCCGCGAGAAACCACCTGTGAGAGGTTCTGCATCAATTCCGCATCTCTCAAATTTGACAAAAGCAAATAAATGGCGTATTGTGCCATTCTTTTATGGCACTTGCGGTCTCTCAATTCGATACAGAATCATCACCACCCGAAGAGGTTTTTGCTGAGTTGGTGCGATTATTTACCTCTGAGTCAGAAACGGGTTTTATTGACGATGATGCAGCCGCAAAAGGTCTTGCACTTCGCTCAGCTCCAGATGGCATTAAGGGATTAATTGAAAATGGTCATGTATTTTTTGTTGCACATGATATTGCAGCGAGAGTGTTAGGAGTTTTAGAGATGAATCAGTATGAAGTTGAAGGTGCAGGGTGGTATGTGCAAATGAGTTGGTTGATTGTCGATGCATTGGCTCGCGGGACAGGTGTTTCGAGTGAGTTGAACCGAGCATTCGAAGCAGAAGCAAGGCGAAGAGGAGACATGTTAAAACCAAACTGGCGCCTACAGCTTGGTGTAAATCGAAATAATCCCGCTCTTGAGATATATAAAAAATGGGGCTACGAGGATTGTGGAATTTTCGACCCTTATACAATGTTTATGCATAAGGATCTGTAAGCAACCTTCTTTGTCTACAGGCGAAATTTACAAAAACAAAATACCCCCTATGAAGAGAGTATTTTAAAAGTTAGTACAAAAGTGAAACTACGCCGCGACCTTTACCTCCTTAGGCTTTTTCGTCTTAGGAGCTCGCTTTGCAGCAGGAGCAGGTCTTTTAGTAGTTCGAGCCTTTTTGTTCAACCGTGTGCGAGGTGGTTTAACCATTGTTCGCAAACAAGCTGTACAGATTTTCACGTAAACAACAGTGCCATCTTCGGTCTGAAATCTCTTTCTAAGCAAGTTAGGGAGATATCGGCGAAGAGTCTTGATGTTCGAGTGACTAATCGTGTGTCCCACTGAAGGACCTTTTCCGCAATTTTCGCATCGCATTGCCATAAGCCGCCACAGGTTACCCTAGGTCTATTAAATTATGCAAGGGAAAATTATAAAGTAGCCTCATTAGATTGCAGTACAGGTTGTTGAGCCGCCCGGCGAGGTGTGCTTTTAGCATTTGCTGGTGTTTCTGTGCCCCATGCTTCTAGGGCTTCACACATGTCTTTTACCCAACGTCCCGTCACACTTTCAATACCTTGTACGGTATCCATGTCGAGAATTGTTTGAGGAGTAAGGGCTAAATGCCTCATGCTTCGTGGTTCGACTACGAGATTTGAATTACCCCAATTAATTCGTACCGTTTCAGGGCCTGGAAAGGTTAATGTGCCATCGGTTTCCGTTTCTCCAAATGTGGCATCACCAGCTCGATCTTTCATAGCGGCGACCCACGCGGTAAAAAGGGGATCATTTGGACTTCCACACAGTGCAACCTTCATAGTTATTTCTTTTTTTTGTGGAGCTTCTGGTGCTGCCTGTGTTTCACCAATTCCTCGTGGTCGTGGCTTTGGCTGGTTTTGATTCAATAGTGCAAGCCTCGTTTGTAAGGCTCGGGCGATTGTTAACACCTCCGGGCTCAGGGTAGCTCTTGATTCTACGGGAACGGCAGGCCTATCAAGCGTGATGGGTTTTTCTTTTCTTTCTATCATAGGTCTTCAGTATACGTCTGCGCAAAAAACTTTCCATCTGATACCCACTACAAATAAGTACACCCACGTAGTACACTAAAAGCCTATGACAATGATTTTAGGAATTTTCGCACTCGTAATGGCCGTAACTGTTCACGAATTTTGCCATGCGGTGACCGCCGTTTTTTTAGGAGATCCAACGCCAAAAATTCATGGGCGCGTGAGTTTAAATCCGATGCGGCACCTTGATCCGCTTGGTACGCTTGCATTGATTTTCTTTAAATTTGGATGGGGAAAGCCGGTGGTATTTAATCCCAATAATTTACGAAAGCCAACGCGTGATAGTGCATTAATAGGATTAGCAGGCCCGGCGTCAAATTTGTTAATGGCCATTGTTGCGGCGATTCCTTTGAAATATTTATCGGCGAGCGCATTTGCGAATACGGTATTTTTCGAATTTATCGGCGTGTTCTTTATAGTCAATATTTTGTTGTTTTCGTTGAACATTTTGCCGTTTCCTCCGTTCGATGGGTCGAAGATTATCGGCGTTTTTGTCCCATACCGTTTTCGCCGCCAGTACGACGCGTATTTAGAGTCGGGCGTTATGTGGGTTTTGGTTTTTATCGCCTTTGATCAGATGATTTTAAAATGGGTTACGGGAATTTCAATCCTCAATTATTTGGTGAGTACTATTTCGACTTGGGTTTTGGCGCTTGTAGGATTGGGGAGTTGACAGAATGCCGTATCAGTGGGAGATTATGTAGCCGGTTTGTTCATTGACCGACTCATCTATGCATCTTGCTCCAAGTGAATTTACAGAAGAACCTTCGATCAGAAAGCTTGCAGCTGAAAAACAGACGCTGAGTGTTGCTTCTATCATGAAGCAGCTTGTGTTTATTGTTGGTGATCCTGAATCTATTGAATACTCCCGCGAAGTCCTTGAACCACTTGCTCAAGGTTTTACCGAACTAGGGGAGTTTCCAGTGAATGGAAATTTGGTTGAGTCGACGATAGAGGCGCTCATGCAAAATCTCGACTATGGTATGGCGAAGCAGTCTAATAATGTTGCAGACACGCTCAAGCCACTTGTGGCGCTTGTTGCGTTGCAGCCGCTGACACCTCAACTTGCGAAATATTATGCGCAGGTTTTAGAGCATTGTTTTAGTTATGTCGATCAAGATGAATGGGAGCGCGCTGCGTCTCTTTTTCCAACGATAGTGCTCGACGAAATTGTGAGCATGCCACAGACGCCATCGCCTTTTAGTGAGAGAACCGATAGAAATTTAACGCGAGTAAAAGAAGATGATCTACGTCAATTGCGCGGGCGTGCGAATAGTGCACAGGCCCACGCGATTACCTCTCATATTCAGGCGCGAATCGTTGATGCCACATTGCGCACCCCAGAAGAAAGGCTTGTGTATGCGAAAGATCTGTATGCAGCCGGGGAGCATGAAGTCGCGAAATGCATGGCTCGGGTTGCGAAAATCCTTTTTAAACGAGAGAAAAATTCACGAGGAGAACGAGAGTGTCGAAAAATTATTGAGCGAAAAAACGGGGTCGCGCGTGCGCAGACAGCAGAAATAGAGGAGTGTGATTTTGATGGAGGATGGGAATCCGTTTTAGATTCTGATTTAATTGTATTTTCCACACAGCTCCGAAAAATGGACTCATTAGAAGCGCATCACCTTATGGTGCAAGTTCAACGCGAATTGGTTCGACGCGTGTCTTCGAGTGCGGGATTTCACAGAGGGTTATCGGACGCGTTATTGTTGGTAGGAGATAACGGGCCTGCGCTCGATGCTGCCTTACAAGTCCTTACTATAAAAGTAACGGCACCGGATCGTCATGCTGCTGCAAACGAAAAATCAGCGAAAATTTCGATGGCAACACTGGGAACTTTGTTTATTGATCCTGTAAAATCACTTTGTAAAGAATTAGCGGGGGCCGATGCGGATTCTCAGCAACTAAAAGGGTTATCGGACGAGAAACTGCCCGACGCCGCAGAAAAAGCTGCACGCGAGGGGAATCTTGACCATGCAATTAGGTGTTATGCGATTCTTGAGGGCAGGGGTGTGCGCGAATATCGCTGTAAATTTAAGATGGTCGAACTTCTTATTCAGGCAAAAAGATACGAAGAAGCTCTCGAAATAAGTCGAGCAGTACACGCAATTGTTGAACTTATTTTACGGGGATACGATTGCCGTTCTCATCAGGTAAAAACATTTGAAGGATTTATAGAACAGGTCGGCGCCATTAATGAAGTGCGCATGAGGACGCTCGAAGTTTTGATTGATCGCGAGAGCAAAGGGAAAATTGCAAAATAAGTAAGATATTGCTCTAATTTTTAGGACTATATACACTTCGAGTATGAATGGTACGTCGACTATTTCGAAGGCAGTTTTAAAGGAGCTTTATGATAGTGGAAATTCAATGCAAGTGATCTCGGTTTTGTTGAATGTGAATGTGCGGAAGATAGATTATTTGATGAATAAATATCATCTTTCAAAAAGATCTCGAAGTAATGCGCTATATATTAAAAACAACCGAGATGGTGACCCATTTTTGTTTAAGTCAGTTGAGAGGATCGACGATGCATTCTCTTTTGGATTAGGTATAGGGCTTTTCTGGGGAGAAGGCATGAAATTAAACTCAAATGGAGTGAGGCTTGGAAATTCAGACCCTGATATAATCCTTTATTTTAAAGGTTTCTTGAAGGATATATTCAATGTCAAAGAAGAGAAATTCAAGTATTCTTTGCAGATTTTTGGAGATCATAATCCAGAGAAAGTGATGGGCTTTTGGGCGCGAAAGTTGGAAGTGAAGAAGGAGCGTTTTGGAAAAATTACAGTTACAAAATCGGTAGGCAAGGGCACGTATAAAAAGAAGAGTAAGTATGGGGTATTGCAAATTGCTGTGTTTAACACTAAATTAAAGCGGCTTTTTGATGTCGCACTTGATTACTTGAAACACAATCCGCATGCCGTTGTAGCTCAGTTGGTAGAGCACATCCATGGTGAGGCGCAACGCCTCTCGCCCACTTCCCGTGAAAGCGGAAGGTGAATCCCGAATTACGGTTAACGGCCCACCTAGGGCTAAGACCGTGGCATCCGCTCCGCTTCTCAAAAAAGCAGACGGAGGCCCGAACGACTGACAAGGGGAGCTTCATCTCGACATGTCGAGATATGCTCAAGATACAGTCTAGTCCTCTGATATAGGTATTAGAAACAGAGGTGTAAGCGAAGGATGAGGTCACCAGTTCAATTCTGGTCAACGGCTCCATAAAAACTAAAACGCAATATCTTCAATATTTATTGGCAGTGGTGCTTGGCGCCGTGATATGGTTTTTGTCGTATTGATTTGGGCTGGAGTGGCACATGCATAAGTAACAGTTTCTCGAGGCAGCGGGCTAGCTAGTGTGAGCCCAGAGGTGGAGATTTGTTCCAAAGCAGCTGTTCGAATCGGTTCTGTGTGATT
>CAYHBN010000012.1:0-27128 GCA_964354865.1 uncultured Candidatus Peribacteria bacterium
TTTTCTTAAAATGGCGAGGTCTTCTTTTGCGGCATCAAGATTCGCCTTTAGGTCGTCCATTCCGTTGTCTTTCTGGAGCGTGAGTGCCAGTCTTTTAACATTCTCAACATAGACGCCCGGCATGTGACCCTCTTTGCCCGCAACGAAAAGTTGTTGCATGGGGTCAAATTTGCTCTGCACGGTATTTGCAGCCTTTGAGAGAGACTTAAAGCTCGGCATTTTCGCCATCACTTTGTCTACATTATCTTCGATAAACTTCTCTTCTTGCTCTGATTTTTTAACATCGTCAGGGGTGACCGTAAATGAGACGTTGTCTCTGAGTCTTCGCAGTTGGCCCGAAGAATCGAAACATGAAACGGAGATGCTTCCGTCGGGGAGTTTTTTTGCGAGAGTGAGTGCGCGGCCCGAACGCATACCGTAACGATTTGCCTGTGTATCTTGTGGAAACAAAATTCGCACATAGCCCTCGGAAAGTTTTTTGCCGGCTGGCGAAAATTGCTCAATACCGCGTGTTGCCGCTTTGCTTTCTTTTGCCCGAGTGGAAATTGTTTCGTCGTACGCTAAAGAAATTTCGCGAGCGGAGTATTTCAAAAAACCTTCGCCGAGCGATGCATTTTCTTTATTTTTCTGCGCAAACAATTTGAGGGCTTCTGCGTAGTTGCCACTGTAATACAAGCTGTCAAAAACAGCTGCATCACCCGCGTCAGATTTTGCACTCGCTACATCTGTAGCACGTATTTTCGCCTCTTCAACAAGAGTCTTCAACTGTACTGGCACGTCTGCCCCAAGTCTATCAAAAGCGGCGAGCAAGACGTTGTCTACTCGCTGTGCATCTCCCGACTGCGTTGCTTCAAAATATGCGCTCACATACATGAGGTCGAGGATTTTTTTCGTCTCTACCTCGGTCTTCTCTATCGATTTTTAATTATTTCGGATTTTTCGCGAGCCATGGTCATGATGTGTATGCCCTGCGAAATTATGTCTTTGGTATTTGTAGCGATCTTCGCGTTATGACGAACGGCCTCGGCTAAATTATCGCTTGAAAGAATCCTATTCAAAATGGAAATTTTATCGCTTTGACCTCGTATTTGCACACCGAGTCGCTCCAGCTGACGCTGACAGGCTTCAACTGTTGCCTTGTTTTGCTCGATCGTTTTTCCTTCGATGGTATTGTTCAATAGTTCACTTTTTGCCGCCTCAAGAGCCTGCGCATCTTCATACGAATTTTTGATACCCAAAACGCTTTGTTCGAGAAAATCGAGCCCAAAGTCTGGCATAGGCGACGCCTCTGGCTTTTTATCTTGCTCACTTTGTTTCGGCGCAGCCTCCCGCTCAAGCTCCACAAGTTTTTGCTCAAGTGATTTGCATAATTCTTCCATCTGCTGAATTCCTTCGAGCGGAAGATGCGTGATAACTTCTGTTTTAAAAAACACATCGAGGTCTCCGAAGATTGCGAGTTTTTTGTCATCGCTGATCTTCAACTTCGTCATGCGATCTTGAAAATCATCGACATTTTTTACAAACGATTTCAACCCAATCTCATCGTCTTTGGTGTCGATCGTCGATTCAAATGAGGCTTGTACGAGATCTTGCCCATCGTCGATACTTCTATTTATTTTATCAAAATCAGCCATTGAACGATTCTAGGTATATATTTTTGTTTGAAACGAACGTGTTTATCGCATTTGAATTACCGCCCGCCTTTGAGTACATTTTGAAGAATTCAGCCTCAGAGTTGAGCAGAATATCAGTTAGTTTAATCAGCTGATTTTCTGTCCGTGTGTCGAGAGACTCCAAAAGTGATTTTTTTTGCTCTTTGCTGAGCAACGGAGAACGTAAAATAATATTGTTTATTTTTATTTTTGCCATCTGTTAATTATATCATAAATGGCCTCTAAATCCCACCCTCCCCGAATCCTTTTGCCGTAAGCAGTTTTTTATATTACAGTAACCGCACGATCCACTTTGTGGGTACCACTCATTATGGAACTCGAACAAATCAAAAACGCAGCCTTAAAAGCCTTTGCCGAAGCCAAAAGCGTCGACGAATTATATAATTCTCACGTGCAGGTTTTGGGGCGAAAAGGCGCAATGACACTGGTTATGCAGTCAATCGCGACCATCGAAAAATCACAGAAGGCGGCCTTTGGGCAGGCATGCAATGTGGTTAAAAAAGAACTAGAGACAGTGTATGAATCACGAAAAAAAGAGCTAGAAGAGGCGGATTTACAGCGCGCACTTCATAACAAATGGGTAGACCCAACTGCACCGGGCAAGCAATTTGAAGTTGGACACCTTCACCCACTCACCCTCGTTCAAAACGAAGTCGAGCGAATTTTCAGCTCGATGGGATTTGCGGTAATGGACGGACCCGAAATCGAAAGTGAGTACTACAACTTCGAGGCGTTGAATGTTCCCAGCTGGCACCCCGCACGCGACATGCAAGACACGTTTTTCATAAACGGCGATGCCGATGCAACTGAAGGACGCTTGGTTATGCGCACGCAAACATCTCCCGTACAAATTCGATCAATGAAAAAATATGGCGCACCTCTACGAATTATTGCACCAGGCCGCGTATTTAGAAACGAGGCAACCGACGCACGTCACGAACACACCTTCGACCAAGTTGAAGGGTTGTTAATCGACGAAAACATTTCACTCGCAGACTTAAAAGGAGTTATGCAAGAATTTTTAACAAAACTCTTTGGCCGCGAAATGTTAGTACGATTCAGACCAGGCTATTTCCCTTTCGTGGAGCCAGGAATCGAGCTCGACATGTCATGTACCTTGTGCAACGCAAAAGGCTGCCGAGTATGTAAAGGCACCGGCTGGTTAGAGTTCATGGGCGCAGGAATGGTTCACCCAAATGTACTAAAAGCTGGTGGCATCGACGCGACAAAATATCAAGGCTGGGCGTTTGGTTTTGGCCTGACTCGTTTGGTGATGATGAAATACAACATCGACGATATTCGCCTTCTTTCAAGCGGCGATTTACGATTTATAAAACAGTTTTAATATTACTTAGCGTACAGACCGATGAAACTTTCTTTAAATTGGCTCAAAGAATTTGTAGACATTCCAACTGATATTTCACCGCAACGACTTGGTGAATTACTCACCGTGCGTATGTGTGAAGTTGAAGGATTTGAAAACGAAGCAGATGCTTTTAAAAATATGATTGTTGGCAGAATCGTCGAAGTAAATCCACACCCAAATGCCGATAAACTTCGCGTGTGTACGGTGGATGTTGGCGGCAGAAACGAAATAATTGTCTGTGGTGGCGAAAATGTAAAACCCGAATTACTTGTTGCGGTTGCGATGCCAGGTTCATGGGTAAAATGGCATGGCGAAGGCGATTTGGTTGAACTTAAAAACGCAGAAATTAGAGGAGTTGCGAGCTTTGGCATGATCTGCGCCGAAGAAGAAATCGGACTTCCCGTCATGACTCCACAAAAAGGAATCACGATCGCCGACATGGGCTACATTTGCAAAAAACTAAAGTTGGCTGCACCCGTGGCAGGCACAAATTTGGCCGTTGCGCTCAACAAAACCGACACCATTCTTGAGGTCGATAATAAATCGATCACCCACCGCCCAGATTTGTGGGGACACTATGGCATGGCACGTGAATTTTCTGCATTCTTGGGCAAAAAATTAAATCCTTTAAAATTCAAAAATGAGTTTCCGGCTACGGGCGAAAGTGTAAAAGTTGAATTAGCACAAAGCGGTATCGCGGCTCGTTTTATGTCGGTCATTGTAAAAGGATTAAAAGTCGGCCCATCACCGCTCTGGATGCAGCAACGATTAACGGCTTGCGGCATGCGCCCGGTAAATAACATTGTCGACATTACAAATTACGTGATGCTCGAGTTGGGTCACCCACTTCATGCGTTCGATCGCCGCGTTGTTGAAAATGATACTTTTGTAATTAGGTTTGCCCAAGAAGGCGAAGTTCTCGAAACGCTCGACCACAAAAAACGCACGCTCACGGCTCACGATGCACTCGTCACGAATGGACAATCGGCCCTCGCACTCGCAGGTATTATGGGGGGATTGAACTCAGAAATCACCGATGACACAACCGAAATTGTTCTCGAAGTTGCGTGTTGGAATCCGGTGATGGTTCGCAAAACATCTCAGCGACAAAACTTACGAAGCGAAGCTGCCTCACGTTTTGAAAAAAGTCTCGACCCTGAATATACTGGATTTGCATTTCAGCGCGCTGTTCAATTAATTTTGAAATATTGCAAAGGCGCAGAGCTCGCGGGACCAGCAACTGATGTCTACCCACTTCGCCCTGAACTCCCCTCAATTTTGTTGCACGTCGAAAAAGCCAACCGCATGATCGGCACCAACTTAAGCGATAAAGAAATTGCGAGCTACTTAAAAGCACTTCAATTCACCGTAGAAAAAGAATCAAAAGGAGTTTTACGAGTGACGGTTCCAAGCTGGCGTGCCACAAAAGATATTTCAATTGAAGAAGATTTAGTTGAAGAAATCGCACGCGCTCACGGATACGAAAATTTGGCTCCGCACAGCGTTTCGTTGCCGATCAAAGCTCCGGTTACTGACCCTGAAAGAGAAGGGATTCAAAGAGCTCGCGCGATTCTCGCGCTCGCCCTCGGTTTTAACGAATCACTCACCTACTCGTTCTACGGTCAACGTGAACTCGATGAATTTTTGATGAGCGGAACTCCACATGAAGCGGCGCACTTCAACGTTGCAAATCCTCTTTCAAATGATCAAACACATTTGCGCATTAGCTTGATACCTAATTTATTGAAAGCAGCCGTTCGAAATTCCGTCACTCATGAAACAGTAAAATTATTTGAAATCGGTCGCACGTATATAAAAGAAAATGGCGTATTCATGCCTAAAGAAGATCGCTACTGTGCTGCTGTTTCGGTTCTCAAAAATACAGATTCATTCACCGAAATGCTCGGCGCTCTACGAACTTTTTTGAGCGAAATGAAAGTGCCGAATGTGACGATTGAAAAAACGACTGAGCCCATTGCTCCGTACAAACACCCACGGGCACACGCAGCTATTAAAAGTGGAGACACCCGCCTCGGCTCAATCTTCGAACTCAATCCCCTCGTTCTCAAAAAACTCGATTGCCCACGTGATGCTCAAGCAGCGGGCTTTGAATTGAACTTCACAAAACTTATCGCACTTGGCGAAAAGCCATTCGTCTACAAACCAATGCCAAAGTTCCCCGGCATTGAAATCGACATTTCTGCACTCGTCGACTCAACTACTCAAATCGGCGAGGTTGCTCAGGCTATCGAACAAACCGAATCAAACGGACTCATTCAAGATGTATGGTTTATTGACTCATTTGAAGACGCCCAAAAACTTGGTGTAGGCAAAAAATCCCTCACGATGCGTATTTTGCTTCAATCACAAGAAAGAACCCTCACCGATGAAGAGATGAAAACAGTGCAACAATCGCTCATTACATCGGCTCAAAACAAGGGTTGGACGGTTCGCTAAGTCCATGGTATGGTACTACCTATTAGTATAACTAGTAGCGGTCTAATCCACATAAGTAACCACACTTCATCATGGAAAGAATCGCACGAGCAAATACCACTCCTGAAAAATCTCCTTACGCAAATAAGAAAGGACGAAATTTTGAGCTACCCCCAAACTGGGCAAAAACCACCGCACTTGCCGCCGCCATTGCACTAACCCCATCATATGCAGAAGGCCAAGCGCAATTTAGAATGCCCGGCAATATTCCTGGAACTCCTGGCATTTCAGATATCGGCGTGCCTGGCATTGCAAGATTAACATACGCACAGGGAATAGACATAAATGGCACTTGGACTGCAGAACATACCGACTTTCAACTAACACGAGACGGCGACACGATTACCATGACGCAACTTACTGGCCGCGTCGTTGAACCACTCAGAAACAATGGGATGTACGTTCAACCAGATGGTAAAGGCGGACTAGATACTATTGAAGTCGACGTTGAACTAGATAATTCGCAGGGAGGTCACGGCCCAACCGCCGACTTAGTTATAAATGGTGTAGTTCAGTGGAGCCAAATACCCATAATGGGTTGTGTAAATAAAGGCCCCTTCTCACTGTTCCATTCCCAAAATGGTATTGGTATTAATCAAGGGTACAACGGGTGGAATGCGTATACGATCGATGCTCAAATGGACTGTTTCCAATTTGAAACAGCAATGACTGCTGGTCTTTATAATGCAGTATCTCCAAACACAAATCTTCCACTCACCAACCACTTTCTTTCGACAGAAAATATTAGTGATGGTGCTTATTTATATGGCGAACGCGTTGCCATCGTTGAGCGAAACGGCGGCCGATACATGGGAATGCACTTTGCGCTTCCTATGGGAAGTGGCGTTGACCCATTATATGTAGGATTAAGTAACGGCCAATTTTCAACAACCCCCGATGGCGTTGATCCTAATGAAGCAGACGCTTCGCTACCTGATGGTACAGGTATACGGGGCATGAGCTCAATTTGGGCAGCTGGCGAAATTCCACTCGAAAACAACCCAAGCAACCCCATTGTTCTCACGATAGCTATAAATAATTCATTCAGAGCTATTGAACGAACTGGTGATCCACAAAATCCTCTTGCGACTGATACCATTCATTCTGTAAACATGAGTCCGTTTATACTCACTGATATTCAGAGCGAAGATGAATTGGACTACGACGAAGATGGACAACCAAATAGCATGGATCGTTCTATTGCCATGAATACCGGTGACGCTATTGCTCAAGCCACTTGTTTTAAAAATGGCGAGCGCGATGTGAATGGAGCAACGGCATGTATATCAAATGACCTTGGATTTGAACATGCATCACAACGAACAGATGGCGCCGTTGAATATCATGACGGCAACACGCCACCACTAGTAACGATCCGCGAAGATGGTAGACCGGTTTATGAGGTCTCTGTCCCTCAAGATGCTTCGAACGATGGAGATGTTGTTGCAAATCTTGGCTGGCAAAAAATGAAAAAAGCGCGAGTCGGTGAACTTCCTGATCCTATTTATTCTTTTGCAACTCCTCCAGAAGGATTTGCATATAACCTAGAATTGCAAGTCGACGTCACCAATGATTTACATGGCAATACGGGGAGCGTCTCAATAGATGGAGCAGAAATTCTGAGTGGTCAAAATTCGGTTATAGATACTCCGACTAATGGCATAGTACGCTACGAGCTCGAAGCAGGAGCATTCAAGGTTGAATTTAATGGAGCAACATTTGCGCCACATATGCGAGTTACGTTGCGTGTACTTGCTGCGCCAGATGCAGCGGTTATTCCAGATGCCTCGATAGTCGACGCAGCCCTACTAGACGCCACTTTCCCTGACGCATCAATACCTGACAGTGCAACTCCCGATGCAGCAACTTTAGACTTGAGCGCTGCCGCGATTGCAGATGCCGCAGATGCGAGTGATGTTAGCAGTACAGATGCCGTAGTAGACGGATCGGCTGACGGCACTGCCGATAGTAACATCGACGCATCTGTTATTATTGCCCCCGTACCCGACGCTGCGCTACACATTCTTGACGCAGCTGTAGTGCCAGAAGATGCGGCTCCGCAGATTTTAGATGCAGCGCTCGCTGACGCTCGCGTAGACGCAGCCATTTTGCCAACAGATATTGTTGTTCCTTCAACCGATGGTGCGATAGTAACTGCTCTCGACTATGGGATAGATGGACTCATTGATACTCCTGATTTGCCTTTACAAGGGCAAGACATGGTCGCTCCGCAGACAGATTCCCTCTCGCAAAAAACATATCTACAAGATATGCGAAGCCCGGTTGATGCCAATATGCAAGACCAAGGCTCAGATGTTGGCACCAATACACTTCACAAAAACAACGAAGGATGCAGCTATACTATGAGAGGCAACTCCCCTACTTCGCCACTCATAGTACTAGCTACGGGAATTCTTGCGGCTCGACGTCGAAGACGATAGTCGAAATTCCTCTTGCACTCGCCATCAATACTTGATATTTGTTAGATACGTTTTTTAATTTTTCATCCAGAAATGACTGAACCAATTTTGCGCGAAGAGGCGCCAATCGCCGAACAGCCTCCGCCAACGGTAACTCCTCAAAATCTTCTACTAAAAAAATCTTCAAAAAAGAATCCTGTTTCACCAAAACCAAAACGAAAAAAGAAAGTAATTCGTATGACGAGTGCGGGAAATGTGTTTAAGAAATATTGGAAAATTAATCGCAAAGAATACAACACACAGTACTTCGATTACACAAAAAATGGAGACCTTGTTATTTTCGAGGGCAACTACCAGTATAACGTTCGTGAACTTGCTGAAAAGTTTGGAACGCCGCTTAAAATTGCGCTTCCCTATGTGATCGAACAACGCGCAGAAGATTTGATGGATTTATTCGACGACGTTATTCGTGAATATAAATATCGCGGCCAGTTCTATTATCACTACCCTATGAAGGTGAACCAGAACCGTGAATTTGTTTTGCCTATTGTGAGCGAAGGCGGAAACCTCGAAACAACTTCGGCGAATGAATTGTGGGTGGTAAAAAGAATGTGGGAGCAACACCGTTTTAACTCTCGTATTAAAGTTATTTGTAACGGCCCAAAAACACCACAGTACCTTTCACTCATTGAAGAATTAAAATCGAATGGGCTCGACATTGTTCCTATTATTGAAGATTTGTCAGAGATGGAGTCGCTCTCAAAATATCGCGGGCAAGTTGGTGTGCGTGTCGACATCGATGTGAAAGTTTCGTCATATTGGGATAAACGCGTCGACCGTTTTGGTCTAGCTGCAGACGATTTGTGGAATTTGGGCAAAATCCGAAATCTTACCACTCTTCACTATCACTCTGGTTCAGAAATTGCAAAAGAAGCCGATATTATTAAACCGCTCAAGCGAGCGATGGACATTTATCTTCGCCTTAAGAAAATGAATCCTTCACTCGATACCATCGATATTGGGGGAGGATTGCCCGGCAATTACAACGGGAAACCCCTCTACACAAGCAAGAGTGTCGTGTACTCAATCGTTAAATTTTTAGATAAATTCTGTCGTGAAAACGAGATTCAACCGCCAAATATTATCTGCGAGTGGGGGTCATATGTAGTCGCTCCTGCTCAAATTACCGTTATGTCGGTGGTCAGCAAAAAAGATATTCCCAAAGCTGTTGCAAAACAGTGGTACGTATTGGACGGCAGTTTTCAAACGCACCTGCTCGATACATGGGCAATTCATAAACAGTGGCACCTTGTTCCCGTAAATCACGCGAGCGCTAAAAAAATGACACGTACGTGGCTTGCTGGTCTTTCGTGTGACTCAGACGATAAATATACGGCTGGCGGCAACTACATCGCGCTCCCCCGCCTTGAAGATCTCGAAGCAAACGAAAAGTTGTATATAGCCTTTTTGAATACAGGTAACTATCAAGATGGATTCACCAATCACCACTGCCTTAACTCAGCACCCGCAAAAGTAATTTGCCAAAATGGTGACGTCACGCTCGTTCGCAAACGCGAAACAGCAGACGAGGTTGGTAAACTGTTCGGATGGTAGCCAAAAAGATGCTTTTATGCTATAATTTAAACAATAAATAATTAATAAAATAAATATGCCTAAAAGTGAAGCTAAAAATACGCCAGGTGGGCTTGAGAGGGTAAATAAAAATACTCATGCTGAAACCGCCGAGTCATATAATGAGAAATTACGAGAATTAAATCTAAAAAATATTCGTGATTTTTTTAAAAATCCCAAAATAAAAAATACGTTAAAAAATGCTGCTGAAGGCTATGCGGATAAAGATGCTTCAGGCAATTACTTGAATAAAGGTCCAAAAATGCCATTCGAAAAAATCATTAAGCTGCCTGATGTAGAACAAATCTTTAAAATGTACAAAAATTCAGATGATTATGGAAAGCTCTATATAGAAAGACAGATAAAAGACATGGTAAATAATGAAAGTGACGACTATAACTCTGATTTTATTGGTGGTCTTTTTTATGGTGATTACCCTGGCCATGAAAGTTTTAATAACATGGGAAGACCAAATACCTCAGAAATGCGCACAAAAAGAAATAAGGAGGTTGCTGATGATTTCATAAATGGAAAATTACAATTGCAACTTGTAGATGAATTTACCGCTGATGCTGGTGCCGACAAGAAGAAAGGTACAATCACCGTCCGAACTTCTTATGGTAAAAAAAGAGAGGCTGAGTATAGTAATTTAATCGGTATTATTGAATTGGTTAATCCAAATAGAAAAATTGCAGTTGATGGCTTGAAGTCCCGTACCACTGTTGAGAATGGCCAAACCGACGTAACTGTATATGAAGTGCCAGGACTCGAAAACGATGGCTGGTCAGACAATAGAATAAAATATTATAAGGCAGACCCAGCTATAGTGGATCCAATTGAGTTTATTATTAAGTAATCTCAGTTCTCTGACACCTCTCTCCCTCTCTCTTTTCTTCGCCCTCGGCATCTTTCTACAAGGTGTGGTTTTAATGATTGTGAGCGGAAACCTAAAACGTTTTATCGTTCTTACCTCTTCGGCGAGCGCCGTAAGTTATGTATCAACGCTCGTAATCCCAAACCTCGCCGCGCAAAATTATGACAACACACTTTTTGCTATAACTATTTTATTTTCACTCCTTTTTTCAGCCGGAATCGCCGTCTTTTTCAAAACAGGAATTATTCGTGCAATAAACGAACGATATGTGTTACTCATAAATATAGTATTCATATATTTTCTGTTTGCCTCGCACAGCTACAATAAACTTAATGGCATTTTCTTTTTATACGCGCTTTTTGCCACGGCATTAACACTATTTAATGCATTCACTCAAAATCCTCTCACTCGCTTGAAAAAAATATACCTTTACGTCTGGCTCATTTTCATGAGCAGTTTTATGATGATTAAAGACATGGTTAGTTGGTTTAAGACCGATGCATCGCTTTTTCCCGAGTTGTTTACCCCTTTCGCGATCGTAATAAAAGGAATGAGTTTTTGCATGCTCTTCTCATATGTGGCATACCTTTTGTTTTTCTTACTCTTTGGACTTATTGATTTTGATAAAGAAATAAAAATAACACGCCAGCACCCGACATTACGAAATATCATCGACAGACGATTCTCAAATGAACAACTCACTAAATACGAGGCGCTACTTATAATAGTGATTGGCAGTGGAGCTCTCATCACAAATCACTTTCTACAAATCATTACTTACCAAATACTTGTTGGCATTCTTATAATCACGCTTCCTTTTTTGGCAAATAAAAAACAAAAGTAAACATAGTACGAACCCAAGATTTAATACTAGTAACAGATCTATTACACTAGATTTAGGCAGTTTTGTCTTGTGCTATACTGTATCCACATACATGAGTAACATAGCTCGCTCTTTCTTCAAGCGGTATAAAAAATCGCAACACGGTGTTGTAAAAGGTAGCTCTTCAAAAATAAAGCCCCGCCGCCTTTTATCATGGATCGTATTGATATGTATCAGCGCCGCTCTTTTTGCTGCATTTGCCTTAACAATCTTGGTTGTTGCACTTTCAATCGGCCTGCCAGACGTTCGTCAGTTCGACAAACTCGCAGGCACCCAGTCAACGGTAATTTACGATAAAAGTGGAGGGATTTTATACACACTCCACGGTGAAGAAAACCGAAAATACGTGCAGCTCTCTGAAATATCTCCATTCCTGCAAAAGGCAACACTTGCTATTGAAGATGACCAATTCTACTACCACGCAGGCTTTGATTTAACGGGTATCGCTGCAGCAGTACTGCACGAAACGCTCGGCATTGGTAATGCCCGCGGTGGATCAACGATCACCCAACAGCTCGCAAAAAATTCATTTTTGAACGCCGAACGTTCATACACGCGTAAATTAAAAGAACTCATTTTGGCGGTACGCCTCGAACGCGCCTACGATAAAAACAAGATTTTAGAATTGTACTTAAACCGCATTCCCTACGGCTCAAACGCCTATGGAAGCGAGATGGCTTCACAGCTATATTTCGGCAAACCGGCTCGCGAATTAACGCTCGCCGAGAGCGTCGTGCTCGCAGGTCTGCCACAGTTGCCTACCTACTATTCTCCATACGGCCCTCACCTCTATTCAAAAATTGAAAAAGAAATCACCGCAGACACAAAAGCCAATGACATAACGAACAAAGACTATACCGGTGGACTTATTGGCAAAGCCGTTGTACTCGAGAATGGCGAAACGGTCTTTTTACCTGGCCGTGCCGACGTGGTTCTACGTCGTATGAACGAGCTTGGCATTATAAATAAGAGTGAGAAAGATGCCGCGAGTGAAGAACTACAGAAACTCGTATTCACCAAGCACAGCGAAAGTTTTAAGGCTGAACACTTTGTCTTCGAAGTGAGAAATCAGCTCGAGACCATGTTAGGTAAAGAGGTTCTTGCTCAAGGCGGCCTTCAAGTACAAACGACCCTCGACCCCGTACTACAGACTATCGCCGAAGACTCTCTCAAAAAACAAATTGAGAAACAAAAAGACGTATATAACGTCTCTACGGGAGCACTCTTCTCTATAAACGTAAAAACGGGCGAAATTATTTCAATGGTTGGTGCCGCTGATTACTTCGATACAGAAGCTCACGGAAACGTAAATCACGTGATGGCAAAACGGCAACCGGGCTCAAGCTTTAAACCATTCATCTACGCAAAAGCATTCGCAAATCGCTTCGCGCCAGCAACCATTATTTACGATACCCCAACTGACTTTGGCAACTACAAGCCAAAGAATTACGACGGTACTTTTATGGGACCAATGACTATTCGACGCGCACTCGCTCAATCACGAAATATTCCCGCAATTAAGGCGTACTTTATGGCCGGCCAACAAGCCGAGATCATGCCATTTGTAAAATCGCTTGGATTGGATTCACTTAATCCTGACACTGAATATGGCCCATCGCTCGCACTTGGTACGGGTGAGACTTCTCTCTATGATATGGTTCGCGGATTCAGTGCCTTTGCCACGGGAGGCAATAAAGTAACACCGTATGCAATTGCAAAAATTACGACAAATGCCGGCGACGTTCTCTACGACCGTACAACCGATCCCTCAGCTGCAACTCCGCCGCAGTCGGTTATGGATCCTCAAGTAGCTTACTTAATTTCGAGCATACTCTCTGACCATAGCGTAAACCTTGGACAACGATTAAATATTGCCGATCACACGGTCGCCGTAAAAACAGGTACAAGTACTGCCGGCCAATCGAAGGATGGCATTGTCTACCCTTCGAACGTATGGACAATCGGATACACACCAACTATTGCAACGGGTGTTTGGGCGGGTAATAGCGATGGAAAAACACTCAAAGTTCTTGCTGATGGATACAATATCGCAGCTCCTGTTTGGAACGAATATATGACAGCCGCACTTAAAGAAATTCCCGATGAAAAATTCACCGTGCCACAAGGAATCGTAACAAAAACTGTCTCAAAGGCGAGCGGCAAATTGGCTTCAGAAACCACTCCAGGCGATATGAAAATCTCAGACTCATTTGCGAGTTTCTCTGTGCCTACCGAAGTAGACACCTCGGTAAAAGTTATAAAAGTGGTCAAAGAAGACGGCTTGCTGCCAAACGAATTCACACCTGAAGACGCAATTGAAGAACGTACCTTCATTGATCATAAAGACCCCATTGATACCTTCCCAAGTTGGCTTGAGGGTATTAAAAAATGGGTAGCGTCAAACAAAGAAAAGAATCCAACATTCCCTGCATTCCCTCCTACCGAAACGACAAAAATATTTACGGCACAAACCGCCGCAAGCAAGCCGACAATTTCGTTCACTATGCCAACCGCATATGAAATTATTACGACTCGTGAGTTCGCGGTAGATGTTTCTATAAGTGCTGCAAATGGAGTTAAAAAGGTTATGTACTTTATGGGAGATCGCACGACTCCGAACGTAACCAAATTTACTGAACCATTTAAAACAAAGCTGCGATTCCCCAAAGATGCACCCGCAGGCCCGTTCACCATAAGCGTGAAAATAATCGACGATGTTGGTTACTCTGCCGAAGCAAAACTTGATATTAAATACGAGCCTATCGTGACTCCAACTGTTACAGAGCCTGTCGCCGAATGAGCGTAACGTATTGGCTTAGGCAAAAAATCCTTCTTTTTTTAAATCTACAAAGATTTTTGATATGCGCTTTTGTGCTTTGTTTTTTGAGGCGTTATCTATATCTCTGTTTTTTGCAACCGCTTGTTGTACCTTTCGCAGCGAAAAGTTTTTCTTTTTTTCTTGTGAAGTTTGAAGATACAGCTCAAGGATTTTCCCGCGCAGCTGCCTATCTGACCCTTCAAACTTACTTTGCTTTACATAGTGTTTGCTCGCCCTCGAGGGATTTACGCGCGTGCGCTTAAGCATGCTCCCGTAATCCATAAGCGCGTAATACCACTCTCGAGGATTTTTGAGATCGAGCGCAGCCTGAATAAGAGGTAGTAACTCGGTGTCAGAAATTTTATGAAGAGGATTTTGAACCAACTCTTTTTTGAAATAGTAATCAATAAAAACAGTGCGAATGTTGGTTTCAATAAATACGTGCGGCTGATTAAAGGCATATACCAAAATCGCGGCGGCAGTCGCATGCCCAATTCCCGGCAACGCGTCGAGTGCTTCAATCGTACGAGGAAACAGTCCTTTAAAATCTTTCATCACAATTTCTGCAGATTTTTTCACATGCAGCGCTCGTCGGTTGTATCCCAATCCTTTCCAAACTTTTAATACCTCACCCACCGAAGCTGCCGCCAATTCTTCAATCGTCCCAAACTCGCTCAAAAATTCTTCGTATTTTTCACGCACTCTGTCTACCTGTGTCTGCTGTAGCATTATCTCCGAAATCCAAATTCGGTATGGATCACTCGTCTCGCGCCACGGCATAGCGCGTTTGTGGGTAGCGTAGTAATCAAGTATTTTTTTACGAAAAACAGGGAGAGATTTCATGCACATTCATTCTAATCACAATCACTCTTTGCCGCCATCGTCAGGTTCAGGAACACCACTTGGACTGGCTGAAATTTGTTAAATACCGATCGTAACTACACATCATAACCACGAAAAGTCAAATCCGCATCATAAAAAATGGTGCTTCTAAGCCATTTTTAAGATATAGTACCGCGGAACACAATGATATCTATACGCATCGGGGTGTCGTATAAAGGCTATTATACACGGCTGGGGGTCGTGCGACCCGGGTTCAATTCCCGGCACCCCGACCAAGAGCGTGAGCACAAGCTCGAAGAGCGCCGTGCGAATGCCTTGGGAGGCTGTCCCGCAAGGCGGGGCACCCCGACCAGGTTTGCGAAGCAAACCCGCGCACGCGTGTACCCTGCCATTCACACCACCCGCAGAAGCGGGTACCCGGTAAGTGGTACTCCGTACCAAACGCGTGCTTAGCACTCTCACCATGAGCGAAGCGAATACCATATTTTCTCCCACATGAAAAAATCCCTCATCATCTATCAAGACCAATACCTCATCGCGGTTAATAAACCACC
Source organism: uncultured Candidatus Peribacteria bacterium (assembly GCA_964354865.1). GTDB lineage: Bacteria > Patescibacteriota > Gracilibacteria > UBA1369 > UM-FILTER-53-11 > JAHFJU01. The sequence continues at coordinate 15,560 of CAYHBN010000012.1, forward strand.
GCGCGTTGCCTGCGTGGCATCGAAAGATATTCCCTATAAAGACACGCTCACGGCGATGGTAGAAAAAGAGGCAGCTAAATTAGATATTCCGCTCAAACCCTTTTTGCTTCATCGTCTCGACTTTCCTACCTCGGGCGTTATGCTCTTTGGCGTTAATCCCTCTAAACGAGAACAACTTGAATCAATTGTACGACACAGCGCAGGCAGCGAGCACCCTACAACAAAAACATACGTAGCCCTTGTTATTGGTGCACCCCGCGATGCTGGTGTAATCGAGCAAAAATTACCCTCACGAGCTAAGGGCGAGCTCATTAATGCACATACTGAATATAAAGTTATCAAGCGAGCACCGGGCAATTTCTGCTCACTGGTAGAGGCAAAAATAACCACGGGGCGCAAGCACCAAATCCGTCGACACTTTGCATCAATTAAATCACCGGTCGTAATGGATGATCGCTATGGCGATGCCCTCTTTAATCGCCGTTTCAGACTCACCTTCCGCCTTGGCCGACTTTTCTTGCACGCACAAAAGATCAGCTTCTGGCATCCAATCCTCGAAAAAAACATTACGATCGAAGCCCCAATGGCACCCGATTTAAAGGTCACCTTAAAGCGTGTAGAATACCTTCGCCCCAAAGATTAAGAACGAATTAAGAACATCGCATGACTCCGCCATTGCGCTTTCTGTTGCCAGTTTTGCGCCCTATAGTTATACTGCTGCGCAGCTGGGTCTTGTTGCATGCTGCTGAATCCTCTAGCTCTCGCGTAACACGTCTCCCACAAACTCCTCTAACCCTCCATTCCCATGGCACAATCAATAACCGATCTAAAAGTAGGCCGCATTGTTATGTTTAACGACGAACCTTGCGTCATTACCACAAACAGCTTCATGCGTACTGCTCAACGTAAACCAGTTATGCGTACAAAACTCCGCTCAGTCATTAGCGGTAAAGTTTTTGAAAAAACCTTTGTCTCTGGTGAAGATTTTGAACTTGTAAATATCGAAAAATCGAACGCGCAGTTCATGTACAAAGATGCCGAATTCGCCTATTTCATGGACAACACGTCATTCGAGCAGTTCCAATTAGGAATTGGCGATATCGAAGATGCTCTTAAATATTTGAAAGAAGGAGTAGACACCATCGTTACAAAATTCGAGGGGCGCCCAATCGGTATCGAGCTCCCACCAAAAGTTGCGTTAAAAGTTGTTGAAACAACACCAGGCGTTAAAGGAGACACCGCAAGCGGCGGCGGCAAACCAGCCACACTCGAAACAGGAATTACTGTCACCGTTCCTCTCTTTATTCAAGAAGGAGAGAGCGTACGTATAAATACCGAGACCGGAGAATACGTAGAGCGCGCAAACTAAAACGGAACCAGTTTTTTTCAGAGGCTCCTTACATCTTTTTGCCGTATTTTCTCTTCACATAACGGTGATCAACAAAAAATGCTGCAGCTATTAAAAGAGCACCGATACCTACATACAGTAATCTCTTCGTAATAATTCGGCGTCTCACTATTTCGTGGTGAAAAGTCATGCCATTGACGTCTTTTGTTAAAAACACTCTTCCTTGCTCATCGATAAAATCTAAGACAAAGTTATAACTCCCCACATGGTCTTTATCAATATCTAATGAAGTAACAACATCTCCACTTTCTCCTGGCGCTAGATTAACACCATCGATGGCAACTTCACGAAGTTCAGGCTCCTCGATTGAACCAATAGGAAGTATTGCATATTTTAACTTCGAAATATGTGCAGGACTACTACGGAGATTTGTTACCGTAAAATGCATATCGATTCTCGATTCACGAACATTCCATTCAGTGGAATAATTTGAAATTTCCAGCAACACAACATCGGTATCAGACACTTTTATAATTACGTTGCTAGCCGCGTTACTCAAATTTGCAGGAACACCGTTTTTCGCAGCAGCACCTTTCTCTGAAAATTCGATTCTTCCTGTTAACGTAGTATCTGGCGAAAGCCCAGTGACATCTACCTCAAGAGGAATAGTAACACCAGTTTTCCCTATACTCATTGAAAGAGCCTCTGGATTTACAACACGCAAATGTCCCTCAATTGTTCCAGTAATTTTGCTTTCAAGTGTAATGGCCGTTGAAGAATCCATTCTTCCAACCGCAATTTGTACAATTCTTTTCTGCCCAATCACCGCGGGATCAATAATCAATTTTGCAGGTGAAATGCTTAACGCAAATACCGGCGCAGATATAAAAAGTGAAATAACTGCACTCAAAGAAACAACTGAAACGATGTGTTTAATATTCATAAATGAGATTTATTATGTGCGCATTGTACACTATCTATCACTCGTAGCAGTAAAAGTTATTTCGTTTTTACATTGACCATGCACCTCGCTTTCTGGTGCCTTCAATTTAAAGTAAACTGCTTTCTGAGACAGGCCGGCCCCAACCCGTTTTGGGAGTGAAAAATTCAACCATTGATCATTCTCTGAAAGAGTAAGATCTGGTTTTTCAAAAGAAAAACCTTCGCGTAATCCTATATGAATATTTTTTGCCGGAATTACTCCTTTTTCACATACCAAAGCTCCTCCAACGCGAACATCTAAATCGACAGGGTCGTTGCCGGTATTCGTAATAATCATTTTTTTCTCGAGAGATTCAGCACCTAAATCAATTTCACCGTAATCAATAATACGGTCGACCGAGATCGCTCGTAAAGTCGCAACTTCGAATGACGAATTGGCGACAGCCGCTCCTTGCGAATCGTCTAGTACTTTCATATCTACATGCCACGTATCGCTTTCAAATTGGCCCTTGTCAGTGGGCTCAATATAATGAGCAAGTGGAATCCTCCACTGATAACTAATATGAGTGTCTCCCGTCCCCTCACAGTTACTCACTGTAAGTTGCCCAAGACTTTGAGCGTGATAACATGAACGTGCATCACTTGTACATGAGCTACCTGCCTCAACCGAAGAACGGTACACGGTGAGAGACCAATTATCTTTATTTAAAATATCCTCACACCCGTTGCCATCGTTCACCGTTCCGTACACATATAAAAACCCATTCATATTTTCAGCGGGAACGAATGTTCTAATTTCCAAAGCCTGCTCATGATCTGATATCGAAAAAGATTCAATAAAAGGAGGATCGTTAAGTATCTGAACCGATTTTTCCAAACTCCCAGGCCTACGAATAACGTCCTGAGCAAAGGAATCAACAAAAAAACCAAGCCACATAAAAACAATGACACACAGAACCAGGGCATAAAAATGCGAGGGGCGAGTATTTGTTAAGACGACAGATTTTGTGATTTCATTTTCAGTCACACAACAATTTTACAGAAAAAGACTCTCCTCGGCTAGGCCGAGGAGAGTCTCATAGTTCCATAGTATATCGTTATACACGATTAGATACCTGAATCTTCTGCCTGGTTGTTGATAGCAGTATAAGTAGCCGTGTTTGAACAGCTTCCACGTACACCGGCGTTGCTAGGAATGCTAATGTAAGCATACAAAGCATCAGTAGCTGATGTAGCCATTGAAGTAGCCTTAGCAATGTTTGCATTAACAATATTAGGAGAACCAACAGCGCTCATAGCAACAGCAGAACCGATAACTACTCCTGTCTGAGTAAGTTTTACGTTGTCCCCATTGAATGAGTTTTGAGTACATTGCATTGATTGGTTGTAACCAACATTGTAATCCTCAATATTTATATTACCAGTATGTTTGATAACCAAAGGAATTGAGTTTGAATTAGCACCAACTGCCAATGTTCCGAAATCAGTAGTTGCATCAACGTCAAGAGCTGCAAGAGCGTTAACCTCGAATGTATCAACAGCTGAAGTAAGAGCTGCTTGAGTATCTGTTACAGAGAAACGAGCTGCCCAGTTTGAAGTAGCATAGTCAGTAGCTACAGCAGTAGCATCAAGGAAGTAGAATTGAGTAACAGGCCATGTAACATCGTAGGCTGTAGAGCTAGTACATGAGCTAAGAGTTACGCTTGTAGAAGCACCAACATAACAATCTGTACCGTTAGTTGCCGCACAAGCTGCTGCAGCTGATTCTGTAGTAGAACCATCAGCCAATTGTCGGTAAATTTTCAATGCGTAGTTATCTTTGTCAACTCCATTGTAAATATCAGCACAACCATTGTTGTCATTTACAGTTGCAGTAACGACACCCGTGAAACGAGTACCTTCTGCAGATGTATCACCACCAAGGGCAGCAAGATTTAAAGTAGAAACATCTGAAGTAGCACTAACACCGTATATAAGGTTAGAGATTGTAGGTGCTTCGTTCGAAATGGTTGTTGACTGGAATGAGTTATCAGCCTCAGTGTTAACCATGATAAGACCTACCAAAGCTACAACGGCGATGATAGTGAAAGTAACCGCGTACACAACGTGAGCCTGGCTCTCGCCTCGGCGGTTGAGTTTGAAATATCTTGAGATATTTGCCATAAGTTAAAAATTATTAATAAATGAAATAAAAAACTATTTGATTTGAACAGCTTGAACAGATCCCTGAGGGTCTGGTAGCCGTACACCCTGCTTGTTGAGGGTATTGTTTTCAGGATTAGCCGCCCTTTCGGTAGGTTGTCCCGGAATCGATGGTTTTGGTCGTTCCATTTCTTTTGGACCGACGAACCGTACAATGAATGCGAGCGTGAGGGCAAGAGCCGCAACAGCTGCAATGAGAATGTAGTTCTTCATAGAAGTTTGTACATGTGATTTAAGAAATAAATATTTGTATACAATTATTATACAGATCGTTTTCTGCCTGGATACCTGATTTGGATCAAATCGCTTGCGCCATTGACCCACTGTTGATTAATTTTATTTTTTGTTTTTTTAATTAATTAACCTTTTTGATTATAGCATAATTTAGACCTATACTCAATTTAATATGAAACGAAACTCGTCACTCGCTATAAAATCAGTATACTTTTTTTTGCTTTCAATAAGCTCTTTTTTAGCGTTTTATGTATTTATACCAAGGCCCCAAGAAATTGCTCTTTCTCAATTTAATGCACAGGCCGCAAAAAGAGTTATTAGCATTTCACCAGTACAGAATAAAGACAAAAGCGGAGTACTAGTCTTAAGACTTCGAGACGCAATGGGGCAGTTTTTGGAAGGTGATTTTTCTACTACACTCAGCGGCAATGGCGAAGATGCAATTGCATATAAAGATAATCACGCTTACTTTATTATCGGTGGAAACAAGATCATCTCTACCACTATTACGGCTTCGTTCGGAAACATAACCAAAGCATCATTCTCACCAGATGCCGATTTTGCTGCAATCGAAACGCTCTCAAAAACAGGCAGCCGCAGTTTTTGCCTCTTTAAAATAAACGGCACCGATATGAAATCGACACCATGTAATAATTTAACTGTCATAATAGGAGAACCAACGAGTACTTGGTTACCAGATGAGGGGCATACATTTGTAATAATTGACGGGAATACTATGACGACATGGAATCTAGACGATTCCAAGTGGTCCAATATTAAGGAAAGCGAAAACCCCCTAATATTTGAATACGTCAAATCACTCCTTATAAAAAAACACGCGTCTTGGAATGCATACTGCTCATTATCGAGATGCTACATTCATGACGAATTCGGTTCCTCACTCTTTAAGGTAGATTCTGGACTCTTTGATACTCCTTCGGTCGAAAATATCACTGGTAAAATATATGCGATATACAACAAAGACCTTATCTGGTTTGTAGATATCTCGGCGAATACCATGATAAGCGCAAATATTAGTCAACTACCTGCAGCGCTGACAGCTGATTCTCGGTTGGTTGGCCATGAGTGAGAGGCACTACCTTTCCATTAATGTATTTTCGAGGAACGGAACCAATATCACGCGAGTCGTGGCTTGCTAAACGATTATCTCCGAGCACGAAATAACTGCCTGCAGGAACAATAATGGTACTAAAGTGGCGAGGCCTTTCATGAGAGACAACTCCCGGTGCTAAATATTGCTCACTCAAAAAAAACTTCAACCCATCTGCTGGGGTAATACTTACAATTCCTTCACTCTCGAATGTGACTGTATCACCCGGCAAACCAATGACTCTCTTTATAAGCAGTTTTGTAGTCATTGTTGGGTCAATTACCTGAACGACATCGAATCGCTGCGGTTGATAATACAAATAGGCGAGACGATTTACCAAAAAATAATCACCACCATAAAACGTTGGCTCCATCGACGGCCCATGAACACGACCCGGATTTACCAAGCAATAGCGAATAATCAAAACTATCAGTAGAGTTCTGAATAAAAAAACGAGTGCGTGTTTTAAGTAGTCGATTCCTTTTGTTAATTGCATGGTAGTTGGTATAGTATCGTTCGTATGAATAATATTAGACTTTTCTTCGCAAATAGTGGGCTTAATGTTTCTCTTTTGTTCGATTATTTGATGGAGAATCAGTTATTTATTGGGATTTGCGCTGGTTTTATTATCTCAACCGCGATTCATTTTGTCGTCACGGTTGGAGGGGCTAGAGACATTGCGCATGTGCTAACAAAGTCTCCTGAAGAGTCATATAAACTTGTCATGTCTCCTAATACAGAGAGCGCTGATCATACAAACTTCGCTCGATTTAAAAGGATTCATGCCTCAACACGCATTATGTTTTTTGTTGGTTTGTTGTTATTGGTGCTGTTGTGTTTGTACCTTGCTTTGAACTAGGCAACTTGCATACGGGCCATTGACAGTAAGTATCTGGCCATAAACAGGCGACTCCTACTGGGTACGTGTGTTTTGCGAAGAAATAAAAGAATAGAAGCGATAAACAAATAATAGTAAGGGCCGCAAATAAAATAGGCAGTAGTGAGCTCGGATCAAATCCCACAGCCGATAAACTACCCTTTAAGAGACTTCCTTTATCGGGAGTTAATGAGGGAGCTTTAAGAGAAACCCTCACTTTTGCTTCACCAATATTCGTCTTTGAAATTCCGTATGAGAAGAAACCTTTCACCGTATAGGTAGTTTCTTCTGGAAATTTATAATCAATATCAAACTCACCTTCCCCTGCTCGCGGAACAAAAGCCTCGGTAGATTTTAAGAGGTCAATTTTTTCACCATCTTTATATACCTCTACAGTAAGCAATGTTCTAACTCCCACGTCGCCAAGATTGCCGAACACACCATGAATGACCGCCGGCTCATTTGGCTTATACGTAGGCATGGTGTCTCCGTCGGGAATAAATTTATCGAGCTTAAATATACGCAACTCACCCTTTTGTGCGAGCGTTCCCTGCGGAACTATTTCGAGAAAAACCTTGTCGGAATCATAAACCAGCTTACCCTCTCTATCGTATACTTTTATGTATGCGAAGTACCGCCCGATCTTTAGCCTTATATTCGTTAATACGCTTTCTGGCTTTAAGGTGTAAGGGGGAATCATCTCAAGCTTTTCTCCGGGAACCGTCTCATTAAATAGAAACTCAGTCCCTTTTTCTTCACGAATTTTTATTTCAACCTTACCTGGTTTCGTTGCAACAGTACCGTTGTTGTCGATAATCAAATTAAAAGCAATAGGGCTGTCTTCTTCGGCTTTGTTCAAATCGTGCTCTTTTACTTCCCATTTCTCAACCATTTTATTTGTCACGACCATTTCAATGTCGAGCTGTGCCGCAGAAAGGTTGTACGCACCAGCAAATGATTTTTCAGCTACTTTCTCCACCGCAATTCCACCTGCGAGATCTTGGAGAGCATCCGGAGAAACCTGTGTCTGTTCGGCACGAATATTCGCCTTGTAACTACCCGCAGAGATGTTTCCCGGAGTCATGGTGAATCTGAGTGTCTTGCCACCTTCGCCTACTTTAAAAAGTTGAAGCGGGCCATCTGGAAAGGTAATCATGTCTTTTGCCTCACCTTTTGCTGAAAGGCGTAGTACCTCTGGAGCATCGGTACTCGTACGAGAAACTGAAAAGGTTCGGGTAATCGGAACATTAGAAACAGCGTCTTCCAGAAGAATAATTGAAGGACTAATTCCCGTTGCCTGAACCGTCGAAGGTGCATACAAAAAAACCAGCGCTAAAATAAATGTAGAAACGGCGGTAAATTTCGAAAAGTTTTTAAGAGAGAACATTTTTTATTTTTTGTTTATTTGTTCTATGCATTCTACATTATTTTGAGGATTTTCTCAAGCCGATGCATCGCTTTTCCTCGATGGCTGATTTTATTTTTATCTTCAATAGAAAGCGCCGCGTATACGGTATCGAATCCATCGGGAATGAAACACGATGAAATCGGAATACCAGGTTTGAGCGGAGCGAGCAGTTTTTCGGTGATGATGCCGCTCGTTTCACCCTGAACAATTATGGGAGCTTCTCGCCCTTCAAAAACACCATTTTTCTCTAGAGCATCGCTCGGCGAATGAGGGAAAACATTTTGTGCGTCTATGAAAGCCGCACAACAGACAAACTTTGCAGTACGTTTTTCAGATGGAATTTTTGCGATTTCTTCTAAAAAGTGAGCTATCCATTGCTCATCTGAGGCCGCGTGAAGACCTTTCCATCGGCGAGTATATACACCAAAGTCGCCCGGAAACGCGTCGACATAGATACCGGAATCTTCGGCGATCGTTGGGAGCCCCGTTTTTCCCTGGAAAAAGCGCGCCTTAATAAGGGCGTTCTCTTCGTGAGTTACTCCTGTTTCTTCAACATCTTCAGTTATACCGAGCTCTGCGAGTGATACAAATTCGTGAGGCAACCCACCGAGCACCTCGAGAATTTCAGAAAGTTTGCCTTTGTTATGAGTTGCTATAAGAATGCGCATAATTAATAGATGGTTGAATTGAGTAGGCTCCACTCTGCTTGTTTTTCTTTCCAAAGAACATCGAACTCAGATTTCTCTTTCGACATGTTAAGAAGTCCTAATAAAAGCGAAACATACTGAGGATTATCAGACGCAACGGCAAAATGACTGTTAACTTCGAGTTGAGAGATGTACTCATTAAGCAATACGCTCATACTATTGCCACTACACTCCGCTACCTCTCTTTCGGCTGAGGCAATGGTCAAAACAGCGGTTGCCTTAGAGTCGTGCATACTACGTAACAGCGCAAAATAGTAATAATAACGCATACTGTTTTTCGGATCCTTCATAATAGAATTGCACAGTGATTCATGAGCTTTTTTGTAATCATTTATATCGCCCGTGCGTTCGTAATAGTGAGTTTTATTTACGCCTTCTCGAGCGAACCAATCAGCATCGATTTCGGTACGTACAGTATTTTTCGAAAGCTGGGTGCGTTCTTTTTCGAGCCATTGTGTATCGTACGTTTCGTTATATTTAAGCTCGTAATACGAAGACAAAACACGAGACAAATCCCTCTTGAAAAATAAATTATTAGCACGTGCTAAATGAATTTCAGAAGTATTTGCCGCCCGCGCGATTTGTAAATCGCGGTTATAATAGGATTCATGCAAAACAAAAATACTGATTAATGCCATGCCCACACCTACTATGCCAAGGGTGATTTTATATGAATACGTTTCTTCATTTTCGTCACTGCGCTGTTCGCTCGAACTCAAAAATACTCCGATGAATACGGATAATAATACGTAATTACTAACGACGAAATTAAAGTCGAGCAGGTTGTGAATGAGCGCAGCACAGGCACCGAGAACAAGCGCCGTAGCAGCGGAATTACGCTGGTTATGTTTCACCGCCCTTACAACGAAAGTCGCGACACCAAGAACAAAAACACCCAACAAGAAAAGAGCGATCACTCCATTTTCAACACCCACTTTAAGAAAAATATTATGCGGATGATCTTCATTCACGCCAAACTTTTCTTGATGCTGCGGATACAAAAATCTGAAACTTAACACACCTGAACCGAGCAGCGGTTTTTCACGAATCATCTCAACTGAAGCACTCCAATAATCGAGGCGCTCAGTAGCTGAATTAGATCCTTCATCTGCCGAAAACATGATTTTATCAAAAAGTGACGTTGTTCTAAAATACATGCCGCGAGCGAGCTGGACAGCAGAAAACAAGGCCACCGAAATCATAAGAATTGCAGCCACACGAAGACCAATTTCGCGAGCCCGTCCATGCCCCCTCATCAAAATTAAAAAGGGAATTAAAATGGCGACCAAACTTATGTACGCAGCGCGTGAAAACGAAAGAACAAGTGAGGTAAAAAGTATTGCCGACACCAAAACAAGCACTCGAGATGCCCTCTTCGAAAGTCCCGATTGAAGCGTGTAATACAGAGTTACGGGCAGAACCAAAACCAACACATTTGCATACGTATTAAAGGCCGCCTGTTGCAACAATCCAAAATTGAAAAACGTGCCAGCTAACCGCGGAATAGGGCTTGTAATATAGAAAAATAGCCCCACGACAGAAATAGACAAAACTACGCCGAGCGTTCCTTTAACTAAAAAATCCAGATCCTTTTTTTCGTAAGAAAGCCCCGAAAAAAGAAACATCATCACTCCCCCGTTCACATACAGTAATAATTCGGAAAGTCCGTATTGCGGCGTAGATCCAAAAATGATTGAAAGTAAAACCGTCACGCAAAAAAGTGCATACACGCCGTGCAACCATAAAAAACGCAGCGTAAAATTCTCCTTTTTAAATACCAAAATCCTATTTCGAAATAACACCAATAACGTACAAACGGTGGTTGCAAACGTAAGAACAACATGTGACGCGAATGACCCGCCGCCGGCGTTGAAAGCGGCAAAGATGAAAGTTCCCAAGATTATCAGAAAAAGCGACCGTAATAATGTCATACTGGTCAATTATATGCGATCTCTTGTCATTTAGACAGACCGCGCTACAATGAGGCCCCATGTCAAAATCCTCTTCAAAAAAACTACCCATCGCAGCATCCAGCAATAAGGTCTTTGACCCTAACGCTGAACTTTTTGAAAAGGTAAAAAACTGCATTGAAGAACGCATAAAACCGTTCATTCAAATGGATGGTGGCGATATTGAGGTAATCGAATTAGTCAATGGGCCACTCGATGATAAAGGCAAACCGCTCCACAAAATTTTGCGCGTTCAATTACATGGCGCGTGTGTCGGCTGCAGTGCGTCGAGCTTTACGCTTCAATTTGGCGTTCAGAACGCGATAAACGAAGAGTTTCCCGAAGAAGATATTATGCTCGAACAAATTGGCAGTAACGAGTGAAACGAGTTACCTGGAGTGCCTTTGGCACGAACCCTCACCCTGCCACCCTGCCACCCTGCCCCCTAACTCAATCCCCTATGTCCTCTTGTTGCGGCGATGATTCACAAGTTACCGAGGTAACACCGGCTCAATCAAAAACAACCAAAACCATCGACATGACTCACGAGGCGGCAGATTTTGCGCAAGAGTTAATGACGAAGTACGAGAAAAAAGGATGGGGATTAAAAATCGAGGTTATTCCCGGTGGCTGTGCAGGCTATAAATACTTTATGGATTTTCAGCAGGAACCAGATAAAGGAGATAAAACCTATGACGTTCACGGCGTTAAGATTTATATGTCACTTTTTTCAGCGGGGCTTATTAAAGGCTCAACGATTGAGTTTGTTTCGAGTCTTGAATCTACGGGAT
>CAYHBN010000013.1:0-24953 GCA_964354865.1 uncultured Candidatus Peribacteria bacterium
CCTCATGTAAAGAATCTAAACTACTACCAAATGTTCCCTCTGCAATTGCAGCTTCTATTATTGTTTCGAGTTGGTCGTGGCTTTCTGGGCTGCGATCACTCGCCGATGGATTTGTCTGAGTATTCATATTTTTTATAGTTAATACTATCTGTAGTATACAATAAAGTGATCATTATTGCAATGGTCGGTTTCGCCGTGAGGAGCGCCCGTGTGCGTCCTGTCAAAAGTTGATTTTCGCCCCCATTCGCGGTACCCTTCTGCCAATGTTTACTCGTCTCATAGTTATTGCATTGCTTCTCGTGTCGTTTTATTTTTTAGCAATTACCGACACCGCAAAAGAGGTTTTTGGTAGTATACGTAATAATGTGACTGGTCTTTTTAGTAGCAGTGGTGAAGATGAAGATCCACAGAGTTTGCCCACTGAGCGTATTTTGCTCCGTACTCGTCGGGGTGACTTGCCACTCACGGTCGAGATCGCCGATTCGATAGAAGAGCGCGAAATTGGCATGATGTACAGAAAAACGGTGACGCTCGGCACGGGTATGCTCTTTGTTTTTGAAGACGAAATTTCACGCAATTTTTGGATGAAGAAAACCTATATTCCGCTCGACATTATTTTCTTCTCAAGCAAAAAAAAGGTGACCTCGATGGTCGAGGGTATGATACCGTGCGACGAAACGGTGACTAATCAGATTTGTACACTCTATAATTCAGAGTTTCCTGCAATGTACGCGCTCGAAGCTCCGGCTGGTTTTATTAGAGCCAACAGCATTCGGGTAGGCGATGAGATGCAAAGGGGGAACTAGCTGCGGTAAACGTCCTTACGATGTCCGACGGTTTTTATAATGACGGTAATTTCATGTTTATGAATGAAGTATAAGACTCTATATGGCCAAACTCGAAGTGAGTAATAGCCATCGTGACTTCCCCGAAGTTTTTTACCAATAAATGGATCAGTTTCCAAAAAACTTATTGCAATTACAACTCTTTTTTGATCTTTAAGATGAAGCTTTCTCAGAGCTTTCTCAAATTCATCTGATTTTATCACATGATATCTCATGGCTTAACGTTAAATTTTTTATAGAGATCTTCCATTGTTGATACTCTGCCTGCTTTTATATCTTCATCAGCTCTCTTTAAGCTAGCCATCAACTCGTGGTCAGATAACACCTCGAGTGTTTCAATGAGGCTGTCGTATTCTTCGAATGACATAAGGACTCCTTTTGGTTCACCATCGCTTGTAATAGTTATGTGTGTGTCGGGTCTTTGTACGTCATCTAATATCTTAAAAAGATTTGCCCTCGCCTGTGTTGCAGTATAGGTTTTTTTCATATGTACATTATAGCGTACATATGTGCGCCCGGGCAAACTGCGTGGTAATAGTTTGTGAGCTGACTTCGGCGGTGAAATGGTTTTCATAGAGCGACCCTATCAAACATATATGAACAAATCTTAAACGGAAAATGAACTGATTTCTTCAACGCCCTTGTCTTAGCCCCAAAATCCATATGAATAAAACTTTTGTCTCATCATTTTTTCCCTGCTTAACCATTCTCACTTCGCTAACACCCCGCTTGTTTTTCCTATCTTTCTGCTCTATCTTAGAGCTACATGAGCGCACCCGTTCCACCTTCAACAAACAATATGATCGCAACGCGTAAAGCGTTTGGCGAGGCTTTGACATTGGCTGGTGAAAAGCACAAAAACCTCGTAGTTCTCGACGCCGATTTGACCACTTCTGTGATGGCCCAGTTTTTCGCAGAAAAATTCCCCGATCGTCACTTTAATATGGGGATCGCCGAACAGGATTTAGTCGATACCGCTGCCGGTTTAGCCATGGCAGGCAAACTCCCGATCGCAGCTTCATTCTCAATATTTTTGACAGGATTAGCATGGCAGCAAATCCGCAACGCAATTTGTTACCCAAACCTTAATGTAAAATTAGTTGGTTCTCACGGAGGTATTCAAATTGGTGAAGATGGTGCGACGCACCAAGCACTTGAAGATTTTGCCATTATGCGCGTTATTCCAAACATGAAGGTTTTTTGTCCCGCAGATGCAATCGAAATGAAAAAAATGTTACCGGTGATATTAGATGATTACGGTCCTTGTTATATTCGCCTTGGTCGTCAGCCGGTGCCCGTTGTGTACGACGACACCTACGAGTTTCATATTGGTAAAGGAAGCATTTTGCACGAGGGTGACGATATTGGAATTATCGCTATCGGAAGCCTTGTCGGCAGTGCTCTCGCCGCCGCTGAACGATTTAAACAAGAAGGAATTTCAGTGCGCGTGGTTAACATGAGTTCTTTGAAACCGATCGACATTGGTTTGATTGAAGAAACCTCTCGCAAAGTACACATGATGGTGACCGCCGAAGATCACCAGACAAGTGGGGGACTCGCCGGTGCGGTTGCCGAGGTTCTCACACAAACACGTCCGCGCACATTCCACAGAATCGGTATGCATGACCGTTTTGGTGAATCGGGAAAAACAGCAGACTTGTACCGCAAATATCGCTTCGATGCCGACGGGGTGTATGAGCAGTTGAAAGAGTGGTGGGAGGTTGAGTAAGGGGGGCATTTGTCACACTTGAGTTAACGAGCGGCCGAGTGCGAGGAGACTTGCATTTATGCCTTTTTGTGGTACAGTGCCGTGCCATGTCTTTGCTTGAAGCAACAAAAAGTCTCTTGGCCGATCCTGTGCGAATGAACAAACTCTGTGCGCCTGCAGCAGTTGACGATCAGTCTTTGGTAGGCGCTCACTTACGTAAAGAACAAGTAAGAGATCTTCACGAAGAGTTGCTCGCCGTGGTTGAAAAAGTTTCGCTCTCCGTTGAAAGAGCGATGACTCGTACCGATGCTGAAATTCAAAATCCACAAAAAATTGCCGGAGCAAATTCGGTGCTTAATGTAGCCGTCGCTGCTCAAGAGAGAAAAGAAGAAGTGCCCGCTGGTTTGATTACGAATATACGAGAAATAGGTAACGAAATATCTCGAAAAATGAGTCAGTTGTATGGTCGGTTCTCTGCAATGGGAAATCTAACGATTGGTAGCGCCGAAGGCGATTATTCATATCTTTTTGATCTGCGCTTGGATTCCAAAGCAGTAGATAAAAGTTTACTGAAAGATATGGAATCGGTCTCTGAAAGTATGAATGAGTTATCGCAGTATGTGAAAAAGTTGAGTCGTTTGTATACGGCTCACGACGCACATGATTTGCTCGATATTCACGAAGCTAAATCTGATGCATTGCGCGCTGAAAGCAATGTGTATGTAGATGAATTACTTTCTCGGGCAAAAGTTCTCGCTGCTGATTATAAAGAGATTGCAGGCACGCCAGATATGCCGCGGTTGGTTGAGAATTTGGCAGTTTTTTATTTTGAGACGGCACACATGATTCGTAATAACTTGGGCAGGTTTTCTTTGGCAATATCAAATGAACGCGAACAGCCTGGTGTCGCCTTTGGGGGGCCAGATAAAGATTTTTGTGAAATTTATCTTTCGTATGCTGAGCGCCTAAAATTCTTTTTAAATAAATTTAGATTTTTGATAATTGGAGCAAATGCTGTTGAAAGAGCACTCCTTTTACTTGAGTGCGGTGTTGAAGAAATTCAATAAATAGGATTTAAGGCGGCCGACTAAATTATATCTGCAAACTGCTCAGGGTGTGTATCGAGCGCTTTTGCAATTTTCGTCGCACTAGCATCGATCAGATGTCTTCGCTGTCTTTCTCCACGATTAAGACGGGCTGTTCCTGAGCCGTTTTCTTGAGTTTTTTCACTCGTTTCTACGGTAGTGGTGTGTCGTCCTGATTGTGATTCAGCAGCTAACATAATAAGAAATGATACGTAGTAGTGTGTTTCACTATCTCTCTTTTAGGCTCCAGAGTCAACATCATTACTCATACCAGTGCCTTTTGAGGAACCGAGTAGTATACGTGCGAATCGTGATTCCCCGCGGTTTTGTTTAGAGGTAGCAGCACCGTTTAAGAGTGTCGTGATTCTTTCGTGTGAGTGTAAAGAAAGTGCATGTACTGGTGGAACTAACCCCGCACGGGCCTTATTTAGCAGAATCATATCTCTTATTGATCGATCGATTTCTGCAGTAGGTGTATTTGGTTGTGGAATTCCAACGCCACAAACACTAGTTGTTTCTGTTTCGTTTCGCATAGCCGCAACACAGTACACACGGTTACTAATTATGTCAAGTCTTTATAGCGCACCTTGTTCTTATCTGTAAATCGCCCTATACTGCCGTCAGAAAGCATCATTTTTACACTATTTTATGCCAAAATCTCCAATTCAACTCTTTGCGGGGTCATCTCATCCTGAACTTGCAAAGGCGGTTTCAAAATACCTGAAAGTACCACTTTCGCCCCTCGATATTCGTCGTTTCGCCTGTAATGAGATTTATGCAAAGTCAGTAGATTCAGTTCGTGAATCAGATGTTTTTATTATCCAAACCGGTACACAAAATGTGAATGAAGATTTGATGGAGCTCTTTATTTTGCTCGATAGCTTTAAGCGTTCGTTTGCTTCAAAGGTTCATGTGATTATTCCGCACTTCCCGTATGCTCGACAAGATCGTGTTGCGTCCCCACGTGAACCGATTTCTGCTCGTCTTATGGCAGATTTGATTTCGACTGCGGGTGCTGATCACGTTATTACCTTCACCTTGCACAGCGAACAAGAGCAGGGATTTTTTGACTTTCCGGTAGATAATTTAAATGCACGAAATTTATTCGTTGACTATCTTAAAAAGAAAAAACTAAAAAATCTTACGATTGTTGCTCCCGATGTTGGTAGTGCAAAAGAGGCTCAGCGACTTGCAAAAATGCTCGATGCCGAGTTGGCGATTTTGAATAAAGTTCGTTCAAATCACAATGTGTCAGAGGTAGCTCACTTAGTGGGCGATGTAAAAGGACGCACCTGTATTTTATACGATGATATGGTTGATACGGCAGGTTCTGTTGGTAACGGAGCTGATACTCTTCGTAAATTTGGCGCGAGTGGTGATATGTATATGGTTGCAACTCATGCTGTTTTGTCTGGTCCTGCAATTGAACGACTTAAAGCGGCAAAATTTAAAGAAATTATTTTTACCGATACAATTCCGGTCTCAAAAGAAAAAGTTTTGCCAAACATGACGATCCTTTCAATTGCGTCACTTCTTGCAAAAGTTATTGATAGTGTGCATACGGGCAAGGCTCTCTCTCCTTTAATGAAATAATTTTCCAGGTCTCGATCACTCACTAATCTTTCTCCCTATGTCTACAGTCTATTTCGGTTCAGATCACGCAGGATTATCTCACAAGAAAATTTTAATGAATCACTGCGAGGCGCAGGGGCATAAGGTAATCGACCTTGGTGCATTTGCAGTTGAGCCACCAACTGATTATCCAGAAATCGCGCACGAAGTTGCCGAAAAAGTTCGTGAGAATGGTGGTGACGTGAAAGGGATTTTAGTCTGTGGAACGGGAATCGGTATGTGTATGACGGCAAATAAACACGATGGAATTCGCGGTGCTAATTGTGAAAGTGAAGAGACCGTTCGCATGTCACGACTTCACAACGACGCAAATGTGCTCTGTCTTGGTGGACGAGTACTGAGCGAAGAGCTTGCAAAAAAGATGGTCGATATTTTCTTAAACACCGTCTTCGCAGGAGAAGAGCGTCACGTTCGTCGCGTGAAAGCCATCGATAAAGTTTAGACTTGTGTTTTCTTTATCTTCGAAATGAGTATTTTGTCGACCCTGTTGCCGTCCATGTCTGCTACTTCGAATCGGTAGGTTCTCCATTCAAACATGTCTCCGGTAACGGGAACGCGATCGAGTTTTTTCATCACAAAGCCGCCAATCGTGTGAAAATCGCCGGTCGATTCTCCAGCTATTTTTGCAATTTTAAAGTATTCTTTAAAGTCGTCTATCGAAACGAGTCCATCGATAAACCACGACCCATCGGCGCGTTTTTTAATTGGTTGTTCTTCAACTTCATCGACCGTGGCAATTTCACCAACGATTTCTTCGACGATGTCGGTGAGTGAAATAACGCCTTGTACTACGCCATATTCGTCAACGACGATGGCCATATGAATGCCTGATTTTTTAAAAAGTTCGAGTACTTTCAGGGCTTCAGTATTCTCTGGAACATAGAGCGGTTTGTGCATTATTTTCTTTAAATTTACTTTTTTATCGACGAAAAAGTTTGCGAGCAAGTCTTTGGTTCGAACAACGCCAACGATTGAATCGATTCCTCCTTTGCAAATAGGAAAGTGAGAATGCGGAGTGTCTGCAATTATTTTTTGTAGTTCCTCAAAGGGTGTTTTTGCGTTGAGCCAAACCACTTCACTAATAGGCGTCATGAGCTTCGCAACTTTTTTGTCACTCAATTTAAAGGTACGTTCGACAATATTTTTTTCTGACATATTAAAAACTCCCGCTCGTGCGCCTTCACGAATCATTAATTTTACTTCTTCTTCACTAATATCTGGCTCGTCATTTTCTGAAATGTTGAGAAGGTTTAAAATTCCATCAGTCGCAAAACTAAGTATTCTTACCAGCGGTGAGGCAATTTTTGAAAGCGCCTGCATGGGGCCGGCCAATATGAGCGCAATTGTCTCGGGATTATTAAGTGCAATTCGTTTTGGAACAAGTTCGCCAACGATAAGTGATACGAGTGTAATAGTAGTAACAACCAAAAAAAGAGAAATACCATGGCTATATTCGGCAATCATTAAACCTATTTGTGGGATTTTTACGAGCAATGGGGCAAGTTTTTCTGCCAAGCGTTCTCCGCCGAATGCACCCGCGAAGATCCCGATAAAAGTAATGCCGATTTGGCTGGTCGAGAGCAATTTATTCGGTGAAGTTGCCATCTCAAGCGCCGTTTGAGCGCTTTCACTGCCCTTATTCGCAAGTTCTTGCAGTTTTGATTTTCTCGACGAGACAATCGCCATTTCGGTCATGGCAAAAAGTCCATTCAAGACGATGAGAAATAAAATGACGATAATTTCCATAAAATCTATTGCTAAGTATAGCATGCATAAGGGGATAGATTCGTGATTGCGCAAGGAATATCACGGCGCACGAGCATCGAAACGAATGGGCATCCGAGATGCGTGATTGGAACAAGGAGCGAAGCCCCCTCTCCACATGTGTCGAGGGGACGCCCCGCTTTGGGGGGCTCTTCTTCCTTTTACTGTTCCAATCACGCACCATCGCCTGCCCATTCGTTTCGGTTCATTGTTCTTTTGTAGTTATTAGAAATGTTAAATATCTACGGGCGTTATTGGGCGAAAAATGGTATAATGATTAGATTAAATATGAAAAATAAAAACACTTTCGAACGGCTAAAACTGACCATGTTTTTTTGTGCGCTGACGAAAAAATCGAAAGACGCGCTCTTTACTGTATGGGATAGTTTGAGCGAGGATCAAATCCACGCAATTGAAAAACTGATTAAAAACGAAACAATCACCGAACAATTTATTCAGAAAGTTGGTCCGGTGCTTTCGCAAACATTAAAAAAATCCTAATAAATATAATGAGTGATGCAGAAATAAAACCTCCGGAACAGCTGATTAACGATAGAGAATCGTACGAACTTTCGATGTCCGATCTTGATAGAGTTACTGATGGTGCAAGTAATACGCAGGCAGATTTGAAAGCCTTTGTTGAAGAGCAGCAGGCGCAGGCGAAAGGAATGATCGACTCACGTTTTGCGCAAATTGGTTCTCTCTCTCCTAAAAATGCCAAAATAGCAAACGACATTCATAACGAGGTAGATATAAAAATCGATCAAGTTGTTGCAGAAACATTGCGAGATTTGCGCGTTGAAACAGTTCAGGTGTGTGCTTCAAAGCTAAGTGACATTGTTGGATTCAAACTTGAAGTCGATATTTTAGGGCACGACCAATTTGGCTTAGATAAACGGTATACAGATCGAACTGTGCGCGAAGAGAGAGGATTCGCGGGGTATGAAGATGAAAATATGACGCAAAGTAGAGACTACCTAGAGGGTGAAGTTTCAGCGTCAATACAAGCTGAAACGTTTAAAAATGAGAAAAAAGCAAATCCTAAAGAGGTGAGTGATGTAATGAAAAAAATGAAGACTTTTGGAGAAGTGAAGTATGAAGAGTTTGAAAAAGAAGGCCCGGTGTTAGTGATTGTGCCAGAATTTCACTACGACGCAGGGATTATTAAAAATAATTTCGAGATGATTTCGTCGATAAAAGATCATATGGATTTTCTTGCAAGTGAAGGATTCAGAGGCGAAGTTACAGAAGATGGTATTGGCACAAAAGGAGTTACAGGGGAAAGTGAAGTCCTTTCCGAAATCGCAGCTCGTAAGGTGGCAATAAGTTCAGCTGCTGTGGAGGATGTGTTTGGGGCAAAAATAAGAACGGTCGGTGTTGATGATATGGGGCTTGTAGCAATCGCTCAAGGTAGACTGACTGCTCAAAGTATTAGTAGATCTTTTTCTCTGGATAATTCTTCAGAAAAGAACACAGTAGAATCTAAATTTGACTTTCATGGAAAAACGAAGGGTGAAGTACTAAAACAATCGCAGTCTGCACTATTGAAAATTGGTGAATTAGGGGAAATAATAGTTAATTACCGTAATAGTATTTGGCTCTCTAATATTCGTGATGAAATGAGGTATTCCAAAAATCTTAAAAAAAAGAGTTCGAATATTGTTTTTTTGGTTTGTGGTGCTGCGCATGAACAAAATTTAGGGGTTCAAGCCCGAGAGATGGGCTTTGGAGGGATAGTTCATTTTATGCCAAACGCTTTCAACGAGCCTTTTGATCTAGAGACGGCAAAGGCATACGCAAAAAATCAGTTTAATAGGGAATAAATGATATACTAATCACAATGCAAATAAAAATCTCACCATCGCTTCTGTCTGCCGACTTCGGTAAATTTAACGAAGAGATTGCGTCGATTGCGCCGTACTCAGATTTAGCTCACGTCGATATTATGGATGGCCATTTTGTGCCGAACATTACCTTTGGGCCACCTGTGGTGAGTAAATTAAAGTGCCCGATTCCTATGGACGTGCATTTGATGATTGAACACCCTGAAAAGTATTTAGAGGATTTTGCTCGCGCTGTCGCGCTCGCTCGTGGTATTGAAAACGCCGGCAAAAAAGACTCAAACGGCAAAATGATCGTTGACCACGAATCGTACCTGACGGTTCACGCCGAAGCTTGTGTTCACTTACATCGCGTTATTCAACAAATTAAAGCGCTTGGCATGAAAGCCGCCGTTGCATTGAATCCTGCTACGCCACTCTGTACTGTTGAATCAGTACTCGATGATGTCGATATGGTTCTTATTATGAGTGTGAATCCGGGTTTTGGCGGACAATCGTTTATAGAATCAGTTGTTCCAAAAATTAAGAAACTTCGTGAAATGCGCCCGAACCTCGACATTCAAGTCGATGGGGGAGTGACCGACAAAACGGCAAAAATAGTGAAAGAGGCGGGGGCGAATGTGCTCGTCGCCGGTTCGTACGTTTTTGGCTCTCCGAACAGAAAAGATGCTTTACAAAGCCTTAGATAGATGTTAAAGTGCCGCCTTATTAGTAACTGTTAAGGTATGGCAGAAAACGAACAAGCTGAATCAGATAGCGGACTAGGAGTGAGGGAGCTTCAGTCTTTGAAAAAGATCGTGATAACTGATGAAGATGCTCACGCGATCGCTCTCTCAAAAAGAGTTGCAGCCTTAATTTCGTCACACAGAGGGGCTCGACTCAAGATTAATGACTCAGATGTAACCCTTGATATTGCTCGTAGAGTGAATGAAATGTTACGAAGCCCAGCCGGTAGACAAGACATTTCTTCACAGGGAACCCCAATTACCGGTGCAAGTATAAGAGCAACTCAAGATTTTGGCGCAGCGCTTTCGTCAGTCCTTAGTCAGCCGTCGACTCCGCCAAATCCATCGATGGCGACTGATCCCACTATTGATGCTTCAGAAGTTCATCTTGCAACAGTGCCGGGTATGCCAGGTGCTCGTGGGCAGAATACAGCACCTGTTGTTACACTCGGTGCTTCATCGATAACCGCTACGAGTCAGGTCGTTGCACAAAAAGACGCTTACGCCGAATTAATTGCATCAACCAAAAAAGGAGCCACTCCTTCTGAATCGGCATCATCTTCGGAAATTATTTCTCAGTTGAGTGATCATCGTTGGGGGCCGCTCTTAACAAGAGTTTTCGCTTCTTATCTCGTAGGTTCTAATAAAGTTTCACCAATTGAATTTGCAAGAAAAGTTTTGGCACATCCCTCTTTTCCTGTTTTGAATACTGAAAATCCAACGACGTTGATGGATTCCGCACGCAGTCTCTCGGAATTCTGTATTCGCTTTGCAATGGTGAGATGCAAGCTCGACGAAAGCGGAAGTCAGCACCGAGGTGTCATTACTCTTTCAAAAATGGTTACGGCAGAGGTCATTTTTGCCCAAAATCGCGCTATAGTACTTGGCGCTCACAAGGTGCCTGTTACTACTTTGGCGGTAAAATTGGGTGTGCCGTTATTTTCTGTAAATATTGGAACGGGAGAAAAGGCGGATCTCGATATTATCCGCATCGAGAATTTTATAGAAGGGTTGCCAGAAAAAGACCTTCTTGCAAGAGAAAAAGAGCCCGTATCAAAAGATGGTGAAACACGAAATGCGGATTTTAAAATATGGTATGAAAGCTCGCAATTGCAGGCTG
The DNA here is from genome assembly GCA_964354865.1 of uncultured Candidatus Peribacteria bacterium. Classification (GTDB taxonomy): domain Bacteria; phylum Patescibacteriota; class Gracilibacteria; order UBA1369; family UM-FILTER-53-11; genus JAHFJU01. Next base: position 10,721 of record CAYHBN010000013.1, read on the forward strand.
CTAGTGCCGAAGTTACAGGAACAAATCCTCTCTTGAGCTATAGAAATGGTGGGAATGCAATGCATGTACTAACAAAAAATGACGCAGTGTACACTTGGATTATTATGCGCTGGCTCACCGAGGTATTGCGACATTTGTAGGATTATGTTATAGTAATAGTGCAACAAATATTTTAATCCTTAACAAAAACAAAAATATGAAGTCTGCAACTCTTTCTCAAGTTAACCCAATGGTAGTTTTCTGGCTCGGTGTTCTTACTGGTGCGTTGGTCGTTGGTTTTATTTTCTTGTACAACGTGTTGAACTCAACCGACTACAACAATGCATTGCTGAAGTATTCATCACCAACATATACGACAAGTTCAACCTTGTTGAAAGGTAGTCTTGAAATGCCAACACCAAGTTTTTAATAGGACTATATACCTCTAAAGGTAACGTCGTCGGTTAATCTAGAGCGGATGGTAGTACGATTCACGAATACGTCTCGACTCGTATATACCGCACCTGTCTCAGATAACTCGAAAATATCAAGAGCGCCTTTGTCTACAGTTAGACCAAGGTGCTCTTTTTCGATAGCGGGGAGCAAGTCTATAAGCCCTTCAATAAAATTCCATGAAGCACGCGCAAATCCGAGTGCGAAGTTTCTCTGCACGTCACTCATTGGTCTCTGAGATTTTTTCTGATCATCATTATATGCATCTAATCGAATGAGCAGTTCATGTGAGCTTTTCATCATGTCGATAATCTTAGCACGTTCAATAAATCCTTTGAGCTTGTCTTCGTCGGGATTGTTTTCAAGTGGAGCATTTTTAATTTGGTCGAAAATATCGAGAGGCGGTTTTCCTCTTTTTAGACCTTCATTAATAAGATAGTTAAGAATATTTTCTGTATTTATTCCTAGATTTTTGCTCGTTTCGCCTGTCTCTTCATAAATCATTTGTTCTACTGTTTCTCTCGGTGTAGCTCCATTTCGAGGTGCTACCTGTGTACTCATAAATGCAAACGTAAATTCACCTGAAGTGAATCCTGTTCCCGAGAAATCTGAAATAGCAGTTCCTCTGAAAAACATATTCACCCCTTTGAGTACTTCGGCATTAGTGCATTTTTCTACAGAATTTCCTCGCGATTTATTTATGGTTGAAGCCATACTTTGAGCGAGTAGCTCTATGTCTATTAAAACCGGTTTCGATGAATGTGACTTGAGTGTATCTATAAATTGCGCACGCTTGAGCACTTTAATTATTTTTCTACTCAACGAAGCAACGGCATCGAGCTGAAGAAGCATTGCTTCAATATCTGCTTCTTTTTCCGTAGGAGCATTCGAAGTTGCGCCTCCCATAGAACCAGCCCTGACAGTGCTTCTAAAGGTATCGAGTGTTTCGGCGGCTTTAAAGGCGAGGTGGAGTTCTTGAGGGTCGAAATCAACGGTTCTTTTAATATCAAATGAACCACTCTCGGTGCGATTTGTTTTTGCCGAAATAAGACTCATGCGGGCTTGAAGAGCTAGGTATTGCGCAGTATCATCGTTCGCACACATTTCTCTTTTTTCATGTAACGCTTTAGAAGCGTCACAAATATCTCCATTCAAAAATGCGGTACGAATATATGATAATGCCATTTTTCCATCTTTTGGATTTTCGCTCATCAGTTTTTTTGCCCGTGCTTTTATTGCCTCAAAAATAGGTTTATTTTGAGCAGTCACCGCAAACGGAGTGTGCATCGAAATCACATCTGCCTGTCGGTAATAAGATACCGATTCAGTATCACTCATATCATATGTTGATGGTGGATGTTCATTGGTGTCACATTCGCCGTTGCCGTCGAGGTCGTAACGAAGAGCCGTATTTTCTAGTAAGGCAATGAGCTCGGTGAGATCGGAAGATTCTCCAATTGAATCGAGTAACAGGGCGTGAAGTGCCTCGGTTCGTTTGTTGTAGTCATTTTCAAATGCGGGGTCTTTATGCTCTGCTTGTGCATGATAGAGCACTGCCGCCCAAATGTTTTCGGGAGTAAGGAGTGGTGATTCTCTTAACGTTTTTGCGTAATCGATGGCGCTGTACCCAAGTCCTTTAACATTTTTATCGGTATTGAACGAACGAATGAGGGTACATACTTCTGCAAAGGCTGGTATGACATACGATTGAAATTGACCAGCTCGTACATTGCCACCAATAGCCCAGGCAGGAGCAAATCCATAAGGGGATGCTTCGTTCATGCTTCCAGTCGCATTCTGTAGAGTCTCTGCAATACGTTTTAAATTCAATTTTGCTTCAGATATTTTCGCAGCATCAGCACGGATCATCGGTTGAGCAGCCTGTTCTGCCGTAAGTGAAATGTTTGATGGTGAAATATCTGCAACCGCCTCGAGTCGAGTAGAAAGCATATAGAACGATAAATATTGGTTTTCTTTTGTGTGTGCCTGAATAGTTTTGGCTTCTTTATCAAATAAAAGATCACACGCGGCTAATATAGGATCGAGTTGCGTATTATTTCTTTGGGCAAGGCCATTTTTTTCTCCCGGTTGTGTCGAACCTCTAAAGCGAAGTGCGTGTGTTGCCTGACTTAAAACGGGGAGTGCAGCATTGTAGTTTCCTGTGTTTAAAGCCAGAGAAACGCCATCGAGCGCAGTAGTATAGGCTTGGTCAAACTTGCCCAGATACTTATACATTCTAATAAGTGTATTTATAGTTCGTGCGCGAATCTGTGGAGGTATTGCTGTCGGTTTGTCGACTGAAATAGCGAGTAGGCCTTGGCATCTTTCTGCAATTTCATTTGCAGTCGTGATGTCTGATGAGTCGACTACGTGTACGCTTTCTGCCAAAAAACTATCTCGTTCCACTCCTGCAGCTTTTCCACCTGCGCCTATCCCCATGCCAAGAGATGTATTTGGTTTTCCCAATTTTGCAGAAAGTTCTTCTAGTGGAAGTAGAATGTCTCGTATGCGTAGAAATTCAAGAACAAGGGGAGATGGGATTCCATGATGGCGTTGCGCGTGTGCGAGGTTATACTCTTCTACGATAGAAAGTGCTGCCGAAGTTACCATGTTAAGACGAACAAGAAGCTTGGATTTTTGATCTTCTGGAAACTCACGGTTTTTGATTGTACTAAATATGAGTCTTTCAGAGGCTAATGCCATTTGAGTTATATGTTCATGTACACGGTATTGTGCTTCTTCGCGTTCGTGCGATCCGTCAGGAAGTGCGGCGATACTTGATGAGAGTTCATTTAGTTTTTTTTCTGATAGAACCAATAATGATTCATAGGCTTGGTGCGCGTCATCGAAATTTTCAATAGAATCTGAGCCTATATTCAGGGCATTATATTCAGAAAGACCGAGCTTGAAATCGTCAATAAAAATAAATGCACTTAATTTTTTTAGTCTTTGGATTGTATTTTTGGCATCTTCTTCTTTACCTTGTGTTGCGGCCGATTCTGCAATGTCGAAGAGTGATGCACCTAGTGATTCAACGACCGTTTTAATATGCGGATTTTTAGCAATTATTTTTTTCGCATTTTCAATACTCGCCGCATCTTCTTTGCTTAACATCGCATCGATGGCTCTCATCACAGGCAATTCGAGGATTTTCTGAGCGGTAACGCGAGTCACTTCGAGTGCGTTTCTGCCACGCATTTCTTCGCTGTACCCGGCATAGGTATCGTTAAAGAATTTTTCAACAAAAGAGAGGAGTTGAGCATTTTTTTCATTGGCTGGATTATTTATGGCGCCGACAAAAGTTTTAACATCGACATCGTTAATGATATTCATCTGCAGTTTGAATCGCGTATCGAGATCGAGGGTTCCGCCAAAGGTGTCGTCGAGCATTTTCTGTAAATGTAGACGTGATTCAACGTCGAGTTGAGAACGTATAAGTGTCCCAATGCGGTTGTGGTATGGAGCGTAATATAATTCTCCCGTTACAGGGTCTTGCTCTTCGCGAAGGTGTAGCCCCGTGGTTAAGCTAGTAAGCAACTCAGTTTCTTTACCAACTGCCTGCGGGCATACTTTTGAAATTAATTGATTCACCGAAGCGGTTCGAAGTCTTCCTAATATTGCAATTGCCTGCACAAAATCTCGTGCACCTTCTCCCATGGGGTGTCGATCGAGCGATGCAACACGATTCGCCGCGAAAACAGCATGATCATCTGCAGTAGTCAGTTTCGCCTCGATGTCAGCCAAGAAATCCTCATTAATTTTAAAGACACCACCTTCAGTCTTGTATGCTTGTTGGTCAATGAGCGACGCGACGATACTTTTGAAATAAAGTGGATTTCCGAAACTTACCGCACCAATACGGAGTGCTTGTGCTCCATCGACAAGGAGTTTTTCTCCATTCGCTGCATTCAATTTTACACCCAGACATTTTTCTAAATGCTCTACTGAGTTTTTACGATCATAGGTAACACCAGGTGCTTTAATTCTGGCGACTGCGCCGGGTTTTCGCTCTTCTAATTTTTGCGCATACTCACTATCGGGAAAGCGTGAGACTATCACTTTTTTTCTGCCTATATTTATTCTTCCCAATGCTTCATAAAACTTTTCTACTGCTTGCGTATCTGTTCCTAAAAAGTGCCAGTCATCAATTGCAATATCGATGCCCATTGCTTTACATGCAAATGCTGCAGTGTTTAACGCTCTTGACTGACTTGAAGCGTCGGTTAATTCAGTACGCAATGCCGCACTGCTCTTAGGATTTTTTTCAGTTCCATAGACGAGGGCAAATAATTCCCTGAAATTTGCATTGTTTTTTCCAAATTGTTTTTCAGCTCGTTCCGCAAGTCCTCTAATGATTCGTGAAAGATTTTCACCAGGAACAAACTGATCAGCTTCAATACCGAGCATGGTTGCAACAATTCGTCCCATTTTGCGCATTGCATGCTGCATCAAAGTTGTTTTACCAAAACCGGCGTCACCAGAAATATAGACCACTTCAACATTAGGATCTTCAAACGCTTTTATAATAGCTTGAATCGCTGCCTCTGCCTCTTCACCAACGAGTTCGCTTTTATCTTCAAAATATTCGAGATTTACATCGGTCACGACAGAGAGCCCATTCGACATTTTCTGTGTTTTGACTGTTCCGTATTTGCTTCGTTCACGCTCAGAAATTTCTGCACGGCCTAAATCTTCGTGAGTGAGTAAGTGATTGAGCGCACCACCAAGCGCGACAAATGGCTTTCCATCACCAGAGCTCATACCATTAAATAGTCCTAAATCTCGTAAATTTAAATTACCCACTTTTCGTAGCGCACCATTTTTACTACATCGTTCTATTTGGCCACGATTCACAAAAATTTTAGCTTTCTTTGGGTCTTGCCCCTGTGCCATTCGGTTATGTTCATTTTTTGCTCGCGCAATATCGAGTGTTGCATTTTGCTCAGAACAGTCACCAACGACGAGATAGTCGCCTAGTTGACCACAGTAAATGTGGTTTCCATCTAATCGATTATTTAAATCTTCAATAATGGTATCGAGGTTTGGATGGTCAAGTGGAATCAGCTTATATTCACTAATTCGATTTGAGGGAGCCTTGTATCTCTCCGCGTGTTTAAGCGCATTTCGAGCTGCTTCAGTGGTAACGGGAGCAGGAGTGCTTGCGGCAAAATCATCAGTTTTTAAGAGAGAATCGAGTGTCACCTCTAGCGCATCATCTGCAGGTTGGCTCACGAGTCCACGTGGGTTGAGAGTCAAAATTTTTCCAATTTCAGCCGCTTTATATTTTGCAATACTACCATTTACGGTACGTCCTTTATTAATAAAACCGCTTCCGGGAATAAATAAACCAGTACGTGCTTCGTTGGTTTGAGATGGACACACAAGGGCCGAGAAGGCATTGGCAATATAGTTGAGCGCAGTTTCATTTGCACAGAGCACATCAAATCGGTAGTTTCCACCGTCTTCAAGTGCGGTCAATCGTGTCGAAGGCATTACGTACCGAGAGTCCGTTAAAAATGACTCAATATCTTGTACTCGGTCTTTTGCCACGACAACCGTCGCATGAATCCAACTTGCGGGTAATGTAACCGGCGTAATTGTATTTTCAGTAACTCCTAAAAGTGCGCCTAATCTATCAATCGGGTCTTTTAAAGTTAAAACACGCCCCTCGGGATCGGTGATTACCTCAGAGTCGATCGGTGATACCTCGGTTCGTCCAACAGGAGAATCCACGGTTTTCGGCCGCTGTCTGGTAATCTCGGCACTTGATCTGGAATGTATGTCTAATGGCATGAGTGCTTTCAGTAACAAGGGGAGTACTATAACACAAATCTTAATTTATTCAAGGTTTCTTTCAGGTTGGCTACAGGTAAGGCTGAAACGAGGGGAATTTTTGTCTATACTTGTGCCCGTCAGCCTTAAAATCCTAACTATTTTTTATGATTATCGCCACCTTAAAAGAAGTGAAAAATAACGAGAATCGAGTTGCTTTGACACCAGATGGCGTGAAAAAACTTGTGGCAGCGGGTTGTAGCGTGATTGTGCAGTCAACGGCGGGTCTTGGTTCAGGTTTTACCGATGCTGAATATGTTCAGGCTGGTGCGAAGATCGAAAAAGAGGCCGAGACGGTGGTTCGAAAGGCCGACATGATTGTAAAAATTAAAGAACCGATTAAAGAAGAGTATCACTTGCTCAAGCACATGACGGGCAAAACATTATTTACGTACCTTCATTTGTCGGGTGTTGATCCTCAACTTACTGAAAAATTGTTGGAGTATAAGGTGACCGCGATTGCGTATGAAACCGTTGAGACAGAAAATAGTGCGAAGAATGTTTCGAAGATTTTAAAGCAGGGAAAACTGCCTCTTCTAGCACCAATGAGTCAGGTGGCCGGTGTACTCGCGTGCCAGTACGGTGCGAATTATATGCAGAAAAAATATGGAGGACGAGGAGTGTCGTTAGGGCACATTGATGGCGCACGTTCAGCATTAACGGTTGTTGTTGGTGGTGGATTTGTGGGCCGAACCTCAATGTTAACGGCAGGAGGCATGGGGGGGAAAGTGGTGCTTCTCGATATAAACCCGAAAGTAATTGCGCGTGCGAAAAAAGAGGCGAAGGCGCATTTGGGTTCGAAGTTAGCGAAAAATGTTTCGTGCGTAGTTTCGAATGCAAAGACGCTTGCGGAGTATGTAAAAAAAGCTGATTTGTTAATTGGCGCGGTGTTGGTGCCAGGTGCACGTGCTCCACAAGTTGTTACCGAGGCGATGGTAAAAAATATGTTGCCGGGTGCGGTAATCGTCGATGTTTCAATCGATCAAGGAGGTTGCGTTTGGGGCTCTCACTGCACGTCTCACGATGCGCCGGTCTTCGACCTTGAAGGTAAAGTTTTCTGCTGTATTCCAAATATGCCTGGTCAAGTTGCGCACCAGTCTACACAGGCGCTCACCTCGGCGACGATTCCATATATGGTAAAAATGGCGAAGGGGGGAGTAGTAAATTCTCTCAAAAAAGACGCCGGCCTTCGCGCGGGATTAAGTACCCACAACGGTATGGTCACGTACAAGAGTGTTGCGAAAGATCTTGGCCTGATGGATCAGTATGTTGAGGCGATGGTGGCGTTGAAGTAAAATTATTCTGCGTTATACAAAAAACTCGAGCCGAAACATTTGAGAATGAAATTAGGTATTCGCTACGCTCATGCTAAATTGCTATGCCCCGCTTTTGGGGACGGGTACGGCGGGGCGCGGTTTGCTACGCAAACTGTGGTGCGCCCGACAGGAATCGAACCTGTATCACAAGCTCCGCAAGCTTGCATTCTATCCGTTGAACTACGGGCGCAGAGGCTTTCGGCTAAAAAGCCAAAAGCGGCCATAAATATACTGAGTATGGCCGCGATTTGCAAATCAAAGCTAATTATGCGGCCCTTTGTCTCAGTGGCAGATCAAAAACAAAGGCTCTAGTATTTGTAGTTAAATCCTCTATAAGCGCATTCATTTGCTCTTGGCTACTTGGGGGTGTGAGTCTTGTCCGGTCCACGTATTGTAGATTATTTACTCCAAAGGCACTTGCAGGTGCCTCATGGCACATCCGTTGTGGTTGTCCGCTGAGTGCATTCCATATTTGCACAGCAACGCCACGTCTCGCATCAACTACGATTTCACCTTGTAGTACAGTATCGAGTGGTGAACCTATCTGACCTCGGCGAACGCCGGTCTCAGGGTTAAATGCGAATTGACAGTTTGGTTCAGGAGTTGGAGTCATAATAGAGTGATAAAGGTATAAGTGATGTATTGTTTAATATGTTCTCGCTGGGCCAAATACTTCTTCTGTGAAATCATTAGGCAGCTGGACCATACTTGGGTTGCCTTGGAATGCTTCTCGAAGTGCTTGTTCCCACTGGGACTCAAGGTGAGTGGTAGCGTCTATTACTAGAGCTACGCGATCGCTGATTTCAGCAAGACCGATACTCAGAGAGTCGTCGTTATCGGCATTATCTAATCCGGTTTCAAAGCCTGCAATTAGTGCCTCGTTTAGGCCGGCGTCAGTTGCTGCTTGTTCGGTCGCGATTTCCATGAGCAGACTGTACGAAAAACACACTCAATATGCGATTTTTTCGCAAAAACTATAACTATTTAACAAAATATGTTATATATATAACAATATGATCAAGATCTCCACCGAAACACGCACCATTATGACCCAAAACCACTTTTTACAGTGGGGGCTCAGCTTCGGTCTTTTTAATCTTTCACAAGTTGCAGACTATATAAAACCGCTCCTTGAGTCCCGCACAAAAAAATCTGTCACTCGTGCTGCAATTCTTATGACACTCTCTCGTTTGCAGCGTGATCAGCGCCGTATAAAGATAAAAACGCCGAAATACGCGATCGAAAATATTAATGTGTACTCTAACCTCTCAGTGATTACGTACCAAAAAAATCCTACTATTCACGAAAAAATCACACGTGACTATGCTCAGGTTAAAAAGACAAACGCTTTTATGACGGTTACCGAAGGCATTCACGAGGTTACGGTAATTTTAGAACACGCACTGCGCCGAAATTTTTTAAAGGATGAGAAGCCAAAAAAAGAGTATGAACATGTAACGGCAGTGAGTATAAAATTTTCGCCGAAACAAAGTGACGCGCCGGGATTTCTGCATCAACTCCTTCAATTATTGACGCTCCAGTCGATTAATATTATTGAAGTCTCATCTACCTATACCGAAATCGTTTTTTACGTTGGTAGTACAGATGCGAAGTTGGCTTTTGATACGTTTTACAGTGCTCTCATGTAGACTAGAACAGGTACGTATTTTGACATTTTCGTCAAAAGGGCGTATTGTATTAGAAAGAAAACAAAAATACAACATAACATTACTCGTATGATTGAATCAGAAAAAGACGTTACACTTACTGGGCTCACACAAGTTACTCCTCCTGCTTCACGTGTGGATCGCGGCGCGGTTGAAGGTGCGCTCTCGCATACAATGACTACCGAAACAGCTCGTGTCAAAACTGGTAAGGTTGTAAAATCATTAGAAGATCAGGCTGCGCTCAGAGAAAGACGTATTGTGGTAGGTAAAATTGCAGCGGCACTCGCGGCTGGAGAGGGAGAGACAGATAAACTTGCTGCGTAGTACTCTTATTTACATTCAAGGAGCAACAGCATTCTGCGCGCGTTGTTCATGGTAAAAATTGTAAACCGATATATTTCCATAAAGGTACGTAGTCTTTCAGCGTACGATTTGCATACAAGTTGGTTGTTTCTATCGAACTCAATCATGCCGGGATCTTCACGTTCACCCTCAAAAAGTTTGTGTGTTTGTCCTACAAGGGTTTGCATTGCGCCGATGGCCTTTTCGTAATACGCGATGAGCTCTTGGTTCACCGGTACAGGGCTCTCGTTAGATGAAAGCAGCTTGAAGTGGTTTTGTAGTAATTGAATTCGCGCACGAGTTTCATTGAAAGATATCTCTGGTGATACTTCATTTTTTCTCCCTGCCGTCATAAGTTCATGTATAGTAGAGCCTTCGTACTTTTGATTTCCGATGTTTTTTGCGTCATGTGCAAAAATTGCAGTTTTTATTTCTTTCATAACCTCATTGAGGTCACTAATTTCGCTAAAAAATTTATCAATATCTTCAATCATGAGTCTATTACGAGTTGGCGTCTTTGAAATGCGCAGATCAAAGACGTACTCGAAGTGTGGTCCTGACTCTTTTATCAGAGTCAGTATCTGAACTATTCGTGTAACAAAGTACTCAACTCTCGTCGAAAGGGTATCTATGAGTCCTGCTTTAACGGGATCTGATTTTAATAGTCCACCTTCAAAAATAGTTTCCTTTCCACTATGTGCTGCATTCAGTACGGCGTTTCCTTCAGCAATTACATTAGGTTTTGCAATTACTTCCTCATTTGTAAGAAGTGCTTCTTCAACTAAATGCGCAAATTTTGCAATGAGTTCGAGTACCGTTGCTTTTAATTGTTCGGCCTCTTGGTCACTTAAATGTTGCCCCATTAAGGCCTGTTCTACGGCCAACGTAGCAGGGTTGCAGTGCGCTGCGCTCTGTTCTTTGTCTGAGAGGAGTGCCCTACCGGCGGCAACTAATTGTATCTCAAAGTCGGTTTTGGTCTCCATGCTGGCGGATAATAACACAAAATTTGACAAAATCAAGCAAAATGTTTCTGGTGATATTTGTCGTATTTTGATTAAAAGACCTACTCATTAGTATCTGCAGCGATCTGCGGTACCGTTTGGTCTGTAGCAGATTCTGCTTGTTGTGCAAACAAATGCGCCTTCATGAAATTTGATTCAGGTGCTCCACTTGGGTAAATTACGACGCATTGCGAGCGGTTAGCCGAAGCCACTTCTCGCATCTTTTGAGCGAAAGTTGGAGCATCATCATCTTCTAAATGAAGTCCGATAATACCGCTATATCCTTGGAGATTTAGCTCACGGTCTAGTTGAGCAAAGTCATCGGCGACGCATACAAGTATTGTGCACTTTGGTAGATCTCGAAGGTCATTTTCAAAACCAAGCGAGGCCATTCCAACTTCGTTTTTGTTGAGCAGATTACTGTGTCTGTTCGCTACTATTTCGGTCGTTGGTCTGTCTCCGGTTCCGTCTTCTTCAGAGACGCTTGTAAGGCAAAGTATTGCAGCGTTAGCAAGTGATTTAACCAGATACGCAGGAGAAAAACGCCTTTCGCCATCAGTGCTCTGTGATCCTTCTGTAAGTTTTCTGTCTACCTTTACTGGTTCGCCCAAGTAGGTAAGTAATGCGGCAGCTTCTTCAATTGGTGAGTTAGACATATGCGCGAAATGCAGCATTCATATTTAAATTTACCAAATTAACATTCCTTTAAATACTCATGAGCAGTTTTTTAACAACCTTCATACTCTGAATGCGTTTTTTAGGATCAATTTGAAGACAGCCCTGAATTACCTCAGCCAAAAGGCGTTGCGGTCTGCCCATTGCACATATATTTTTAATCTCTGCTTCTAAATATCTATCAAAACCACCATTTTTGTTATCTTCCCAATAGCTTTTTATTATATCGTTATTAAAAAGTCCACGCCATACATATTCAAATAATGGACGTTTACAAAGAGCCTCAAATATCATCATTCCGATACCCCACACATCTAGTTTTTCATCTGCAAAATAAAGATTTTCATTCGATTCGGGCGGATAAATGAGTGAACCTTCACTCGTGCGACGTAGCCATTCATTTTTTCTGTACATTGTTCCGAAATCAATTATCCAAGATTTTCCACGGTCATCGCCGATGCCGCACACAACGTTTTCTTTTTTTACGTCAGTATGTATTAGTCCATCACTATGAAGTTGTTCAAGTGCGGTTGCAATTTGTGTCGCTATTTCAACCACTTCATCGACTCCGAAATGTTCAACCGCCTCATTATTTCTTTTTATTTTTGCGTAAAGAGAGACCCCGTTAAGACGTTCCATAATTAGTATGTGCCGTCGAGAAAAAAAACTTTTTTTGAGTGTGTCGCATTGTTCTGGGTCTTTTGCATTTAATACGCAACGATACAGTTGCGGAGTGTGCTGTGGTGCGCTTTTATGAGCGCAGTGTTGCATTTCGGCTTCATGTCTGACAATTTGTTCTGCTTGAGTATTGGTTGCTCCCACAATTTTTTTATGAAAGACTTTGAGTGCGACAGGAATATCGAGTGTTTTATCAAAGCCCTCTCTCACTCTAGCAAGACCTCCGCTGCCCAATTCTTTATCGTAAATGGCATAACGTCCACGGTCTGCTCGTGTTAAATTTTGAACCGTTTCATGCAAAGGCATAGGGGCGAAAATATCTCAAAAAGAAGCTTCATGCAACGGTCTTTGCCAAAGTTAAGTTGTTTTCTCGAATGCAGCTTTCAATGCATCTGCCACAAGTCCTGCATGAGAAGGTCGATCATCTGGATCAAACTGCATGCACCATAAGAGGATATCTTTGAGCTTGTCTCGTACTTTTTCGGCTCCGATTGGACAGGTGACACTCATGCCATTGAGCGCAGTCTCTATAAAATTTTGATGAGTTGACTTACGGGTTGATGCTGGATTACTTGAGGTATATAGGGAACGACGTTCTGCACAGGCATATAGTGTTGCTGCAGCCATATAGAGGTCATCTTGTGGGGTGACGCATGAACCAGGAATCTTGTTAGTTGGAGGAGCAATCGTGATCCGTAAACTGCCAACCTCCGATTCGTCACCGATCATCTTTGCTATACCAAAGTCGATGATTTTTACACCGAGCGATTCTTCTTTTTTGGTACAGAGAAGGTTTGTTGCGCCAAGATCTCGGTGTACTAATCCGGCTCGATGGATTTTTTCGAGTGAGGTAAAAACGTCAATGCCAAGTTTGAGCACACGACGAATGTCGCGACTAAAAAAATCATCACAACGCAATGTATCAACTGAAGTGGCGGTTAGTTTCTCCATGACTATACCCGATTGTCCCAATTCCCCACCTAAAAAAATGTGTCGATTAGGGTCGAATGTTTTTAAGTAGCCATTTCGCGTTACTTCGATATTTTGCAGAAGCATGTCTATTCGCGCTGTGTGTTCTGGATCAGCCTTATGTGCCCGGTGCGCCAAACGAGCCTCTGCCTCAATTATTTTCGCATGAAGTGCCGCTCTATTTGTATTCCATTTTATTGCACATGGTTCGAATCCATTGAATGCCCCGCGTACCGTGCCAAATCCACCCATTCCCAGTAGTTCATCTTTTACAAAAAACCTGCCAACATTCGCGCCTTCAATATTAGTTATGACTTCGAGCTTTGGTTCGACGTGGCAATGTGCGTCGTTTTGGTCGGGACATTTTTTCATAACAGGTCGGGTACTATAACAATCTGCCTCTTTGTCGGCAACTCCCTTTTCACTCGGGACTCTTTACGCTACACTACATTGCATGCAAAAATTTGAATTAGTCAGTCCGTTTAAGCCAAATGGCGATCAGCCACAGGCAATTGAAAAATTAGTCAAAGGATTAAAAGCCGGGGTAAAGAACCAGGTTTTGCTGGGAGTGACTGGCTCGGGAAAAAGCCTGACTTACTCTATGCCCGTATATATTTATGAAAGAGAAGGGGGGCGTTTAATTCAACGTGTTTGCGAGATTGGCGAAATAATTGAGAAGTACTTCGCTATAGCAGAGGCCATTGGCGTTGTTCCTTACTTACATGGCGACACAGAAGAATTGCACCTCGGACTAATTGAAAAAGAATTATATGTACCATCGATAAATCCTCATACAAAGTGTGCAGAACTAAAGAGGGTATATGCGGTAACTAGGCATGCTGCCCCAGAAAAACTATGGAGAGTAACGACAACGTGTGGGCGCGAAGTTGAGGTAACAGGGGATCACAATTTTTTTATCTTAGAAGACTCGGATTTTATTCTTAAAAAAACGTCAGATATTACAGAGGGGAGTTATATTCCTCTACCTTTTTGTTTTGATGCTTTTCATTCCGCTGAAGGAGTAGATGAAATTATTTTGACCGACTATATAAAAGATAAAAAATATTTCGTTCATTTAGACAACTTTTCTCGTGAATTAGTGCAGTCAAACTTTGGTTGGAAAAAATGGAATCGAATGACTCAATATAACGAACATTTAAATCATAATCAGTCCGAGGTAATTTTCAAACAACAGCCTGCACTCATGGCTCAGGCTTCAATAAAGACGAGAATATGTAGTCGTACATATCCTCTTAATTATGCGGTTACTAATGAATTTCTTGAGTTACTTGGTTATTATATTTCAGAAGGTCATTCAACT
>CAYHBN010000014.1:0-24507 GCA_964354865.1 uncultured Candidatus Peribacteria bacterium
TAGTACTCGCGATTTTATTCTGGCCGCCTCGCCACAAATCGCCGTTGCCTCGATGGGCAAAAACAATTCGTATCACCACCCAAGCCCATCGGTGGTAAAAGAAATGAAACAGTTTGGAATTAAGCTGTATACGACTACTGAAAATGGCAGAATCACGATTCAGTTATTATTTGATGGCGCAATGAATATCGAGTGCGACATTGGCTGTAAAAAACCCACCCCCGCTTTACGTTTTTGACATTTGCCACTAAACTCCCATTCACATGAATCAGTTTATTGTCGAAGGCGGATTTCCATTAAAAGGAGACATCGCGGTGAGCGGATCAAAAAATGCGGCGCTCCCTATTTTAGCGGCGACGCTGCTTACGTCTGAACCATGCGTTATTCATAACGTTCCCGACATTCGCGATACGCATACCATGCTCGAACTTTTGGCTGGCCTTGGGTCTAAAATCCTCTTTGAAAAAAATACGGTACGCATTCAGACAAAGAAAATTAATTTCAAAAAATTTCCCGGAGAACTCGCCTGCAAAATGCGCGCCTCGGTCTTATTGGCGGGCCCACTTATTGCGAGATTCGGCGAAGTGAATCTTCCCTACCCTGGCGGCTGCGTACTTGGCGCACGACCAATGGACACGCACGATTTTGTTTTTAAAGCGCTTGGATCAAAAGAGATTAAGAGCAAAAATCCCGTATTTCACTATCGCGGAAAACCAAATCCCGGAGTTATTGTCATGCCCGAAATGAGCGTAACGGGAACAGAAAACGCGGTCATGGGAGCCGCCCTCACTCACGGACAAACCAAAATCAGTCTTGCCGCACTTGAGCCACATGTACAAGACGTCTGTCATTTTATTAACAAAATGGGCGGTCACGTTGAAGGCATTGGCACTCATACGCTTACGGTAAATGGTGAGCGAAAATTACACGGTGCCGAATACACCGTTACCTCTGACTACCTCGAAGTTGGCACGTTTGCACTCGCAGGAATTTTAACCGGAGGAGAAATAACGATTCATAACGTTCAACACGATCACCTCGATGCGTTTTGGAATGCACTGCGAGAAATGGGGGTGCCATTTGAACTAAGAGGAACAACGGTACATATCAAATCCTCAAAAAAAACGAAGATCAAGTCACTCAAGCGACTGCAGACTAACATTTTCCCAGGATTCCCGACCGACTTACAACCACCTTTTACCATTCTTCTTACGCAAGCAAACGGACAATCATATGTGCACGAAGCCCTATTTGAAGGCAGGTTCTCGTATTTCGCCGAACTGACAAAAATGGGTGCGAAAGTAAAACGCGTCACTGAACACCAAGCGATGGTGAATGGCCCGACCCTATTGCACGGCGCACGAGTGAAGAGCTGTGATATTCGCGCGGGAGCAGCAATGATTCTTGCCGCACTTATAGCAAAAGGAAAAACGACGATTACCGACATTCAATACATTGAACGTGGGTACGAGCGAATGGCTGAAAAATTACAAAAACTGGGGGCTCATATTGTGCGAAAAGCAGACTAGACTATAATGAACAAGATGTCTCACCCTGTAATAAGAAAAGCCGACGTAAAACACATGCTCCCTCACCGAGAGCTTGTTTCTCACAAAGGAGAAAATGGCCGTGTATTAGTTATTGGTGGATCAGTTGATTATTTTGGGGCGCCGATTTTAGCAGCTCTTGGCGCGCTGTATAGTGGCTGTGACTTGGTACGAATTCTTGTGCCGAAGGTAAATTTCGATGTTACGCGCAGTTATTATCCAGACTTTATTGTGCATTCATATGAAGGCGATTATTTGAACGATAGCGCACTCACGTGGGTAAAGGAATTGTTGCCAAAAATAGACACTATTCTCATTGGACCGGGCATTAGCGAGTCACCAGAAATTATTGAGACGATTAAAAAAATCATCGTTGAAGCAGCGGAACATGGCGACAAAAAAATAACCATTGTGTTAGATGCAGAGGCAATCGCAGGGCTTGCGTCGATGGTACGTGCGCAGGGCGAAAAGGCCGGAGCACTTGATCCCGAACCATCTCTTTTATCAAACGATGTTGGCGCACGAATAGTTATTACTCCCAACCTTCACGAATTCAGACAAATGATAGTTGAAGATATTCCAGACGAGACACATGCACGTGCCGAACTTGTACAACAGTACGCCGATAACTGGGGCGTAACCGTCTTATTAAAAGGAGTAACCGATACTGTTTCAACACCGCGGCATCAAGCAATTTTAAACGAAACGGGAAACGCCGGCATGACCGTTGGCGGCAGTGGCGACGTTCTTGCGGGAGTTGTTGCATCGCTTATGGCTCAACATATTTCTAATTTTTCTGCTGCTCAAGTGGCGACGTACGTGCTTGGCACGTGCGGTGAATTACTTGAATCCTCAAAGGATTTTTCATACACGGCAACCGATCTCGCTCTCGAACTTCCCTATGTTATAAAAGCGCTCAAATGATTCAAAATCTTATTGAACGAAGAACGATAACGGGGAAACGCTTTTATGAGTACCCAATTTTCGAGGAGTACAAAAACAAATTATCCGTGCGAACACTTTCGAGAGATTTTGACATTGGCAATCACGAATCACTCAAAGAGTGCGCGCACCCGGTCCTCGCGGAACTTGACACAGCAGTGTCATGCCGTCGCGGCCGCTGGTGCTCGCAATTAGGTCTCCGACCCTCTCCCCTCTCTTTTGACTCACAAATGCATGGCGTAGAAATATGCTCAATCAAAAAGAAAAAATCAGAAGACAAGACACCACAAGAGTACATAGCCGAGATTCCACACCCACTTGAAGGCGATATTTTCATGACAAACGTAGTCGGGTTACCGCTACTCATTCGAACTGCAGATTGCGCGTGCGTAGTCATTTACGACCCCATTCTTAACATTTTTGCCAACATACATGCGGGGTGGAAAGGCATTGCGCAAAAAGCGGTCGCAATAAGCGTCAGCGAACTTTCAAAGAGATACGGCAGTGAACGAAAGAATATGATTGCGACAATTAGCCCGATGCTCGGCCCCTGCTGTGCAGAATTTAGCGATCCAGAAAAAGAGTTGCCACACTTTATGCGTCCATTCTTTTTAGAAGAAGGTCATGTGGATTTATGGGCAGCATGTGAAAACCAATTGGCCGGAAGTGGCGTATTACCCGGGAATATTTTTAATCCGCGAATTTGTACATTTTGTAATCCGGAATACTTTTTCTCATATCGACGCGAGAAAGAAAAAGCCGGGCGTTTTGGCACGATCGTTATGCTTACGTAACTACGGCTTAAACCATTTGCGCAACTGCGAAGGGCTAATTTTCGACTTTCTCTTAAGCTCGCTTCGCTCGCTCAGCGTTTTGGGTACCCGCAAAATAAACTGGAAAAACGATTTTAAGAGCGACGGTTCACGCAATAAAATCCAACCAAACATTTGAATTTCACGAATCAAAATCGGCACAAAATGAGACACGACATTTCTCGCAGAGTCATTTCGCAATCTCATAACACGTTCATTTCTATATGAATGTTGTCGTGTAAACGCTGGTAACTTTTTACGATTTTTTGCGACCGACAAAACCGACTCGCGCTCGATCGCGCCAGTACCGCGGCCATGATAGGCGATCGCATCGGGAATATACCAACTTGTGTACCCGACTAATCGAAGTCGCCACGCAATATCGACGTCTTCTTTGTACATAAAAAAATCAGGATCAAAAACATGCCCCCCAACCGCCGCCTCTTCAAGCGCAGATTTTCGGTACATTGGGCAGGCTCCAGTAACTCCAAAAACTTCTTCAACCACATCGTAACGTCCGTCATCGGCAAGCCCCTGACCTCGATCGACACACCGCCGACTCTTTAACATAACGAGCCCTGCGCTATCGATGGTATGCGTTTTTCCGGCAGATGCATCGCCCGTTTTACGATATTTCTCAAAATCAAAACGAAGCAGTTTCCCGCTCACTGAAGCGATTTTCAAGTCAGCGTCTAGCCGAGCGACTAAGCGAGAACAGTAATCACTCTCCATTATAATATCCGGGTTCGCAATCAGAATGTAATCCCCTTTTGCGGCTTGCACTCCCTGCTGCGCCGCACCTGAGTACCCAAGATTTTTCTTATTCAAAATCCACTCAACACGCTCAAAAAAATCCACACCTTTCAAAATCCTTTCAATTTCTCGCACCGTTTCGTCACTCGAATTATTATCAATCACAATAAGTTCAAAACGAATTTCATGCGCCAACCCAAGCTGTTTTTTTTGCTGTTTCAACAATCCCTCGAAAAACGACGACAAGAATTTTGCCGAGTTATAGGTAATGAGTATGCACGAAACAAGTGAATGAGACATGAGTAAAGTATAGCATGCTCAAAGTGCAATTCGCGCTCAAAACACGCTGTGCGCAATCATAATCGCTTGTAGCGTCAGATGCTTTACGGTACTCTTGCGACCATATGAAAACCCAACGATACATTTTTAGTTCAGAGTCAGTTACCGAAGGCCATCCCGATAAAATCTGCGACCAAGTTTCAGATGCAATTCTCGATGCAATATTGGAAAAAGATCCTCATGGTCGCGTGGCCGTTGAGTGTTTAACTTCGACAGGAATGATGGTGATAGCCGGCGAAGTGACGACAAATTGTTATGTTGATTTTCCAACAATCGTTCGCGCAACATTGAAAGATATTGGGTATACAAACCCCGAATTTGGGCTTGATTGTAACGATTGCGCAGTGTTGAGCACTATTCACGAACAGAGCCAAAATATTGCGGTTGGCGTTACCGCTACAAAGAAAAAAGAACAAGGTGCGGGTGATCAAGGTATTATGTTTGGATTTGCATGCAACGAGACGCCAAGCCTTATGCCACTACCAATTACACTCGCACACCAACTCACGCAGCGCCTCGCCGAGGTTCGAAAAAAAGGAATTTTAAAATGGGTACGCCCCGATGGAAAATCACAAGTCAGCATTGAATATGTCGATGGCAAACCAGTTCGCGCACACGCGGTTGTTATTGCAGTGCACCATGATCCTAAAATGAAACCTGAGCAAATCCGCAAACAAATTATCGACAAAGTTATCAAACCAATTTGTGGCAAATGGATCGATGCAAAGACGAAAATTTTTATTAATGAGACGGGCATTTTCGTTGTCGGAGGCCCCGAAGCAGACACAGGATTAACCGGCCGAAAAATTATTGTCGATACATACGGCGGCTACGCTCCACACGGGGGTGGCGCATTTAGCGGAAAAGATCCTTCAAAAGTTGATCGCTCTGCGTGCTATGCAGCTCGTTACATTGCAAAAAACTTCGTCGCCGCAAAATTAGCCGACAAATGCCAAGTGCAGCTCGCTTACTCTATTGGGGTCGCTGAACCAGTTTCAATTTTGGTGGACTTCTTTGGTACAGGAAAAATATCAGAGGAACGCGCCGTAGAACTTATTCGCAAGCACTTCCCAATTAAACCTGCCGCAATTATTAGCGAGTTGAAACTTCTTCGCCCAATTTACCGAAAAACAGCGGCATACGGACACTTCGGTCGTGAACTACCAGAGTTCACTTGGGAGAAAACTGATAAAGTTGCTGTGCTAAGAAAAGAAGCGAAATAGGGCAACACTACAGGTAGAGCAATCACACTCCTATTGACTAACTCGGCTTAGGTTATTTAATAGTAGTTCTCATTCGTATTAGGTAGTATATGACGATTGACTATACTAGATCGTCGCAATCTGCCACAGAGCAGATACCGGCGGCACGGCCAACAAGTGAATTGAGAGTGGCCGATAAAATTGGTGAGCAGATTCGAAACAAAACAGAATTACCTGCCTTGTTTGAAGAGCACGATAATAATCGTATAAATGCCCTGGTCGATACTTCAGAGTATGAGCTCGCGCGGCAAATGCATATCATTGTTCAAAGATACGAACATCAAAAAGCAAGAAATGTTGTCGCCGATAACGAAGACCGTGAAAAAGAAATATCAGATCATGTATATACCGCTTTTAAAGATACCGCCGCCCAAATAGTCGCCAGAATCGGAAGGCATGTTGCGTTAGAAAAATCCCCAACAATTCGAGCAAAACTAATACGTACTGTCGTCGACGCAACTTCATCACGATACAAAATGGGAGTTGAGTCTGTACTCAGCACTTTTAATGCCGAGAAATACTCACATAGTGGATTAATTGTAAATGACCAACAACTAACCCAAAACATATCGAGAAAAATTTTTGGAACCGAAGAAAAACCTATTACAGTGCCACTTTTTTCTCGAAATTCTGCATTAAAAGAGAGCACTGCACGACGTGTCTATAGAGAGTTAGTAAGAGAATCGTCACCAAGCGAACAACAACACATGGTTCTTTCAATCGACGATGCGGTGACACTTGCCCAAAATCGCTTTATCGAAGTGGTTAATAAACAACAGACTGAAGAAGAAAAAATACAAGCATTGTTTTCGGTAATGGCCACCATGCTAAAAATACCAACGCGCTATATGCCTGGCCTCTCTGAAGAACGACTGAGTAAAGCATGGGTAGTTTTGGCAGATCGCTTAATGAGCGTTGTCAATATAGATAATCAATCAAGTGTAGAGTGTTTTGAAAAACAACAAAAAGTACCCGCATTATTTCAGTATTTCCTTAAAAGAATAAAAGATTTTTTTCTTATCCCTCGTACCTTTTACCCTTCAATGCAGGAGTTCTCAGAATTATTTTATGAGGTTGGCCTAAATGATATTACGAAACCGACTGCGGTTATTGACATAGTTGAGGGTGAAAATCTTTTTGAGCGCACCAAGCAAGGCGAGACTGTCGAAGTCAAAAATGAAGAAAACCACAGACCAAATGCGTCAGTACATGCACATGATATTTGGGATGAATCCGCGGCAATTTCGATTGTAAGAAGGCGTTTTGAACCAACCGAAGCTACTACCGCAAACGGATTCAATGCAGTCGAATCACATTCAACCGCGACACATAGAATAGACACCGTTCGTCATCTAGAAAAACTTATTACATTTTGCAAGACAGCCAAAAATGAAGTTGAGAACCGAAAATTGCCGCATACTCACCCATACACACAGATTCAACTGTCTCTCGAAAATATTTGTGCTGGAATAATTTCAAGTGAGGGTGCGGCTAAAATAGAGCTGTACACCAGGGCAATGAATATTCCGGGTCGAGTAAGTGCCGGGTTAGCAAAAATGCCTTCTCAAAGCCCAATAAAAACATTTAATACATTATTGGCAGCCGAAACGGCACACGTAAAATGTTACGCCATTAAAGAAGTGCTGAGTGGGTTACGCAAAATAATCGACACGCATTCCTTACACTCAGATGCAAGCGATGGAATGCTGCTACACCTCGAAATAGATATCGAGTGGCTGATCGATTCGATGGAACAAATTATCTATAAAGAAACCGTAACTGCGAATGATGAAGAATCAATTATTACGTGCTCGGCGACTCTCGATGGAAACGAAACATCGACGGGATCGTATATGGAAAAAATCGCGGCGATTTCAACTCGAATAGTCGAGTTATTAGATGCAGAGAAAAAAACGCTGCTCGCAAAAGAAGAAAAAAAACTACCAATTGAAGATGTCGAACCGGAAAATAGAGGGGCCTCATGGTTCGAGCTAGACAAAGTATTAGACGATGAATACAAGGCTGCTGAAAACTCTTCTCAGACAGAAGAAGTAATAACGGCAGATGCGCAAACGAATGAGAGCACCCCTCTAAAAAAAACGTGGAAAGAAAAAATATTGGGAGTCGCTACCGCCATACGTACGAAAGTTAAAAACGTAATGAACGAAGTTCATGTTAAGCGCGCCACCAACAGCATAGCGTCTGCTGCCGAAGCAATACATGAATCGCTTAGCACACCGTCATGGAAGCAAATTGTTGGCTTTGGAGTATTAAGCGCTTACATAGGAACACAGGTAAGCGAGGGCCTGAATCGCGCAGGTACATTCAACACCGAAACTCAAAAAACACTTATTGGAGACAACGAGATTCATACAAACCCGCAAAGTGACATAACCACAAATATAGTTACTACAGAGGCACAAACCGTTTTAGCAGAAAAAACCGAGCAGCTCGCGAAACAACAAAACACTGAACACGAAAAACCAACCGCACCGTGGCAACGTTCGCTGCTCACATGGGGGAACGACATTATGAGTGGAACCTACGATGATCAGATGACCTTCACTCTGGGCGAAACAGGTGCTCGTGGTTTTATGGCTCATAATCATGGAAAAATAATTAATAATGCAGACGAGCTGGCACATACATCGACCGATACGCCGCAGTACATAAAAGTCGTCGTCGAAAAAAATGAAGGATTTACGCAGGCAACATTGAGAACTCTGGGAGAACAAGCAAAAGCTGAGATCCAAGCACATGCAGATATTGAAAAATCCGAGGCAACCGACGCAGCTATCGATGAAATAATTACAAAAATTCTCAAAAAAACAGATGGGAAAGCGGCGCTAGCCGTCTTCGCAGAGGGGCTTTCAAGCGATCATCAGGCTAATGAACACCTCTATAATATGCTCGATAAAACCGACTCTTCACCTAAGATGAAGGGAAATATGCACCTCGTACAAGAAAATAGTGGATACATTCTCGATATCACCAATGACAAAGCACGAGGTGTAATTGACGATATTAAATCAACCGCACGAGCAGAAATGCCACGAGTACAGGCAACAAGTAATGCCTATTAATTAGAGTAATAAGCATTATAATAAAGCTATGGAAACCCAATCACCCTCAGTTTTTTCGAAAGCATTCATCATTGCAGGAGTTTCGGCCGTGCTCGGCCTTTGTTTTGATTATTTTTTCTTTGGCAAAGGAACCGGCATTTCGTTCCCTCTCTACATTGCACTCGCCGTTATCGGATTATTTATTATTGGTGAAGTATATCGGCGTCCACTTGAGAAAAAAATATACTGGCTTTTTATTCCCATCGCGTTTTTCAGCACGATGGTTTTTGTACGTGATAGCGATTTGTTAACGGTTATGAATATCGGCGCGAGCTTTTTACTCCTCTTATTAATTGCGCGCATTTCGTTTGCCAGATCGCTTCAAAGCCTTCTTCTGAAAGACTATGTAAAAGCCTGTTTTTTGCCATTCGCATTTTTGCGTCCGTTTTTTCAAACTATCGGTGATCTAGTTTCGCTCCGTGGAATCAGCAAAGATAAAAACGTCACTTCACAAATTACAAAAGGAATCATTATGACGGTGCCGGTACTTATTGTGTTCGTTTTGCTTTTCTCTTCAGCAGATTTGATGTTCCATAAATATTTATTGGATATTGTGAATATTAAAATCGATACCGAAACGATAATACGTACCTTCTTTATTTGTTCTTCAGCCGGAATATTTTTAGGAGCGTATGCGTATCTTTTCCGCAAGAATGAAGAACCGCCACTCACTCCTCAAATTCCAAACGCAAAAATCGGACACATAGAAACCTCAATTCTTCTTGGGTCGGTTAATGCTCTCTTCTTTGCGTTTATCCTACTGCAAATTGCCTACTTATTTGGCAATCACGAGACTATTGCAGTCGAAGGATTTACCTACGCGAGTTACGCCCATCGTGGTTTTTTTCAATTGATAGCCGTCGCTGTCATTTCGTTCCTTATGCTTCTGGGTACTGAAAAATACATTACTAAAAATAATGGATCACACAACGTGTTGTTTAAAATCCTTTCAAGCACACTCATTGTGCAGGTTATTCTTATTATGGCATCGGCGTTTATTCGTTTATCGCTCTATGAAGATGCATACGGATTCACCGTTCTTCGACTCTTCAGCCACTCATTTATTATTTTCCTGGCGGTTGTTTTCTGTATTTTACTTTATAAAATTTTTATAGATTCACGAGAAAACACACTCGCCTTTCGCATATTTATTGCAGTTGTGACGTTCTCGTTCGTAATGAATATTCTCAACCCAGACGCGTTTATTGCGCGAAAAAATGTTGAGCGATTTATTGAAACCGAAAAACTCGACGAATATTACATGACCTCACTTTCTGCAGATGCGATTCCCGAAAGTATTAAAATTTTAGACCTACCTGAAAGCACGAAAAAATTTGATTTTATGAGCAACTTAAGTTGGCGCGCTCAAGAAATAGTAAATAACGCGAAAAATGCACCGTGGCAGGCGACACATATTTCTCGAATAAATGCGCGCAAAATCCTCGAGGCAAAGGCAAAAGATTTGCCAACCGAACCGACGTATAGAAGCGATGGGTACTCCGAGGTGTATGCAGATTAATAAAGGCTCGCGCAAAACGGGGCTCTTTTTGGTATACTCAAACTATGCAGGCGGCTATCAATCAAAAAGAACTCAAAAAAATCCTCTCTGACTCGGGAGTGATTTTTGGATACCTTTTCGGCTCACGCGCAGAAGACCGCGCAATTGAATCGAGCGATTACGATTTTGCATTTTTTCTCAAAGAGAAATCGCCGATAAAACGCTTTAAAATTCGTCTATTACTTTCAGAAAAGCTCGCGCGAATTTTGAAAAAAAATGTCGACGTGGTTATTCTGAATGACACTCGTTCCCTTACTTTAGCCTATTCAATCGTGAGCAAAGGCGAGCTAATAATCGATGAGCAAATTGATTTCCGGCAAAATTACGAGCTACGAATCATGTGTGAATACGAGGATTTTCTACCCATGTTAAACGACTTCAATAAAGCATACCTCGAACGCAGTACATAGACGGGGGGGGGCTTCTATGCTATAGTTTAGATAGCAAATATTATTAATTAACAAAAAAATATGAAAAATACAAAGATGTTTGTTGCTCTCGGTGCATGTGCAGTCGTTATTGCAGTAGGTGCATTTAGTTACTTCGGCGGGAATGGTGCATTTCAAGGAAGAATTGCTCCAGGGCCCTTTCAACGAGTAGCTCCAGTGGCCCCATTGGTTGCAAGACTAGCGGCGAATGGAGTCGATCGTATGCTCACGAATGGGAGAAATTTCATCTATGGTGTAACTGTTTCAGCGAATAATGCGGATGCAGTTCTAAATAAGTTAACATTTTCAGTTAATGGCAATTTTGATGCAGGTGATACTATCAACTCTGTAACGCTCTCGGATGAGAACGGCCCACAAGCATTCATGATTACCAATGCTGCAGGACAAAATATTAACAATAATGCAGTCGACCTTACGGGTGCAAATGTTCAATTAAACGACAAAATCACAGTATTATTCCCAACTGTCGGAGTAAAAATTCCTGCAAAAATATCTAAAACGTATTATTTGAATGTTAACGTTGCCGGAGCAGGTATTGGCAATACACTTTCAACAGGATTGGTTGGCATGAATGATGTAAATACTGTTTTACCTAGACATGATTTATCGTTCTAAATAGCCCGAACTAAATACATTACAAAAAGAACCTCATTATTACCATAGTGAGGTTCTTTTTTAGACCAGTATTCCGTTTACCATAAGCCTACCGCAAAAGACATGTCAGATTCCGTTCATAGTTAGTTCATACAGGTGTGATACAGATATTCGAGCTTCTTTTTATTCATGTGACGTGTGGTAAAATAACTTTACCCATATCAAACATTTATGCCTAAATCTCTTAACAAATCGCCAACAAAAGCTGATATAGCTCGTGCTAAGCGTTTTCTTAAAAGCATAATTATCAAAGGCAAATCAAAAGAAAGCGCTTTTGAATTATTAATGAAAGAGAAATATGGGAACGATTGGACTAACGATTGATACTTCCTTTCTTGTGAGTTTAATTTAATAGGATTTAAAACATCAGACTATCTCATACTTTGTACTGCGCTCGCGCTCGATGGATACATACTCACCTTCGACAAGAAATTCCGCCGAAATGCGGGTAAAAGTTATGAAAAAATTGTGTATGCCGACTCAAAAGATGCCGAATTTTCATCTGATGTTCGCAATTTTTCAAAATTTCTGAAATAATCGGCGCATGTCAAAAAATTCTGCTAAATCTGTTTCGAAAAAATCGCCTGCACCTCTTACTACCGTAAACCCCTTACTCGCCGCCCAAGGCGCTCTTAACGTCGCACTCGCAGAATCACACATGGGTCCACTCATGACGATTCGTGAACGTTTTTCAAAAGAGAAACCGTTTAAAAATATGCGTATTGGAATGGCATTGCACGTTACCAAAGAAACCGCGGTGCTCGTTGAAACGCTCGTGGCAGGTGGCGCAAAAGTGACACTCGCAAGCTGTAATCCCCTTTCTACACAAGACGATGTATCACATTATTTGAATAAAAAAGGAGTTGCAACCTACGCATACAAAGGCGAGTCAACGGCCGACTACTACGCATTTATTAAAAAAGTTATTGAGTCAAAACCAAACATTACGATCGACGATGGCTGCGATCTTGTGTACGAAATCCATCAAAATCACCCACAGTTAATTGGCGATATTTTAGGAGGATGTGAAGAAACGACGACAGGCGTTCTTCGTTTAAAGGCAATGGAAAAAGAGGGCGCGCTCAAGTATCCCGTAGTAGCGGTCAACGACAACAAAACCAAGCACCTTTTTGATAATTATTACGGAACAGGTCAGTCAACTTGGGACGGCATTATTCGTGCGACAAATATTTTGATTGCAGGAAAAACAGTTGTCGTCGCTGGTTACGGGTCATGTGGTCGCGGTGTCGCATTACGCTCACAAGGAATGGGCGCTCACGTAATTGTGACCGAGGTAGATGCAGTTCGCGCACTGCAAGCACATATGGATGGATACATGGTCATGCCAATGAGTGAAGCAGCGAGCCTTGGCGATGTGTTTATAACGGTCACCGGAGACAAACACGTTATTGACTCAGCTCACATGAGAAAAATGAAATCCGGGGCAATTTTGGCCAATAGCGGGCACTTTAATAGCGAGATAAATCTCGATGCGCTCGAAAAAATGAAGAAGTCGAAAAAAACGATTCGTCCATTCATGGTTGAGTATACCGTTGGTGCGAAAAAAATCTACGTTCTTGGCGAAGGCAGATTGATCAACTTAGCCGCAGCAGAAGGCCATCCATCAGAGGTTATGGCGCTCTCATTCTGTGGGCAAGCACTCGCCGCTGAGTGGATTGCAAAAAAACAGAATCCTAAACGAACGCTTACTGCAAACGTCTACACACTTCCCGATTCAGTCGACGTGACGATTGCAAAAACTGCACTTAAGTCATTTGGCGTTTCAATCGATACCCTCACCGCCGAGCAGAAAAAGTACCTCTCGGGCTGGCAAGAAGGCACGTGAGGTACTAAAGCACCTGATACCGCGTTGCCCTGCCTAATCCCAATTTTTCAATCCTCTTCATTTTGAGAAGTTTAGAGAGAACCTGATTTATTGTGGGACGTGCAACATGTGTGTGTACCGCAATTTCAAGAGGAGAAGCCGTCCCGACTTTTTTAAGATACTCCCACACAAGCAACTGATTTATTGAAAGAAACTTATCTACGTTATCTTCTGAAATATATGCAACAGCCAGTTGTGCTTGTTTCTCACATACAGATAAAAAAAACTCAAGCCATGCAACAAGTGTCTCGTTTTTTGTTCCGAACGAAGTTTGTGTTCGCCGTAGTGCTACATAGTATTCAGATTTATTTTCTTCAACTAATTTTTCATGTGAAACGTACGGCACATACGCGTACCCAGCTTTTAAGAGCAGTAAATTTGTTAGAACACGAGACAATCTTCCGTTACCATCTTGAAAAGGATGTATCTTTAAAAATTCAACAACGAAATTCGCAATAACAAGCAGTGGATGTTTTTCATTTTCATCAAGTTTTCGATTGGTCCACTCAATAATCTCGCTCATTTCTTTTGCTACCAGAAAAGGCGGAGTTGTTTTAAATACAACGGCAATTTCATTACCAAATCTATCGAACATACCGACTTTATTCTCAAGTTTTTTATATTCGCCCAAATGCGCTTTGTCTTTATCTACATATTTCAAAAGCTCTTTATGAAGGTGTTTAATAGAATTTTCTGTTAACGGAATATGTTCGAAATTTTCAAAAACGATGGTGAGCAGCTCAAAATATCCCTTTACCTCAGAGGCATCTCGATCTTTAAATTTATGTACCGAAAGACCTCTCATTAATTTTTCAACATCTTCATCGGTTAAATTAGAGCCTTCAATTCGGGTTGAAGCACCGGAAGAAGTAATTAATACTGACTGCTTAAGCCGACCAAGGATTTGTGGGCTAAGTGAAGCTCCTCCTATCCAGTGACCTTTCAACTCATCGATCTTGGCTAACCTTCGCCATATTATTTCTGGAAGATCGCTAAATCTGTCATCGAATCTCATATAACGATTATATAAGATTATATAAGATTGTGCAAGATAACCCCCGGGCCCCTAAATGAAACAACTCAACCTTGACAGAATTAACAAATGCTTATATGGTTCTAGCCCATCTTTGTATAAATAGACACACCTATGACTTCAAACGCCTTAAAATCCACACCTGAACGAAGCAATTTAGAAACCCGCGCACAACGCCGAGCGCCTCGATTACCGACAATTTCAACCGTCGCTCGCCGCGCTGCCTTAGTAGGTGCGCTATTAACAAGTGCCTGCGGTAGGGGCGGAATCGATGCATTACACGTCGTAGCAGATGGCCAAAAACGCGATGCCGAGACAGATGTATTACAAAAAGATGCACGTGTCGATGACAAAACCGATGCCCAAATTGATGCGATGTTGGCCGATGCCAGAAACGCTGATGCCGGCGCAGACGGTGGAGACCAGGGTACAGCGCTCGCTGACGCTCGCGCGGACTCTCAATTACCACTAGACAGCGCAATCCCTGGCGACGGACTCGTGCAACCAATAGACGGCCCCGTTTTAGCCGACGGCCCAATTTCTCCCGATGCGCTTATCTCACCAGACCAAAATGTAAACCCGGCAGACGCAGTAATTCCTGCCGATGCCCCCGTTGCCGGTGACGTGGCAGTAAATCCAGCAGATGCGAATATTCTACCTGACCTACCGATTAACCCATTGCACGATGCCGCTCTTGACGCAGGCCTAGACAGTGCAATGCTCGATGCCGCCGTCAATACTGAAGACCAGGGAGTAGTTGCTCCTGATGCCGCAATCGACGCGGTAGTAGATGCTCACGTAGTCGACGCCTTTGTTCCATTTGAACAATGTTCAGTCGGCTTCGGCCCCTGCCGCGCAACCGGATTACGTGATCAAAACGGCACATGTTTAGCAGTACCAGGCGCGCCAGGAGTAGAAACATGCAACAATGTCGACGATGACTGTAACGGCCAGGTTGACGATACTATCGTTCCACGAAACTGCGCAACTGCATGTGGCAATGGCATATTTGTATGTGAAGCTGGTGGCCGAGAACGATGTACAGCGAGAGTTCCGGCGGTAGAAGTTTGTAACGGCTTAGACGATAACTGTGACGTAGCAAAACAAGTTGATGAACTATTAAACTGCAACGACGGCCAACCATGCCAAAATGGCGTTGGCGAATGCCGACGTGCAGATGTCATTGCCGGTGGCGTTTGTGCAGCAGTCCCCGGAGCCCCAACCCCAGATGTCTGTGATGGCTTAGACCAAAACTGCGATGGTGTCGTCGACAATGGCGAGACGCGCCTTGCCAACGGACAAGTATTGACTGGCTCAAGTGCAGACTGTTCAAATGCTTGTGGCGCAGGTATTCGTTTGTGCCGCGCAGGACCCGATGGAGTTATAGGATTAGGCGCATGCAACGCTCCACAGCCAAGCCCAGAAATTATCGACGGCATAGACAACGACTGTGATGGCCAAGTCGACGAAGGCTTTGGCATTGGCAGCGTCTGTGCAGTTGGCGTTGGAACGTGTGCAATTAACGGACACATTGAACGAAACCTTTTAGTCCCTGGCGAAACATACTGTGAAACCGATGGACTTGTTCCACAAGAACCAACCGAAGAAATTTGTGACGGATTGGACAACAGCTGCGACGGAGTCGTTGACGAATCATTCCCCGAATCAGCAGATGCGTGTTCAAGAGGAGTCGGCGCATGCGAAAACACCGGCCTCACTATTTGTGTAAACGGCGCGCTTGATTGCAATGTGGTAGCCGGCGCACCGCAGCCAGAGGTCTGCAATCAACTAGATGATGACTGCGATGGGGTGGTTGATAATGATCTCATTTGTTTTCAGCCTGGCGATCCATGTTCGGTCGGACAAGGCATTTGCCAAGTTCCAGGAATCACCAATGCAGATGGAAGCTGCAACTTAGAGGGAAGAGTAGCACTCGAACAAAAAGCTGAAATTTGTAATGGCGTTGACGACAACTGTGACGGTCAAACTGACGAAAATGAATCATGTGCTGCAGGAAAACTTTGCAGCAACGGGCTTGGAGAATGCAAACGCACTTCGACATTAAGAGCTGCTGCAAATGGCGAACTTTTACTATGCGATGCTGTTGCTGGAGCACCTCGTCAAGAGACATGTGGTAATGACCGTGACGAAGATTGTAACGGAGAAGCAAACGAAAACTGCCCACGCTAAAAAACGTATCGAAAAAAAATCTACCTCGTCATCATCCGAGCACCAATGCTCGCAGCCTCAATACGTGGCAAATATAAATCGAGCTGACACTTGCCACTCTTAAAACGTGTGACAATGTTGTACTGTCGAGCTGTTAAATACAGATTCGCTTCGCTTTCAGAAATATCTTGCGCATCTGAGCAATACTTTTGTACCTGTGCGATTGCATTCTTTTTTGTGAGGATTTTTTTGCCAATAGTTTTTAAAAGTAGTCTATAAAAATCAATTCTTTTAATGCGTGCATTTACCGAGCGACTACTCGAAACGTATCCCATTTTTACCGCGTGATCTTTACAACTATGAATGCCTAAATAGTCATTGCTTCCACACCCAAGAGGCGAAAAACTGTTGGCGACCTGAATTGCATATCCGTAGGTAAGAATATGATTGGGATAATATTTTTTTGTCACTTCGATAGGGAATACTGTTTTGTGATCTATAAGATAATCGGTCAAGGCAAGCACATCGGCGCGCTGCTTTGTGGTAAGTGAAACGAGGTCAGAAAAATACTCTATGGTCGTAACAGGAGTAATAACGACAGGGGTTTCGGTTGCTACGGCCGTTGAGGTAACCGGTGTACTCACGACAGGCGCGGGCTCAACATAAGGCGGCTGCGGCTCAGATCGTGGCGCGCTAGAACCACCACTCGCAACGGGGCACGGAGTAGTTGTTGGAGTAATGGTTACCGTCTGACTCGCAGCCACAACGACACGAGAAAGAGATGCGGTACATGTAGTCGTCTGCTCTGGCGAAGAAGTAATTTGATAAAATGCGGGAGAGGTAATAGTAAACTCGTCTCCTACCCCCGTTACCACGTTAATCGTCGATGTGTTAATGGTAACGCTCGAAGCAGTAGAACCCGCCGAAATAACTAAATTCAAACTACCAAATTCAATCGTTGTATCACCTGTGTATGTAATATCTGAGGCAAAGGCAATCGAAGTAAAAAACAAACTTGCGAAGACAGAAAGCAATGAAGCAACACAGGCATTTTTTGCGAGCCTAAACGATAAACTCATATGCACTATTTACCATTTTTTAGGTAAAGAGTTTATTGAATGTTCTTTACAAAAAATAAATCAGCAATATTAATCGCTTCGCTGCGAGTGAGGGATTTAAAGTATGTGCATGAGAAATTTCCCTCCGGTAAGAATCCTAGTTTTTGGCCGTTAATAAATGAATTGTATGCTTTACTGATTTTTGACTGTGACGCTCCCGTACACACTAAATCTGCCGGAGCGCTATATGTAACGAGCGTAGTCCCCTGCTTCGCAAAGTAGTTGAGCAACATTTCGACAAAATCATACTTCGACATTTTTTTCGAAACACTCGTTTTAATAATGCCGTACTTTTTTGCAGCCTGCAGACATTTCTGCCCAAGCACATGCGACTTCGATGCACTGCATGCAGTGGCTGGGAACGACATAACAATTTGCGATGCGAAGGTAGAATACAGGGCTGATCGTAGTTGTGATTGCGAAAGATTGCCTTTAAATGCTTCTGCACTCTTCATTCGATCGAGTATTCGAGCTTGAGCAGATTCTTCAGTGCTAACAACTGGCTCTTCAGAAGCTATTGGCGCTGCAGGAGCAACAATCAGCGACTCTGTGTATGAGACCGAAACCATATCGCTCAAATTGCCATTTGAATCTCGTGACTGCAGCTCATATACGACACTATCCCCTACCTTACTATCGCTGTCGGTAAATGCTTGATCCGTCGCATATGCTTCAAAATTCTGCACAGAACTAAGTCCATTTCTATTTAGTTTTTTTATAATCATTATTCTATCAAGGTCGTAGTCGGCAGAATCAATCCAAGTCAGTTTAACGCCAGTAGAAACTTTCACTACCGCAAGTTTTTTTACAGGATATGGAGCAGTGGCATCATTTCTAATTTCGCTCGAAATTGAAATCGTTCTAAAATTATCAACATCGCCTACATGATCGCCATTCAAGTCGAGAGCGAGCCTACGTTTGTCATTTGCAGTGCGATACGTGCGCATGCTCAATCCAGAGACAGAAACATCCATTCCCTTTACGAAATCGCCTAATACGGGCAAATAAACCTCTTTAAGGCTATCTGAATAGACGGGGGTAACCACAGCAGCAATTTTCCCTTGAGTGACGGCAGTACCGGAAAGTAAAAGCTGTGTTTTTGCAGGCTCCCATAATGAATACAATGTCTCGGGAATGATAATACGAATACCATGTGCCGCGGTAATGCTGCCACCGTCAGTATCGATAATCAAAATCGGGCCAACCTCTTTACCAAAATCGTTGCGTACAAACGTATAGTCATAGGTATGATCGAAATAGACGGTGCCAAGATCTGCAAATGCGGTGGACGTAAAAGAGATTGTAGCCACTGCTGCAATTAAAAGTGTTCGGATAGTTTTCATATACTATTTTTTGTTATCCCGAAGCCATTGTTCAAACTCGGCATCAGGAGTATTAAATTTTTTCAAGAACGCATTGTATGCAACATCGGCACCGTTCACATTCTTTTGAATGCGCATCACGCGAGCTGCATCCATAAAGTACTGCGGCTGATTATAAATCGTCTCATCAGCAAGTCGTTCATAAATATCAACCGCTTTGTCGTATTTACCCATCTGTTCATAAATCCGAGCCAAATTATGTTCAGCCACGGTATACATTTTAAATTTCTTCAAGCATTCCTTAAGAACTGCTTCAGCCTGTGATAAATGCCCTAAATAAGCTAGATATCGAGCTTTTTCAATATACAAATCAGAGTTAGGTAAGCCATTTTCATCTCTAAAAGCAGGGTCAGCGAGCTTTGCAGTGTAATCAGCGAGCTTTGCCTCATAATCTGTACGTTGCTCATCTGTTATATCAACGGCAATTTCGACGGGATTTTGATTCTGGTAGACCGTATATGTTCCATAAGCGAGGGCACCAACAGCTACTAAAAGAGAAATAACAATGATGGCAATTTTTGACGAAGATGTAGTTTTCATTACTTTGATTATACAAAATTTTGGTATAAAAAAAAGCCCCCCATCCCGATTTCTCGGGAGGGAGGCTTTTTTGAGTCATTACAGTAATGAAACGTAACTACCAATTAAATGGTAATTAGAAGCTCAAGCTGAGTGACTGAGTTGAAAGGTTATCGACATTCAAACCGTTAGTCCAAGCACTTGTAGAAGTGGTATGAACTGTACCGTTTGCCTCACCATTATCAGACCAAACGAAGTTCATGTTTGAAGTTCGTAGTTCTGTATTAGCAGTTCCAGCAGGGCCAGCAACTACAGTAAGTTTGAAGTCAGTACCAATTGCGTCTCCAGCGTATGCAGCACATGTACCATCAACATCAAAGTAAATTGTTGTTGTAGCAGTGAAACATACTGGGTAGGTAATTGCACCATCTGCAAGGATACCATCAGCCGTAGATGCGAATGCAGGCTCTGTAGCTGCGTCGTAATCTGCTCCGCCATCAAGGTCGAAGTAGAATGTATCAGCATCTGTAGAAGAGTCCTGATCACCATCTAAGCGGAGTGCACCAGCAAGGTAGATGTTATCAGCAAGAGTTGATGTCAAGTCGACAACAGTGCCAGAAGCAACAGCATAATCATATGTCATTGAGTAGTCACCATCACCATTTACATCGATGTATACCTGATCATCAGCAGTTGCCGCTAAAGCACCGGCATCAAATCTCCAAACAACCGAATTACCTTGTTGTGAAGAAGTTCCTTCGAACTCATCAACACCACCAGTAGCAGCCATCTGAACAGTGTCATCAGCGATATTAATCGAAAGATTATTACCAGTTGATGCACCACCAACAGTTGCTTCTAGGTAGTAAGACTGAGTTGCACCAGCAGCGATTGTTTCTTCACGTGTTGAAGTGTCATCAAATGTGACAGTCAAAACTTCAGAAAGTGCGCCGTTAGTTGAACCAGTGATATCAGTTACGCCTTCAGCATCTGTACCGTATTTAGTATAGATAGTGTAGCGAGATGACTCGATAGCACTGCCACCCTGGTAAAGTTTGAACTGGCTCATCGTATCAGCAGTATCAACGCTTGCGTTCAATGTGAATGCTAAACGTTTGAGTGAAACAGTACCGCCATTAGCAGTAACGTTTACACCGTAAACTTTAACAGTTCCATTAGTAAGTGAGCTTGGTAATCCAGTAGTTGCCTTAGCAACAATTGGAGCAGCCTTGCGAACTACCATAGAATTGATATTAGCCTGGTTTGTAGGAGTGATATCGGTGTCAGTTGTACCTGAACCTTGACCAACTGCCTCGTATGTATAACCAGCAACAGTAGAGATACCAAGTCGAACAACATCGCCAGTAGCAGCGCCAGCAGCAATAGTGTTCAAGTCAACCAAGATTTCAACATTAGCTGTTGCATTCTTGCCAACCAAGATATCTAGACCAGTAAAGTTAACAACACCTGAACTCATTGTTCCAGATTTTACTTCTGTAGCACCAACGCTATTTGTATAGCGAAGTTTTACTGAAGTAATAGAACGAGATGCAGTTGTTGCAGCAGTATCGGTAAATGGATCACCAGAAACAGATGATTCTGGTAACTGTATATTAAGTTTTGTAACTTTAAATGACTCGTTTGTTGCAGAGAATTGTTCTCGAGCAACTACGTTGTCAGATGTACCAGCAACCAAAATAGCTGCATTAGGTGAGCTCAATTCAGTAACAGCCAATGAACCGCTTGTTTCAATAGTCTTTGTGACTGTTGGAGCAGCCAAAAGGTTCAAGTCTGAACCAGAAGCAGTAACTGAGTTACCATCAGCATCCTGAACCGTAAGGTCAGTATCTGCATCGATAACAGCAGCAAGATAGCTTGTTGATCCGATTGTATTTGCAAGGTTAACTCGAACTACCCATTTCTGAGTCTCAGATTTAGCAATAGTCTGAGTAAGGTTATTGAACTGTGCGCGGTAATAGCCACCTGAAGCACCAATGGTGCCTACAAGAGTCAAACCAACATCACCAGTACCAATACGTGTGTATGTGTTGCCAACTACTGAGTAAAGACCAACGGTCGTTACCAAAGTATTAGCAGCAGTATCACCATAACCAGCATTGTCAAATGTAGCACCAAGAGCTGTAACATCAGCCATCAATCGAACATTTACGCGAGTTACCTTTATTGATCCACCGTCGCCACCTTGGACAGAGAAACCAGCAAGATTAACAGCCTGTTCACCCTTAACGTGAGTCTCAGAAACTGGAGTTGAAGCAAGGCTCAAAGTGAGGCTTGAAGCAACAACAGTCATAGGTTTACCAAACAAGTTACCGCCAACAATGTCAGCAGAAACAAGTGATTGATTAGCCTCGTTATCACGAATGAAGTCTGTCTGAGTAAAGTCAAATCCACCGCGGAAAGCGTTTCCTGCTACAAAAGATGTATCAAGATCAGCTTGCAATGAGAAGTGACGTGTCTGCCCAGCAGAGATATCGAAATCATCTGAGAATGCCATTGCGTAGTTAGAATTAGTAACTGACGCAATTGTTCCGTGAGTATCGGTATCTACGAGCTTAAGATTCTTGAGCAATGTGATTGAAGTTGCATCAAATACTTCGTCATAGTCATCAGCATCAACCAAAACAACAGCCGCTGAAGGAGTTGTATCTGGGTAGATAACAGTACCAGTAACACCTGCTCCAAGCATAGTGCTAGCAGCTACTGCTGTAACTTTTACGTAGTAATTTGAACCAGATACATCTTCAACACGAAGGACGTCGTTTACTGCAATGTTGGCATCGTGTGCTTCTGTAGTGAATGAAACAGCACCAGCTGTAGAAATAGTACCACCACCAGCAGAAACACCAGATGAGCTTCCAGTACCAGCCTGAAGAGCAGGTGATGCCCATGCAGTCTGTTCCATCATCAAGAAGAAATCACGAACAGTCAATGAACGGTCAGCAGTTACAGAGAAGTTGAAAAACTCCTTGTTTGTTGAGTTCTTTGAAAGGTTTGTTGCCAAAGGACCATTATCTGCAAAAGTGAGTTTACCACCTTGTAGAGTAACAGCTGTTACAGCAGATGAACCCATGCTGTTTGTAACATTTGAACCAAAGTTATATTGTTTGTCGATAACAAGAGCGTCGCTTGTTTCATCAAGATACAATTTAACAGTGTCAGTTGTCTTACCGCCAAGAATGTCACAACGAACCTCGAAATTTCGATTCTGGTTCTTTGAGATCATGAATGGAGTAGCAAGAGCAAACACAACACGGTCTTTGTCGTTAATAGCAGCAGTTGTAGCAACAACTCCATTTACTACACCCTCAGCTGAATAGCCAGGTTGTACCAAGTTGAAGTTAGCCATGCTTGAACGAGAAAGAGTACCGCCATTAGTCAAAGTGACCTCGCGGATTTCGATATCGTTAGCACCAGCGCTTACACGGAAGTTACCACATTCTGCATTTGACTGACCCAATGTTGGGCTAGAAATGGTAGAAACAGGAGCCATAGTTACAGTTCCTACTGAAACTGCACCGATAGTAAATGTGCTGCCTGAAACTGGAAGACCAGTTACAGTGCCATTTGAAGCAACAGCTACAACACTGAACATGTGCTGATCGCTTGCAGTTGCAGTGCCAGAAGCAGCTACATCACCGCGAAGTGTCAATACACGTGGAGTACCAGCTCTAACAACCATGTTAAGACCAGTGAACTCTACCATGTTTGTGTCTGAAGAAATTGTCTTTCCTGATTTTAGGCGGTTTGCACCTTCGTAAATGTAAACATTTGCAAAGTCAGCAACAACACCAGGTCCTGAACGTGAGAATTTAACTGAATCAACTGCTGTATCTGCAGCTGCAGACAAGCTGAATTGAAGAAGTTGAACGCTCTTAGCGCCAAGAGGAAGAGTTGAACCAGCTGGAGTATTTGATACAGCAGCAACTACTGAACCACCAACTGGAGGAACTGGTCCCTCTGGGTTTACAGGAGTCTCTGGAGTACCAGCAACAGAAACCAATTCGCCGTCAACGATGTTCATACCTTCGTCGAGAGCCTGTTGAACAGTATCAGCATCTACGCCGAGCTGTGTAGCAGCAACTTCGAGAACGTCGATTTCGTTTTCAGCAGCATAGTTAACTTGAGCATTCATAACTACGATAACCTGAGCCTTGTTAGCACCGCCCATAGGGTCGAGCTTGTTGTTAGAACCAACCATAAGTTTGTTCTCAAGCATACAAGCCATAGGACCTACAGCGTATGAAGGGATCAAGTTAGCATCGGTTACAGCGTCCAAAACAGTAGCATCACAGTCAGAAAGGCCAAGTGCTTTAGCAGCAGCTGTAGCCAATTGAGCGCGAGTCATTGTTTGTGCACCACCGAACTTGTTGTCACCAACACCAGACGTCCATCCGAGGGTGAAAGCTGTGTTAGCAGCAGCTGCATACCATTGTCCTTCTACGTCAGTAAATGGAGATTGAGCTGTATCAGCCAATACACCAAAACCAGAAGTAAGCATTTGGTAAGCAACAGCACGAGTAACAGTTTGTCCGAAAGCTGGATCAGCAAGGTCACAATCAATGAGACCTTTGTCACAAGCTTCGTCTACAGCGCTTGCAGCCCATGAGAAACCTGCTGCAGTAGCATCTGTACCTGCGTAAGCACTAGCGATAGGAGCAACTACCACTAGGCTCGATAGAACTGAAAGGATACCAACCGTGGCAAGCCAGCGGCGGAGACCCAAGAATCTTCGAGTATTCATATATGAATTCGTAAGAATTAAGTAATTAAAATAACAATTCCGGTAAGTGCGAAACGTATCGCGCTTTAGCGACTAAGCCAAAGGCAGCAACGAATGCATCGAGGAGTAAAACCGGCGTAACCTCCCCTACTCTTCTAGGTAAGGAGCGCGTCGACCACGTAACACCTACAAAGAAGATATAAAAAGAAACAGATATATAAA
>CAYHBN010000015.1:0-5986 GCA_964354865.1 uncultured Candidatus Peribacteria bacterium
ACGGATGCGTATTAGTTGTCTTGACTCCAAATTTTCGTGGAGTACGTGGTTGTAATTCTGCTTCAAATTCTGCCATATATTTTTTTGTTTAAAGATTTTAACCTGGCGCGCGCGCCACACGGTGGCGCGGCGAGGACGAAAGTGAGGGAGCGCGCAATTAGCGCGACCGAACTCGTCCGAGCTTACAAATTAAGAACCGGCTGCCTAGTTGGGCACGTGTAGCCTTTAAAAAAGGTGAATACAGAGGTGAGACAGCCGGTCCAACGCAATGCTCTTTCAAGGTCCTGACGTTAGTCAGAATCACGATCCGATCTGCCTGCATAAATTTGTGTAGACAGAGGAAACGCTTTCATGAAGAGCGGTGGTCGACATAAGGCGACTAAGGTCTTATGTGTAGTCTCGTAGCGAGGCGAGACAATCTCCCTACCGTTCTTAGGTGGATCAATTTATAGACCTTTACCACCAGGGTCTTTCTTTGTTTTTGTTTTTTATGTCGGAGTCCAATTAAGAACAAACGACTTTTGGCGTATTTATTTTTGCTTTTATTTTTTTGGATTTATTCACCCTGATTGGAATGAATAAAACAGAGGTAGTTTTTCCTACTAGAGGATTACTTTTCACTGTGTTGGGAACTGTAGTCGGCAGTTCCACGCATGAAAAGTAGGGAGAGAGGCGCGGAAAATTTTATTTTTCCAAGCGTCAATTTTATGCGACGTCTATACCGATCGAGAGCAACTGCAAGCAGTTCTCAGATGAAAGTGTATAACGCCTCTTTCCCCACTTTTCACACGAATGTAAGTTGGTAGTGAGCGACGATTTTTTAAAGATCAATGTATTATATTAGTATATCATTTTTAGACGACTTTTACAATCCTTAAACACACCTAGCTCAGGTACATGCGGTTTTTTTACGTTTTCTTATTTCTGAGCGACGGATGTTTGGCGCTTAATATTCGCTTGAGTAGTAATATATTCAGCAATAGCAGTGTATCCATTAGTCGGGTGAAGGATCGATTCATTATAATGATATGTTTTAGGATTACGGCGAAGTTCAGCATTAAGATCAACTACGTGCAATTTTGTATTTGGAACGACTTTTTGTGCGTTGTTTCTAATCCAATCATTAACCACGTGTATTCGTGCTACCGTTTCATCTGCGGTGAAAGGATATTTACCCATACCTTTTTCTTTCCACCGTCTGTCATATTCTTTAAGTGTTGCTTCACTTGGTCGCCAGTCTGGCATTGTGCAGGCAACAACAGTCATGTTTTTTTGTTCTGCAAATTTGTATATTTGAGTGAGTGTCGCGATTATTTGTTTAGTCGATCGAGCACTGCCGATGTCATTTATTCCTGCCCACACGACCATACCTTTTCCGTCGGCTATCTCGTTATTTTGTTCGGCATGATTCAATGCACCAAGCATTGCGGGGCTTTGTTTGCCGCCGATAGAAATGCCCTGTAGCTTGTTGTTTTCGTCACGATACTTTTTGGGCTCAATTGAGCCATTAAGCGCGCCTGTACTTTTCATTCCTACGGTAAGTGAATCACCAACAAAAAGCCACGAATGTATGTTGGTTTCAGGTAGTACATTGTTGTTTTCTGGGATTCTAGGTGCGACTGGTGTTTTGACTAATTCTTGTACTGGTGCGTCAGTACGGGTGGGGGCCGCTTCTGGTACTTCTGGTTTTGGCGGCGCAACGGGAAGTTGCGAACTGAGATCGTGTAGCGCCCCCGTATTCTGTTGATGTAATTTTACTTCGTTGAATTTTCGAAGTGTTGCTGGTCCGCACATGCCATCGTGCAGAAAGTCGTTTTCAACTTCTGGTGGGCCTAGTTTTCTTTGAAAGCAAAATATGCCATATGCCAAACTCTTATCGTCATTCTCATCGATTTCAATGTTGTATGGAGGCTTTTTAATTTTAGCCAAAAATTCAGTGAGTGATTTGCCGATTGCCTCAAAACTTCGTCGAGTAAATCCGGCACGATCGCCAGCGTTTCTTTCTATAACTGGTCGGTAGTGTTCGTTGCTATCGTCGACTGGTTGGTCAGGTGCTGCAACAGTCGGTTGGTTTTTTATTTCAGGGGCCATAAAATCCTATAAGTATACCTGAAAAGCGGCATTTATTCAATGACCGTCATTTTGTAGGTGGACTAGCTTTGATCTACTTTGTTTCGAGGTAACACGTTTCGCAATACACCATTTCGGGGCGATCTGGAGCATATGTTGTTTGCATTTCGGCGCCACAGTTGTGACAAGCACGAGTGTAGAGTTGTTTT
Organism: uncultured Candidatus Peribacteria bacterium; assembly: GCA_964354865.1. Classification (GTDB taxonomy): domain Bacteria; phylum Patescibacteriota; class Gracilibacteria; order UBA1369; family UM-FILTER-53-11; genus JAHFJU01. Next base: position 2,280 of record CAYHBN010000015.1, read on the forward strand.
GGATTTTTCCATGACATAACCCCTAAATAACGGCATTCGGGGCACATAGTTGAAAGAGGTAAGCCGATTTTCGCATACAATTCTTTTTCTTGGGTGATGATTTTGTACTGCTTAGAACAACGTATACAGGTATGTACATCGGGGCCGTTTTGCAACGGAGGTGTCGGTCGGTTTTTCCACGGAATATTGTACTGCTGTGCCAGTTCTTCAGTGATCGGAAAATAATCTTGAGCGACACTTTCGTTATAGGTGAAAGGAGAGAGTGAGTACGGAAAAAATTCACCATACGCAGCTTCAATATTTCCTCGTTCGGTTTCTCTTTTCATATCTTCAATAATTCTTGCACGAAGTTCGGCGTATTCTTCAGGCGAGTACTGTTTGTTTAAAATCAAATATTCGGTCCGTGAGTGAACACCATCGCAGCCGAAACCATGAGTGAGATACAAACAAGAATAGGTATATTCGGTGTATGGTGAGGCTACCGCGCAATAGGCAAACTTGGTGAAATAACTTTTCTCTCCTCCTGTACACAGTTCGTAGCATAATTCCACCTCTTTATCGTGCATGCTTAAATCCATCGAATCTTTAATTTTTACACATTCAGTTAAATAGCGTGAATCTTGAACCTCAAAACAATCATAACAATCAAGTGCATTCTTGCAATTTTGCAAATAGTCGCCCGATGAGTTTTCGCAGTTTAGTTGATTGAGTGCGCGTTGCGGAACTGTCGCTAAAAACTCCTGAAATTCTTGAAAGAGCTCGTCAGAAGATTTTATTTTGTATGAGACAATAATTTTCTCATACTCCTCTTGCGAGTACTGTGTATTTTTAAAGCAGAACTTCATGTTACTCATGCCACTGCACATAAAACTATTCTCAAGGCTTGTGCAGTTGCTCAAATAGCTTGATTGAGAGCAGTTGCGGCAGTTGAGTAGATGATGGCAATTGTAGCAGTTATCACAGTTGGTACTTTCGGCGACAAGCTCACACTTATTAAGTCCATTACTCGCGGCACAATCTTTTGAATATTGGCTTTTTCTCACATAAAAACAGTTTTCAACAAAGTAGCACCCGGGAGACATGTAGGTGTCTTTGCTAAAGTATAAAAGCGCGTTGTACTCTGAGTTTTCGTTATTTACTTGCATTGCACCTGCCTTTGGAACTTTCAAAAATAACTCTTTGAGTTGATCCATAAAAGGACGCGTTGGGTCGTAATCTTGCCCATAGTCTTTAGGATCCCATTTGTCGCTCCACCAACACTCTTTACAGTAGACCGTGTATGGTGACTCGGCATCGTAAAACGAAATCATCGACTTTTTGCACAGGTCACAGGTTCGTTTATATAAATTTCGTTCATTGCGAAAACTCAGGCGGCGTTGAAGGCGGCAGAGAGGGCAGAGGGTCGGCGGCGGAACTTCGATTTTTTTGTAGAACTCACGGTCGGAGTCAGTTACCACAAACGGCGTGTTGCATTGTCGGCAGGTATTCATATAGGCTATGGTTGCAATTATAACATATGAAAGGAACATTTATTCTCATTTTGGGACCATCGGGAACGGGCAAGGGAACGGTCATTTCACACTTGCGAAAGGTTTTTCCTGATGCCGTTTTTCCGCTTTCATGTACCACTCGTTCGCCGCGGCCACGTGAAAAAGATGGAGAGGTGTACCATTTTATTACTAAAGAGGATTTTAAGCGACGCATCGACGCGGGTGAATTTTTGGAGTGGGCGATTGTACATAACGATAACTATTACGGAACCTTGAAGGCGCCGATCGAAGCCGCTTTGAATGAGGGAAAGTTAGTGATACGAGAGGTTGATATGCAGGGCGTGATCTCTATCCGAACTATTCTTGGACGCGAAAATGTGAAGGCATTATTTATTACTTCTCCTTCGTGGGAAAGTCTCAAAAACCGCATTCAAAAGCGTGCGCCGCTGCCAGTCGAAGAGTTGGTACATCGCGAAATGAGTTTTGAAAAAGAGATGATTTTTTCGAAGGAGTGTGACTTCGTAGTTATGAGTGAAGATGGGAAAATCCCTGAAGTGTGTGGTGAGGTTGAGGGGATAATTAAAGGTGTATCGTTGTCATAACGAGCTTTCTGTCAAAGCCGAATGAGTAGGTAAACATGCTATGGGTCGTCTTAGTAGTGGGCGGCACAATCAGTTTTATTATTTAATTTTATTTTATGAGAAAATATCAATTTCGGTTTTTGGCAGCGTTTTTTACAACGTTATTGCTGACGTTCATGAACGTTGTTCCGGTTCTTGCATTGAGTGATAGTACGTATTATGTTCCGTTCGGACTCCTTGGGAGAAGTATGCACCTCAATACCCTGTTTATGCAGGTGGCGAATGGCGCATTAACTCCCGATGCTAATCCGCTCACCTTTGTTCCTATTCGTACGAGAGTAGCAAGTATTATTAGTGTTAACGAAGCTGACAATTTGGTAGAAGTACGAATTGTCGGAGCTCGAAGAGTAATGGATGCACGCAATGCATTGGTGGTGTTTTTGGGTACGAATGGGGTGTTAAAGCAAGGTACATTGAGTGATTTACAACTTGGTTTGCCTGTTCGTTTGTATCCACTGCCTGTTCGAGATGCACTTGGACGTCAGAAATTAACAATGATAGTTCAGTTTTCAAATAGAGATATTGTACATACTCCTAGAGCACTTCCTACTCCTGTTGTTCCAAATCCTAATCCTAATACTAATCCTAATAACATACCAACGATTCAATTCTATTCGAGTAGTGCAAGTGGTCCAGAGTCAAAATCGGTTGTAGATATTCCCGTTTTCTTGACCTCTACCTATGCACAAGATGTTTCTGTGAGGTATACCGTTTCTGGAACTGCAACTGGTAGCGGAGTAGATTACTCGCTGTCCTATGGAGAGCTTACTATCCCTGCCGGTAGAAATACGGGAAATATTCGGTTGTCAGTGTTCAACGATTCTGCTGTGGAACAAGATGAAACGGTGGTGATTAACATTGCGGGGGCAAATAACGCATATATTGGGTTGCAAAATAATTTCACCTATACCATTGTCGATGGGGACCAGCCAACCGTCTCATTCGACGATGCGTACCATAGTGCTTTGGAATCATCTGGGCTTACCCCTGTGACAGTACGATTATCGAGTGCTGCTACACAAGATGTCCGGGTCAAATATTTTGTTACCGGTACGGCGACGAGTGCAGTTGATTATTCGCTTGGGTCTAATGAAATTACGATACTTGCAGGTTCAACAAGCGGCACAATTAATCTAAATGTTATCGATGATGCAAATAGCGAGGCGAATGAAACGATGAGTGTTACTTTGTATGATCCGACGAATGCTCAGATTGGTTCTTTAGCTACACATATTCATACGATTCAGGATAATGACTGATCTATGTCTATCAAAACGCCCCTCTCCATCAGGTGCTGCCTCGAGAGGGATGTTTTTTTGCCCACTTGTTCAAATTAACTACCTCCACTATAATCCCTCAGCAATACCATGCGTTGGGGATTCGCCCCCGCAAACGGGGTCTGCGACAAGTGGTAAGGCATCCCGCTGTGCGGGATATCGGGGGTTCGAATGAGTTTATAATCAGGAGGTTAAGAAACGTTGGGGATTCGCCAAGTGGTAAGGCAGCGCCCTCTGGAGGCGCTATCGGGGGTTCGAATCCCTCATCCCCAACCAAAAATTATGTTTTTTGTATATAT
>CAYHBN010000015.1:6086-23763 GCA_964354865.1 uncultured Candidatus Peribacteria bacterium
GTAAGGCATCCCGCTGTGCGGGATATCGGGGGTTCGAATCCCTCATCCCCAACCAAAAATTATGTTTTTTGTATATATCTTGCAGAGCGAAAAAACAGGGCGCTATTACATCGGACAAACAAATAATCCTGATCAACGTTTGAGATACCACAATAGTGGGCGAGTGAGTTCAACAAAGTCTGGAAGGCCGTGGAAGATAATTATTATTGAAGAGTATTATAGTCGAGTTGAAGCTATGAAGAGAGAAAAATATTTGAAATCTCAAAAAGGAGGAGTAATCTTCAAGAAGATAATTGAGCAAAGGTAAGGCATCCCGCTGTGCGGGATATCGGGGGTTCGAATCCCTCATCCCCAACCACATAATCAACTCGATACTATGAACAAAGTCACACATTTCGAATTTCCCTGGGACGATAAGGAACGTGCAAAATCTTTTTATTCAAATGTTTTTGACTGGAAACCCTTTGAATGGGAGCAGTTTGGATACACGAGTTGGCAAACGGGGCCTGTTGATGAAAAAATGCAGCCCAAAGAAACAGGATTTATTAATGGTGGTTGCAGCAAACGTGATCCGAGCATGCCGTACCCAATGTTTTATGTTGATGTTGAGGATATTGATGTAGCGCTCGGTAAAATAGTTGAGAATGGTGGATCAGTTGTTCGTGCAAAAACTTCCCTCGGCGAAAATGGCGAGATGGGATATTTGGCTTGGTTTAAGGATTCTGAAGGGAATATTCTTGGACTGTCTCAGTATAAAAAAGCAGAATAAGTGGTACACTTTACATATGGCACAGGAACTTTTTCATAATGGCGAAGCTATTCCATATGAACTTAAAAAGAGCAAACGCGCGCGGTCACTTCGCGTAACAATTTATCCTGATGCACGTATTTCGGTGACGATGCCGGTGCGTATGACACTTACATTTGTAGAGGATTTTTTGACGAAAAAGGCGGCGTGGATTTCGGAAAAATATCAGTATTACAAAAAGCTTGTTTCTACGTTGCCGCCTCACACGCACAAAAGTTCTCGTGCCGAATATTTAGCAACCAAAGAGCGTGCTCTCGAGGTTGCAAACGAGGCGCTTGAACGACTCAATGAATTGTATCGTTTTTCGTATCGGCGCGTTTCGATTAAAAATCAAAAAACGCGATGGGGGAGCTGTTCTCGCTTGGGAAATTTGAATTTCAACTACAAAATTGCGTTGTTGCGCCAAGAGCTCGCCGATTATTTAGTTGCGCATGAACTGTGTCATTTAAAACAAATGAATCACTCAAAAAAGTTTTGGGAGCTCGTCGAGCGCACGATTCCGAATTATAAAATCCTTCGAAGAGAGTTGCGACAAAAAGGCCTACATTTTTATTGAGTCTTTTTTTTGCGCTTTTTATTCACGTGCCAAATGGCAGGTAAAATAGAGGCTATCACGATGCCGATAACAATGATGGTGAGGTTGTCTTTAATAAAGGGGATTCGTCCGAATACGTACCCTGCAACAGTGAGCGATACTACCCAAATGACTCCGCCTATAACATTGTATTTGAAAAAAGTGGCGAAATTCATTTTTCCGATACCGGCAACAAAGGGAGCCAGTGTACGAACAATGGGGACAAAACGAGCAAGGATAATTGTTTTTTTGCCGTACTCCTCGTAAAACGCCTCGGTTTTATCTAAATGTTCTTGTTTAATTAATCGTTTAAAGACTCTCAGTCCGAAATGTTTTCCTATTGAGTAGTTAACCGCGTCTCCGATAATTGCCGCAATTATAAGAGAGATTATGAGCAGCGGCATCGATAAAACTCCCGCCGCACCAAATGCGCCTGCGACAAACAAAAGTGAATCTCCCGGTAAAAAGGGAATAACCACAAGCCCGGTTTCGACAAACACAATCAAAAATAAAAAAGCGTACACGGCATTGCCGTATTGTGCGATGAGGTCGAGCAATTTAACGTCGACGTGAAGTAGAAAATCTAAAAGTGCGTACATGTGCGTCTGTACAGTAGCACGCCGAGTATCGTAGACTCAACTAATGTGCCTGCGAAAAAACCAAGAGGAACTGCAACGAGTCCGTATGATGGCGCGAGAAGATGCGCAATTGAGACGCTGATAAGGAGTCCCGTGACACTCATGATAACCGGGATCTTTGTATTTTTGAGTGCATAAAATGAACGAGCAAAAAGGTGTATTAGGCTTTCAGTAGGGATAGAGAGTGAGAAAAAAGCGAGCGCTGTTGCAGTGCGCGTGATAGATTCTCCAACAAATTTTCCACCGCCGAGAAGAATTTTAATTGGTAGGTCACCAACGATGAGCAAGAAAAGTGTTGAAGGGATGGTGAATGCCAAAATACTGAGTGTCGCTTTTTTTACGTGTGATTTAAATAACTCGCGATCTTTGAGTGCGGCCGCTTCGGCGAGGAGTGGAAAAGCTGACACGGCAAATGAAATACCGAATAACGAAACGGGCACGCTTTGAAAGTTTCGTGCGAAACTTATGGCAGTTACACTGCCGACGGTAAGCGCGGTTGCAATCCTATTAAATCCGAAAAATTTTAATTGTTCAACAGGGTGTCCCAACATTTTAGGTCCCATTAATTTTAATAATTGCTTAAATTCTGCCATGCGCATATTGACCGTTTTGCCGAAGATAAAGCCGCTTTTTAGTACTCCAATGGAGCGTGAACCGAGGTGTAAAAGTGCGCCGAAAATTACACCAACTGCGAGTCCGCTTAATCCCATTTTTGGCACCAAGAACGAGCCACCAATTAAACCGAGGTTATAGACAACGGGCGAAATGCCATACCACAAAAATTGTTTTGAACTTATAAGAATACTGCCAAAGCTGTTTGAAAGAGCCATCAAGACGGGCGAAACTAAAATAATTCTGCTCATGGTGATGAGTTGCATTTGTTCTTCGGGCGAAAATCCCGGGGCGATAAGTGGCGCTATGATTGGCATGAAAATCCATACCAGTGCTGCAAGAATGGTAATGGTGCATGTTGCGGCCACGGTGACGGTTGTTGCAAAGTGGCTGGCTGTTTCATGTTTTTTCTCTGCGCGAAGGCCAGAAAGCAGGGGAGTGAAAATAGGTGAAAGAGCGCTGGCGACAAAAATATTTAGTAAAAGATCGGGGACGATGAATGCGGTATTGTAAATGTCGAGCTCTCTGCCTGCGCCAAACATCTGTGCGAAGGTGCGATCACGAAGAAGTCCTGTTATGTAACTTAATAGCGTTGTAACAGAGAGAATTCCTGCTGGTATCAGGTACCGAGCTAAACGTTGAATAGTTTTCATATATTGTTATAATGGTAAAACCCTATGGCTAATACAGAGAAAAATCAACCCAAAGAGCCCAAAGTGCCAGATCGAACACCGATTATGCTTGAAGTCGCCGGGTTACTCAACGACGATGCGACCGATAATCCGGTGATGGTTTTGAAAGATAAACGAAGCGAGCGCGTTTTGTTAATGTGGATTGGCGATGCAGAGGCGCAGGCTATTGATTTGGCGATTCAGAAATATTCGAAAAAGATTAAAGTAAGCAGGCCGATGCTGCAGGAGCTTTTTTTGACATTAATAGGTGCGGCAGATTCTAAGTTGGAGTATGTGATTATTGATCGATTGAAAGCGGGTACTTATTATGCGTCTATTGTGGTGACCACGCCGAGTGGCACGAAGTTTATCGATGCACGTCCGAGTGATGCAGTGGTAATTGCGATTGAAGCTCGTTGCCCACTCCTTGGTGATCGCATTTTATTTGAAAAAGCATCGACGGTATTGAATGCAGAAAATATTATTTCTAAGCCGGTTACCCAGAAGAAACTTGAAATAAATATTTCATTTTTGCCCGCTGCTCCCGAAGATCAAGGCGAGTTTGAAGAAGATGAGGCAGATATTTTGAAAAACACGATTTTACCGCCGCACGAGCACGGTTCGCTCGATGCGCAGCTTACGCCAGAAGATCTTCATCGGATTCGGAGCCAGATTGCCGAGGCCCAAAGCCGCGAACAAAATACATAATGGTGAGCGCGTTGAGCGCTAGAAACACTGCGGCTGCAATAATGAGCTGCGTTTTTGTGAACGAAGATTCGGTCGTGTTTGATGATGTTGAATTCGGTGCGGCTTCGATTTTCTTTACCGACGACAGATGCTCGGTGCCATCGGCTGCTTCGAAGGCAGCAATAGAGACGGTATCTCCCGTATTAAAAAATCCGTTGGTAATGTCTGCATTTTTATCGGCATCGTCGGTCATAACGGTATGAAGCTCGTTGTCGGTAGTTTGAATTTCAATATATGGTGATTCTTTTCCATTTTGTTTTTTTGTACCGACGTTCGTTACCGTGCCTGCAATCTCTGAAAGAGAGGGGTTTTCTTTGCCGCGTGTTATGTCGCTTGTCCATGACCACACTGTTTTTTCTCCGTCTTGTGCTCGTGCGTAGGTGAGGTTTTTTTTGCCGCCTGAATAGGTGACTGAGTCTATGAGCGTTCCGGTTGCAGAGGCGAGGTATACAGAGTCTTCGCCATTATTTAAGCTGATTTTGCTCTGTTCGCTCGTAATAATTGCAAAGCCATGCGGTGGAATAACTGAGCCTGCAGGGAGGGTGAATGGTTTCTTTAATTTAGAGGAGTCGGCTAAAAGCATTCCTGATAAATTTACGGCAACCTTTTCTGTGTTGTGTAGCTCAATCCATTCGTTTTCGCCTTTTTCGGGAGCAGGGAAGAGCTCATTAATAACAATGCCGCGTGGTTGCGATTCGGTACTCGCTGCGCTCACGGTTTTATTATGCGATGTACTTGCTGATGAGTACGTATTGAAAAGTGCTTTTGCTTGCTCTGCGGTTACGGTGATGGTAATTTTTTCAGATGAGTTCGGATTTGTAGTTGTACTTTCTGTGGGGCCCGTTGTTTCAATTGCGGCGACGTTCGTGTTTGTTGATGATGTAGTCTTTGACGCAGGCGAGCTGGAGGTGGTTGCGGTGTTCGTCGCGCTTGTCGACTTTGCCAATATATTCACGGTCGAATATGCCACTCCTTTGAGCCCCGTGGTATCGGTGACGCTTAATTGTACGGTAAATACTCCTGTTTTCGAATACGTGTGTATTGGGGGATTTGCGCTTGTTGCATTCGTGCCGTCTCCAAAATTCCAGTCATAAAAAAGTTGATCGTTATTCGGGTCGTACGATGTACGGCCATCGAAGTTAATCGAGGTTTTTTCTGTAGCGTTTAGTTGGCCGCTTTGAATGGTAATGCGTGCAACGGGCGGTGCATTTGTAGAGATTTGAGTGTTTTGAGTTGTACTGGTTAATGAGGACGTTGTGTTTGTAGAAGTTGTCGAGGTTGCTGTTGATGAAGCCGATGTGTCGGTTGTGGCAGCAGCGCTTGATGTTGCCGCGTCGCTGGTTAGCGTAAGCCCGTCGGTAGAGTCGCTCGAAGTTGCAGCTGTTGCCGGGATGCTTTCAAGTGTGAGTTCTACGAGTGGTTCTACACTATCTGTGGGCGTTGTACTTTCGGTGTTTGTTATACTTTCGGTGCTTGTTGCAATTGGTTCGTCGATCACGGTGGCAGACGTTGTTGTTTCTGTTGGTATGAGAAATATTTTTTGCGTTTCGCTCAATACTCCGAGTGTTGGAGTTGCGGTAGTCCAGTCATTCGGCTGTAGTGATTTTCGCTCCGATATTTGTTCTTTGGCGCTCGCACCGTAGGTAACTTGGTCGACAAATACTCCTTGTACCTTGAGCCCGATAGATTCTCCATCTTCGCGCAAACTTGCCCATGTTGAGTCAATGAGTATTCCCGAATACGTGGAATTTTTGCTCTTAAATATATCTGCTTTGTTGGCAATGATTGCACTCGTATGTGACGCAATTTCTGTTTCTCCCGAAAAACTCGACATTCCGTGGTTGCTCTCATTTTCGTAGAAAGTGAGTTCGGCTATATGCACCGACTCGGTTCCATAATTATATATTTCAATCCATTCGTCGTCGCTTATAACCGTACTCGCCACTTCGGTAATGATGAGCTGAGCGAGTGTATCTTCTGCGTTGGTGCGCAGCGGAATAATCAAAATCAACATGCCAATATGCACTGCGAGAGTAATGAGTGAGAGGATTTTTTTCATGCCATGCTTGTAACACATGACTATGAACGGCGAATGAACGAATTCTGAACTGAATACAAAAGTTGTTCAATTAAAAGCCTTTTGTTAAAGATAAATACACGTTGTTAGGAATTATATAAATCTTTTTAGTGAAAACCATAAAGTGTAAGGTGATACTTCATGGTTTATGGTTTTTCAGGTTAGATTCAGTCAAAAGGACTGCGGATTTGCAAAATACTGTGTTGCGTCACGTGTGTGTATCGTTGTGTGGTGAGTATGCTCGAGTGGCCGAGGAGTTCTTGTACATAGCGCAGATTTACCCCATTTTCGATGAGATGAGTGGCAAAACTGTGTCTGAGCGAATGAAAAGTGGCATTTTTGGTTATTTTGGATTTTTCGAGCGCATTTGAAAAAACATGTTGAGCACTCCGGTCGGTGAGGCGTCCGCCACGTTCGCTCATTATTACAAAATCTAGAGGATTTTTGCCAGCCATATACTGCACCACATCGTTTTTGAGCTTTTGTGGAAGAAGTGTCACGCGGTCTTTGCGGCCTTTTCCTTCATGTACAAAGAGTGTCGACTGCGCAATGTCGACGTCGCAGACACGCAGTTTAATGACCTCGCTCACGCGTAACCCCGCTCCATACGCAAGCGCGAGAAGCAGTCTGTGCTTGCGGTTTGTCGTCACATTGAGCAACAGTTCTATTTCTTCTTTCGATAACACGACAGGCAGTCGATGTACTCGCCGTGCATTCTTCACCTCGACGACAAGGTGTTTTTTTAATATATTTTTGTAAAAAAATCGGATTGAGTTCACATATAAATTAAATGTTTGTGAGGCGATTGGCCTCTCTTTCATTTTGATGAGAAATTCGCGAACGAGGTGCCCATCATCAGGTAGTTTTTCCTGCAAAAATCCAACAAATTCTCGAATGCAGCGGCAGTACGCGAGGATCGTTTTTGGGCTGTAGTTACGTAACAAAAGCTCCGTTTTGAGTTGACCAACAAAGTCGTTCATGGTGTAGGGGATTACAGATATTCAAAGCCAATTCAGCACTATACACATCGAATATGAACGGCTCATGAACGAATCCTGAAATCACAACGTCCTTGCTTAGCGTCCTGCAAGTCCGCTAAGCTGGAGTTGTGCGAAATGCATGTTTTCCTTTTGGGCTAACGCCCTGGCTCAAAAAAAGAATTCAATTTTGTTTTTTATTTATTTAACAGGGGTAAAAGGTGTTTTTCTGCCTTTAAGGGCAGAAAAAATTATTTATATTTAAATCATGAATTCAAAAATAGACACAATCATTATCGGTGGCGGTATATCTGGTTTAAGTGCAGCTTATCATCTCAGAAAGAACAATATTGATTTTAAACTAATTTCAGAAGATATTGGCGGACGAGTTCATTCGTCCAAAAATGGCAATATTCAATATGGCGCATATTATGTTATGGATATCTATACGCACACAAAAGAATTTGCTAAATTGGGTCGCAAACTTAAGCCGTCCGAAATAATTTTTCACAAACGAGGCAAAGGTTATTCCATTTATCAAAAATCATTTGTTAGATATATCCCGCAAGCTATTCGCTTTGCTATAATTTTGCGAAAATTTAAAAAACATTACGGAAAATTTAAAAAGGATTGTTGCACAATCTCACAAGCAGAGGTTATAAGAAATAGTCCTTATTTGGCGAAGTTGTATGAAACAAATGCGGAGAAATTTATAAAAGACAACAAAATTAATGAAGTAGTGCTTCAGTACATGGAAGAAGTTTTGCACGGAACAACTTTTACAAAAGTTGATAAGCTAAACGCGTTTGCATTTCTCCAATTTTCCTTACCACTGATTGTCCCAATTCATGAATTTGTATTAGATAAAAATAAAATCATTAAAGATTTTAAAAATGATATTATTGTTGATATTGTGGACAGTATAAAAAAGGAAGATAATTATTACGTTTTAAAAACTCAAGGCGAAACATACAAAGCGTCAAACGTCATTGTGGCAACTCCGCCACATATTTCAAAAAAACTTCTCCACTTGAAAGATATTAAAGGTGCTGTTGAAGCACATATGTTTCACATTGTAGGGCAAGTGCAGGAAAAATGGTGCAAAGGTTATTGCAATTTATTTTCTGACGAAAATGAGATGTTGGCAATTGCATTTATGCCTGATTTCTCGTGTCTTTTTTATTCAAAAAATCCTAATCCAAATTTTAGTAAATATTTTTATGATTTTAAGATTTTAGAAGCAAAATATTGGAAACCAGCTTTTAATCTTGAAGGCAATGTTCTTTGGGAAAGTAAAATTGGAGATAATCTCTATTTAATCGGAGATCATAATGTTTGTGGCATTGAAGATTCGTTTATTACAGGCATTTATGCGGCTAACCAGATTATTGCAAAGAAAAACCAATAAGGAGTTTTGAATTTTTGGCATTCACCCCTAACCCCTCTGCCAAAAATCCAAAACGGAAAAACAAAATTGAATTCTTTTTTTGAGCCGTTCCGTCTGGTGACGGAACAAAAGGAAAACATGCACATCGCACAACACGGCACATGCGGTTCGGTCTTTTACGAAAGACCTCAACCCAAATTGCGCTGACGAAATGGTAAGATTAGTGATATAATAGAGATAAGCGATATTAACAAAATAATCAATTAAACAACGGCGCAACTTCGCATGTGCCGATACGTTGTACGAAATACATGTTTCCTTTTGGGGCTATCGCCCTGGCTCTTAAAAAGAATCCGATTTTGTTTTTCTTTATTTTTAGAGGGGGAATAAGGTGTTTTCTCCGCTCTCTTCGGTCGCTCCGAAAACATTTTTTGATATTTTTATTGACAAGCCCTGCGCCCATACAGTAGCATACACTTCGTATGGATAATAACCCACTTACACCCAAAGAACTCAAGGCGATTCGCCAAATTAGAAACTGGTTTTCACATCGTGGCCAAGCGCCATCGATCAGAGAACTGATGGCAACATTGGGCTACAAATCCCCTAGGTCAGCACAAGACGTTGTAGCCAATCTAATTGAAAAGGGTTACCTGAAAAAAACAGAAGTAGGCTCTATCAAGATAATTAAGGATTACGAATCTAGCTCGACTCATGCACAGACAATTAATGTCCCTCTTGTGGGAATGGTAGCTTGTGGAGCGCCAATTTTTGCAGAAGAAAACATTGAAGCAATGATACCGGTATCAACTTCATTAGCAAAAACCAGTGCAAAATATTTCATTCTGCATGCGGTCGGAGATTCAATGGACTTAGCTGGAATTAACGATGGCGACTTGGTTTTGGTGCAACAACAAGAAACCGCAGAAAACGGCAAAAATGTAGTTGCTCTCATTGACGACTCAGCCACAATCAAAGAATTCTATAAAATAAACGGAGTTGTTGTATTAAGGCCGAAATCTTCCAACACAAATCATCAACCAATCATCCTCACAGAAGATTTTCGTATTCAAGGTGTAGTAGTAGCTGTAATCCCTAACTTTTAAAATCATGGCAAATTATCATGTTACAAAAAATAAAGACCTCGGAAAATGGCAGGCAAAGCGTGAAAATGCAGATCGTGTCAGCGGATATTACGATACCCAAACTGAGGCAGAAAAAGCGGCGAAAGGATTCTCTGGCAACAACGGTGGTGGTGAAGTAAGAATTCATAGGCCGTGTGGTCCCATCAGAGATAGTGATACTGTTTCACCTGGGAATGATCCGAACCCACCCAAAGATACTAAACACTGAATCTAAATTATTTTCACCCACTAACTTTATAAAATATGGCAGATAAAAAAGTGATCTTCGTAGCTTTCGCTATCGAAGACGAAAGACAAAGAGACTTTCTCAAAGGACAATCTTTAAACACAGATTCACCGTTCGAGTACGTTGATATGTCGGTGAAAGAACCATACGATTTCGACTGGAAAGAACGTGTCCGCACCCGTATTCGACGTTCAGATGGTATCATTGCTCTTGTAAGTAAGAACTCCATAGCTTCAAGTGGGCAAAAATGGGAGATTGAATGTGCACGAGAAGAAAAGAAGAAAGTTCTCGGAATTTGGGCATACAAAGATGATAGAACCAACCTTGCTGTCGTAAACACTGTCGTATGGTCATGGGAAGCCATTAAGAATTTTATCAATAGCCTTTAATATAAGATATTATCATGCGAAAAGCACTTATTGTCGGCATCGATTACTACGATTCTGCCAATCAACTATACGGTTGTGTCGAGGACGCACATTCTGTAAAAGCTGTTTTGGAACGCCATGATGGAGGTACTGTTAACTTCGGTTGTAAATTGCTAACTGGCACTAGTAGCACAGAGAGAGTAAATCGAAGCAATTTAAAGGATAGTATTGAGGAGTTGTTTAAAGACGATGCCGAGATTGCACTATTTTATTTTGCTGGACATGGTCATATTGAGGCAACTGGTGGATACTTAATCGCAACTGACTCAAAACGTGGAGATGAAGGAGTTGCGTTGTCTGAGATATTAACTTTTGCTAACAAATCACCAGCTGGAAATAAAGTTATCATATTGGATAGCTGTCATTCCGGAATTGCAGGAACTTCGCCCGCAAATAGTCAGTTGGCGGCTCTGTCTGAAGGATTAACGATTCTAACTGCATCGACAAAGGATCAGTATGCAACGGAGCAAAATGGAAGAGGTCTTTTTACAACACTTTTGGTTGATGCTCTCAATGGAAGCGCAGCTAATCTTACTGGTGATATTACGCCCGGTAGCGTTTATGCTCACATAGACCAATCGCTTGGCGAATGGGAACAAAGGCCCGTCTTCAAAACTAATGTGAAGCAATTTGTTTCCTTACGTAAGGTAGCGGCCCCGATAACTATTTTGGATTTGCGCCGACTTATTGAGTTTTTCCCTTCACCTGGTTTCGAGTTTGGACTCGATCCTACTTACGAGCCGGAAATGAAAGGTAGAGATGCTGGGATGCCCGCGCCAAAGACTGAGAACGCAGAAAAATTTGCTGTGCTACAGCAATACAACAGACTAAATCTACTTACTCCAGTGGGCGCTCCTCACATGTGGTATGCAGCAATGAATAGAAAGGCATGTAAGCTCACTGCACTAGGAGAACATTACCGAAGACTCGTAGAAAAAAACAGAATTTAAGATTAGGAAACGATTTACTTTATATAAGGGATAAATCCGATATAATAACTTTGCTATTTGCTTCCTGCTAAATTGGAATCAATGGAAAAACGTTATTGACGCTAAAATTATATGCACACAACTATAGCACCTTCTAAAAACGTCAGAATAGGAATTCGCACCGCCAAAGGAATTGGCGAGCAAATAGAAAAAGAAAAAAAAACTGTAGGCGCTGTTGCCGATCGGCCATGGTCAGTATTCGGTGAAACAAAGCTCAAAGAAAAAAAGAATGGATACACCCATGTTAGTCTTTTTTCCGGCGTTGGAGGTCTCGATCTCGGTTTCCGTGCAGCTGGCTTTAGAACCTTATGGGCAAACGACATCGATCCAGATGCCTGCGAAACATTCCGTGAGAATCTCGGCGAAATAGAAGAGGGCGATATCCGCACTATTCAACTCCCTAAACTCGATAAGCAAATCGATGTGCTTTCTGCTGGCTTTCCGTGTCAACCGTTTTCAAACGCTGGCTCTCGTCGTGGTGTCAAAGATGCACGCGGTGATCTATTCAATTATGCTTTGAATGCGGTACGAACACTCAAGCCTAAGGTAGTTTTGTTCGAAAATGTCAGAGGTTTGTTGTCAGTAAAATTCGAGAAAAAACTCCTTATCGAAGAAATTCTACACCAATTACATAATGAGGGCTACGACTGTCAACTAAAACTCGTGGACGCATCCAATCACCGTGTAGCGCAGAGAAGGCTACGTCTTCTCATTGTCGGTGTACAGCGGGATAGTGATCTCGGACCATTCCGCTATCCACAAGAAAAAAACAAAGTCGGCCTCACTATCGGAGATACCATCCTTGATATTCCTACTTTTCTCCCAAATCAAAACGAATTGATGCAATTAAACCCCCAAGCCGTGAAACTAGGATTGATGGTACCGGAGGGGGGGTCGTGGAAAAATATCCCTTATGAAAGTCTACCTGAACGTTTACAGTACATTCATCGCAACATGGCAAAGTACAGATGGCCAAAGTTCTATGCTCGGTTCCACCGCAATGATATCGCGGGGACTGTCACGGCCGCATTTAAACCGGAAAATGCCGGCGTCTGGCATCCTGTCGAAAGTAGGGTATTTTCTGTCCGCGAGGTTGCTAGAATTCAAAGCTTTCCTGATTGGTTCGTATTCGGAGGTAGGAATGTGAAATCAAAGTATCAACAAATCGGGAATGCGGTTCCTCCAAGGCTCGCCTATGAGGTAGCTCTCGAAATTGTTAATGTTCTTGAGGGACATAAACCTCGGACACTTAGTGATTTCCTCAAAGAGAAGCGCCCCTTGCGCCCCTCAGACAAGGCAGTTCACTATAAACCATAAACCTATGAAGTATCTAAATGAAAATTTAAGCAGGGAAGCTTTTCTCCGGCTACGCCAGAAGAAAGCTGGCGGAAAAACAGGACTCGAACGCACATCAGCTTTGATGTATTTTCTAGCATTCGATGCGCTCCTTAAACGCACGAGCATAGCTCCTCCTGTCGATCTCGACCCCGAAGATATTCACGGAAAAAACAATCGTGATGTTTTGACGCGAGAGTTCACTCGCCTGGCTCAACTTAAAAACGGCGCGAAGCCGTACCACGTACAAAATCTAGGTGAAGTGACTATCGGGGGTTCGCCTGAGAAACGCTTTTCCTCGAACTTCCTTACCGTCTCACTGAAGAAGGCAACTAACAGCACTACTGCATACGATTACCCAAACCGCCCATCGAATCCGTTACTTATCCTTGGATTGGAAGCAACGGGACTCAAGTGGGGAATTGACCGTCATGCGGCGTGGAAAGAGAATTTACCAGTATTTCTCCAAGACAGAAAAACAAAAACTCCGTTCCACGATCTCTCTTGTTTTGTGCTTCGTCAACGAGGGTTCGTTTCTGCTGCAACGACCCTGCAAGAGGGGCTCATTGACGGGCTGACCGAAATATTTACAGCAGAACTCTGCGCATTTTGGAAGACACGACTCTCTCTCGAAAAGGTGTACTCAACAGAAGTGGATGAGCCTTTCCAAGATACGATACCGAATCCATTCGGGGACTGTTCGTGGATGGGGAATATTCAGCCAGTCAATGAAACTGCCTCGCTTGAATTGCGCGTCACATATCTAGAGGGCTTGCTCCAAATTCACAACATATCATTTGAAAAATAATTTTAATACTATGAACAACATTCCATCATTTTTGCTTAAGAAACCAGAACCAACCCTTCGTACTCGCCTCTATAATGGGCGGAGATTGCAAGTCTGGGAAGGTCGGGCCAAGATCTCCGAAATCAAAGGTTGGGCAGAAAATCCACGCATAAATTTAGCAAAACGTAGTCTTCAGCAGGCAGTGGGTGCACGAGTGCTTCAGCAGGATGAACTATATGACCTTATGAAAAGGGATTCCGAGGTAAAACTGGCTACGCTCCGCGACGACATAATGAAGAATGGCCTCCGTGAACCCATTACACTTTCGTTCGATGGGAAGCTTCTCGATGGCAACCGCCGCTTTTTCGCAGTGAGATATATTCTCGACACCCTGCCAACGACCGAACCAAATCGCCAAGATCACGAGACTGTAGATGCCTATGTATTGATGGAGGATGCGACTCAGGATGATGAACAGCGCGTGTTAGTGGAAGAAAACTTCTCACCATCACTCAAGATTGAGTGGCCGGACTATGTAAAAGCATCGCACGTCATAAAAGAACACGAAGCAGGTGTTGATACTGCTGATATCTCAAAAAAATTCAAGTGGCCAGCAAGTAAGGTTAAAGAAACTATCCGCATTAACCAAATAATCAACGACTTTCTCACTTACGCAACCGCTCCGGAAGATCCGAACGATGAGCTCGGTGGCGGTCTCGGTCTAACGGAACAGGAAGCGGAAACTATCGCAGCAAAGAACTATCAGTTCTTCAACGAAGCTCAAAAATCCTTCTTTGAGCCATTGCAAACCGATCTTGAATTCAAAGCTAATTTCTTTCGTTGGATGAAACAAGAAAAATTCTCAAGTTTTCCTGAGGTTCGTATCGCGTATAGAGCATGGAAAGACCCTGAGGTGAAGCCTATCATAGCGGGCAATGATCCAGATGCAGCTAAAGACGCAAAATCCACCCTAGATTATAATTCGCGCATTGTTCGATCGGATGAAGAAGCTGCGGGTCGTATCGATGCATTTATAAAATTCTTAAAGGGAATGAAGGCCGGTGAAATTAAATCCTTACCTTCCCAGGCAAGGGATAATCTCAAAGAAGCCATCATGCTTATACAAAAGATGAGCGAGGCAGCGTCTTCCGATTGAGAGATTAATAAAATCAACTAATGTCATTTAATTTTAAAGTACAAAACTCCCAACTTATTTGCGAGGGCGAGGGAATGTTACTTCTTAGGCTCAAGAGCAAATTAAGCGGTTTTTTAGGACATGCGCAAATCATCACCTTGGGACCAAAAAAAATTTCACTGCCTCTCATTGCTGCAGTCGCAGCGTCTTCTGTATTTAAGGAAATCTGTGGCATGACGCCCAATGAGCTGTCCGAAGAGACAGAGGTATACGATCGCCACCAAGTAGCGAGAAACGAGGCTATGCATGGTGTTAGTGAAAAAAAAATACTTCCGCTTCCATCGCCTTGGCCTGAGATACTCGACCCAGCGCAAGCAGTGGCTGTTTCAGCGATGACGACAGAGGGGCTTCTCGGCCTTTGTCTGTTTGATGAGCAAGGGATAGGAAAGACCATCACCACTCTCGCAGCCTTCGATATTCTCAAGCAGCGCGGCCAAACAGATTGCCTGGTCATTGTCTGCCCGGTCACCATGATGGGCGGATGGAAAAAAGAGATTGAGAAGTTCATCCCCAATAAGTACTTGGTCAGGACGGCAGAGGGCTCGGCCGAAGAAAAGAGAAAGGTGGTACTCTCACCTTTCGATGTGCTGATATGCAATTTTGAATCGATACCTTCCTTGCTCGTTGTGCTTAAGGGGGTGCTCGGCAATAAAAAAGCGTCCCTCGCAGTTGATGAATCTTTCAATGTAAAAAACATGGAGGCATTCAGATCCGTGGCTGTGCGCGAACTGCGTAATTCCTGCGTCAAAGGATTCGTCATGTGCGGAACCCCCGCGCCAAATTCAGCTATCGATGTTATAAGCCAGTTCGACATCGCCGATAGTGGCTATACCTTCGCGGGATTCATCCCCCCGAAAGATGAAGAGGGTCGCACCCAGCTTATAAACGCGGTTATAGAGCAGAGAGGAGCATACGTGCGACGTCTCAAGGAAGAAGTACTTCCCATGTTACCAGAGAAGAATTTCAGCTTGGTAACCATTAACATGACCGGGCGACAGGCTGTACTCTACGAAGAGGCTCGTCAGCAGTTGGTTCTCTCTCTAAAGAGCATGGACAACGCGACCTTCAGAAAATCACTCGCAACATATTTCCAGCAGAGATCGGTGTTACTGCAAATATGTGCATGCCCAGAAGCTGTCGACCCTACTTTTTCTGACACATCAGCAAAGCTGAAGGCGCTTGACAAGCTCGTCGAAGAGGTGGTGGAGCGCGACCACAAGAAACTTATTATCTGGTCCTTCTACCGAGCAAGCCTCCATAGCATAATGAAACGTTACGAAAAATATTCTCCAGTTCTTCTCGATGGGAGCTCATCGGCGAAAGAGCGATCTGAGTCCGTGCATCGTTTCCAAAGTGACCCGGAGATCCGTATCTGTGTGGCTAACCCGGCGGCGGCCGGAGCTGGTATAACACTTCATTCGGCATCGGACGCTGCGTATGTTTCCTTCTCGAATCAAGCGGCACACTTCCTCCAATCCCTTGACCGCATACACCGCAGAGGACAACAGGCTGAGAAAGTGCACTATCACTTACTAATCTGTCACGGAACAATAGAAGAGAAAGAAGTTCAGCGCTTGCGCAATAAGGAAATGCGCCAGCATGAGCTCCTGGGCGACGAGGCAAAGTGGCCGAATTCTCTCGATGATGCACTCGCGGAATTAACAACACTAAACTCATGAGCAAGGATTACATTTGGACATTCAATACGGCGGCTCTCGCTGCCGGACTCAACGGGACATTTTCTCTTGAGTACCACGTTCCAAGTTCGAAGATGAAAGTAGCGCCGAATGCCCTCGTTGGCTCTAGAATTTGGCTTGTGGTCAGGATCGGCAATGAAAGTTTTCTGTATGCGCTTTTGAGCCCATCTACTATTGAGCTTTACCAGGCGGGGAAGTATAAAGACGATTTCCTTATTCGTTGCGAACCTTTTTCCTCCGTTCGCTTTTTGCCGCAGCAGGAGGACCGCGATCCGTGGCGGTTGCCGTTTGAAGGCATCGAAGCGATACGGGAGTGTAGTAATACCGAGAAATCGATCTTTTTGGCGTTAGTGAACAAAAATAACCGCGTGGGTTTTGCACCACCTTCCCGTGCAATTCTTGAATCAATTCCACGTACAGCCTTCAACGACTTCGAGCATGCTGTTCCTAATCAACTCATATCGACATTGCGAACTGTTTCCATTGGAGACGTATCTCGGTCACGATCTTTACCGGATTCCATTTCTGCGCTTGGAGGCATTGCCCTGACTATTCTTAAATTGACACATCCTCACTTGAATGAAGCAGACATGGTGAATTTGCTCGCGATGCTCGACCCATTGGCAAAAGCGGATGCAGGCGTGTCTATAAAATCGTCTGAGGATATTTTACGAGTACTGTCTTCGTTACCGCCGGTGGTCGATACCTTCCTGGAGGAAATCGACCCCGAGAAGATTTGTCCTCGTACATTCATCGCAAAGACTTCAAATTCTTCTACCGAGTGGCTCGATAAAACAAATGACGCAGAGCAAGCACACGAGCAGATTCTCAAGGATCTCGTGCTCTATCTAAAAAGCAAGGAATTCAAGGTCTACAAAACACGGAGCTTTGATTTGCTCGCAGAGAAAGGAGATATTCGATTTCTCTGTGAAATCAAGAGCTCAAACGGTTTCAATACGGTGTCGCAGGGAGAGAAAGGAATTATACAACTGCTCCGCTACTCGATGGCGTTTGCGGACGACAAATCAGTAGGCATACGGTTCTTTTTAATCCTGCAAGATTCCGGACAACCAGCCATACACCGCTACTTGTCAAAAATTGCTGGCCGAGCCGGAGCTGAACTCTGGCTTTATGACGACAAAAATTCATGGCCAACGCGTATTTGCAATATTAACTCAGAAATATTTTTTGACTAAATAGTGTGTTTTGGGCTGCGGGCATTCACCCCTACCCCTCTGCCCTTCGCCCAAAACGGAAAAACAAAATCGAATTCTTTTTAAGAGCAATTTGCTACAGCAAATTAAAGGAAACATGTACATCATACAACACGCGCATATCTGGTTCGGCTGCGGCCTCACCCATATTTGCCAGCGGTCGCCCTTCG
>CAYHBN010000016.1:0-22670 GCA_964354865.1 uncultured Candidatus Peribacteria bacterium
ACTCTTATTAGTCGCGGGCAGACGGCAGAGATTTTATTCCGTGTATTGAATCCTAATAGTAATAAACCTTCGAAGTCATATGCGAGCTTAGTTTCGGCTTTGCCAAGCCTTAACTCGTGTGATGAATTGAACGATAAATTATCGATCATTCGTTACAAAGAGTATCGCGAAAATCGCTACTATCCGACACTCTTTATGCAGAAAAATGTTGGAGCTATAGCTGAAGATTCAGCCGCAGAAAATGTTCCTGCGCCGTCGGCAGTGCCGCAGGCAGACCGAAGTGATGCGCAAACTACCGCTGGCAACGAAGCATCAACTGATTTTTCTACAACCAATACACAAGTTGCCGGTGTCGACGAGTCAGATGTTATTAAAAACGATGGTGAGTTTATTTATATGGTGAGTGGAAAAACGGTGCGAATTGTAAAGGCGTATCAGCCACAGAATCTTGCGCAGGTTTCTAAGCTTGAGTTATCAGACCCGAATTTTACTCCTTCAGAAATTTATATTTATGGTACCAAGCTTGTAGTTTTAGGAAGTCACTATAGCGCTCGAGATCCATATTCTAATGAATCGGTAGATGTTCCGAGTGCAAAGATGATGATCTATCCTCCAATGTATAATCCTGCACGCGCAAAAATGTTTGTGGTCGATATGTCGAACAAGTCTGCGCTTAAAGAAGAGCGTTCGATTGAATTTGATGGTGATACTGTTTCGACACGTCGTGTCGATGGCTATTTGTACTTGGTTATCAACAAAATGCCTGACTACCACACAATGTTTTATCGCGCCGATGGTGCAGATGTGGATTGGAATAAATTCAGCGAGTCAAAAGACGCTGAGTCTATTTTGCCTATGTATAAAGATTCACGACTTGGTAAAGACATGCCACTCGTTGGTTGTAGCTCGGTTCGTTTTATCCCTGACTACAATCAGATTAACTTCATGACGGTTGCGGCTGTTAATTTGAATAATCCTACATCGCCAATTCGAAAAGAGGTGGTGATGGGTGGTGGTGAAAATATTTATTCTTCAGCTGATAATTTGTATGTTGCGTCGACTGTTTATAATTATCCTCGTGCAGAAATTTACGACACATTCGCTCCGGTTAATTACACCGAAACAACCCGTGTCACTCAGTTCAAACTTGCGAATGGCGGCGTTGCAGTTGGTACGACGGGTACGGTTCCTGGTCATATTTTGAATCAATTTGCGATGGATGAAACAGCGAGCGCACTCCGTATTGCAACGACGGTCAGTGAGCAGTGGAGCCCTCGTGGAGAGACGTCTCGAAAGAGCCAAAATAATGTGTATGTCCTTGATCGCAGCGATCTTTCAAAACAACTTGGTTCACTCACCAACCTAGCATCGGGAGAGACGATTTACTCAGTTCGATTTGCGGGCAATCGCGCATACCTCGTTACCTTTAAAAAAATCGATCCGTTCTTTGTTATCGATTTGAGCAACAATGCGAGTCCGAAAGTATTGGGTGAGTTGAAGATTCCGGGCTACTCAAACTACTTGCACCCACTCGACGACAATCATGTGCTTGGTATTGGTAAAGATGCGGTGGATCCAACTGCAAAAGAAAAATCTCAAATTAGCTGGTGGGGAGGTTCTAACTTCGCATGGTACCAAGGGCTTAAGGTAGCGGTCTTCGATGTCACCGATGTGAAAAATCCAAAACTTCAATCGAGCTTGGTAATTGGTGATCGTGGTTCAGACAGCGAATTACTCTACAACCACAAGGCGTTGTTCTTCGATAAAGCGCGCGGATTGATCGCCTTCCCGGTAAGCATTAACGAGGTAAAAGATAAATCTGCAGATAATCCAAGTGCGTACGGAACACAGATTTTCCAAGGAGCTGAGGTTATAAAACTCGGCGCAAATAACCAGCTTTCTGAGCTTGGACGTATTACTCACTTACCTGCAAACGCGTGGGCGAACGAAGGCGCGAATGCGTGGGAGTCGTCACACCTGTTTATTAACCGCGTTCTTTCGATCGGAAATTACCTGTACACCGTTGGCCAAGGCCGCATTCGCGCCTCTGACATTAACAACCTAAGCGAGGTAAAATCGCTCGATGTGCAGTTCGATAAAGAAAAGGGCTGGTGGGGGATTCTGTATTGAGGTGAAGAGTTATAACGAAAAATTTGTTTAAAAAAAGCGGGGCCATTGGCTCCGCTTTTTAGGTGTGTTTAGAAGATTACCACTTGCGGACTTTCCCGTACTGGTCCTCAAGTTGCGAGAGTAATCGTGCCCCAAAAATCTTTTGAAGTGGTGGTGGGTTGGAGTAATTAGGAAAAGGTCTTATGCCTTTGCGAGCACATCTGTACAGTTCTTCAAGGAATGGTTTTCCTAACTTGCATTTCGGGCCATTCGCAACCTCAAGATATTGAGAATAAAATTCATCTACTTCGCCGCGGCATTCTTTTGTGAAATCTTTTTCACTATCTATCTCATCAATTTTCACGCCATCTGCATATAGTTCTGCCAAATGTAGTTTTGGTGGAGGGCATTTTAATAAACGTTCCAATTCGAAAATGGGAGCAACCTCGCCGCGATTTTCATGGAGTATTACTCTGGTTGTCCATCCGTAAACATCATTAGGATTCCACCGAGCATTTGTTCCACCTCGCATAAGTGCAGTGGGGCGAACTTCGTGTTGAACGTTATGCAAGAAATATTCTCCAGAATCTATATTCATTCTATCGCATCTGCCAACGCCATTTTCCCAGTATAGTGTGTTTACTCGCGTGTCTATTTCAATTTGATGATACTGATTTGCCTCAGAGTCCTCTAAAACGCCTTCGGCTAAATCGGCTTCGGTGGTCCCTAACTCAAATCGTGCCTGCATTACCATAAGACCAATTAATAGCTCTACTTGTCGATTTTGTCAATGGTGCAGTGAATATATATGGTTAAGTGTCTGAATGCTTGATTCTTAACTATATTTGTATTATAATTAATATGTATTTAACTGTAAAAATATGTCAAAAGTATTACAAATACGCTTAGACGACGATCTAAAAGAAAAATCAGACGCAACTTTTGCTCAAATGGGACTCGATGCACCGACTGCCGTGCGCCTTTTTTTAACTCGTGTTGTGAAGACGGGCGAAATCCCTTTCAAAATCTCTATTCTTCCAGACGAAGTTATCACTCCTGAGCTTCAGGGGCAGATTGACGAAGCCATGAGTGACCCTGAAAAAATTGGTCCCTTCGATACGATGAAAGAAGCTCTTTCAGCACTTAACAAATAACTTGAGATGAAGGTTGTTTTTACAAAGCAGTTTTCAAAATCATTTAAAAAACTGGATCTTGTAAATAAGAAGAGGGTTAACCATGCGTTAGAAGCGTTCGATAAAAATCCTTTTGATGTGCGGTTAAAAAATCACGGTCTCATTGGGGATAAAAGGGGATTTCGGAGTATTTCTGCCGGTTTTGACTTGAGGATTATTTTTCAGGAGGCTGATGGATACCTGCTTGTGATGCTCGTCGATGTGGGAACGCATTCAAAGGTGTATTAGCGCATCGTTATATGCACCTTTTTGCCGAACACCTCGGCAATTCGCATGAGAAGCTCAATCGAAATATTCTGTCGGCCATTTTCAATACGTGCAATTGCGCTCTGGGTAGTTTTCAGTTTGCGCGCTAAATCGGCTTGTTTCATGCGATTTCGTATGCGCAGTTTTCGAATAGTGAGGCCCAATGTTACCTTTTCTAGCCGTTTTTTGTGTTCAGGTGATTTTAATCGACGAGTAATATGTGCTTCATGATTGTCTTCGCCAAAATCTATTTCTAATTGCATCAGATATAATTATAGCATATGTGGTATAATTGAGGTGCTAATTTGATTTTAAAGGGGAGTATATGGTATACTTTTTTTGTCGTTAAGTTTTTCTTGGCCTTCGAATCCCTCCCGAATCAGTCGGGATTTTTTTTGCCCAAAATTACGCACCATAGTAGGGATTAGCTTGTTTCTTTGCGCCGTGTTGGAACCACACTATTCTTATTTATACATTGGTTCGCTCTTTCCGTAGGGGTTGACGGAGTTGGTTTTTTGATGTATAGAATACGCTTATGTCACTCAAAACTCCGTGGAAACTCATTTCAGAGAAACGTTCTGCTCGCAGTGATATTCGTGCGCTCGGTAACGATGAGACCGATGAAACCCGGCAATTGCTTAGTGAGTTACATAAAACTATAGCTGCGAGTAATAAACAGATTAGAAAATGGTTGCTTGCCGCAGGAATTATTATTGTTGGAGGTCTTGTTTTATTGAACAATGAACCAGATAGTGGTGAAAACCCTTTTGTTGAGTCGGCTGATACCGATGGTATCAAACTTCCCAATAAGTTGGTTAGAGTTTCGGCTGCTCCGTCATCTAAAGATATAGAAGTACTAAAGGGGAGATTACAAAAAGTCGAAGGTATTTCCGAAGCAGATGTGGCCACGACCATCTATGCCGTAACTAATAACTTTGAACCTAATATTTCGCTCGTAAATGCATATATTGAAATGGCTGGAGAGGTACGCAAAAGAGCTAATACGCTCTCTGTATCTTCAGGCACCCCGAATCTTGTGAGTAAATTAGGTGCATTTTTTGTAGAAAATGGAAAACCATCACTCTGTTACACAACGGCGTTGCAAGAGGGCGATGAACCTGGATACACGCGTGTGCAAAAAACAAGATCGATAGGCGGTTTCATGACTGTTGATCAACTAGATGAGTCGTCGCTGCATGCCGATGTTGATGCGAGTCCTGTTCATCAGTGGTTCAAATCTCACAACATGCCGTACTGGAATAGTTCTGTAAATACACTCTTTTTGCCGAACGTCACTGCTCAGAATTTTGAAGTACAAAATGAGATAGGCGACGCGCTTTTACTAGCCCTACACGATGCTCGCAAAGAAAAATATAGTGTTAAAAATGAGGAAAAGAATAGGAACGCAGTGTTGTTTCTAGAGTATTTAGATCCGCTCTATGCTCCAATGTCTGATAAGTTAGTAAAGAAATTTAAGCCAACAGAAAACATACAAGATCTTGTTTTTTTTCTTCATAGATTAGCAAAGCAGAGTATTGCAAAATACGATCCCTATGCGGTGCATACCCAGGAATCTATCGAACGAACGATCTACATTGTTGCGTATTTCGTTTCGCAAAAACTCAGTGGTGAAATAGGTGACGACCCAAACAAAGCACAATTGTTCGAACAGGTATCTCAGCTTGTAGTACATCCTGACTTGATTGTTATTGATCGAAAATAACATATTTTTCTTATGAAGCTCCCCAATCCTTTAAAATTAATTTCTGAGTATCGAGGTGCGCGAAATGATCGCAATGCATTAGAGGGTGATTTTACTCTTGATGCTGAAGAGCGACGTGCACAAGTTCAGGCAATTATAAGCAAATATCACTTTCGAGTATCAGGAGTTATAGTGCTTTCGCTTGCCATTGGTTTGGGTCCTCGCATTATTAGAGAAATTCAAAAAATTACACCCGAAAAATTAGCACGGGACGGTGAAACGAGGTTGAAATTAGTGCCTATAGAATTAAGTTCACAGCTAGGATTTATTGAAAATGCTAATTTTCTTAAAAACGCATTTGAGACGATCAAAATTCCCAAAACGGAGCAATCGCTTTTAGTGAATGCGATGAAAGATTCATTTGTAACAAACTGGCCCGTGGTACGACCATTTTTGCAAGCGGCTCAGTACATGGCAAATGAGGCTGAGAGGTTAGGTGAGAAGTATGATCCTGAAAATAAGTACGCAGGTGACCTTTCATATTTTTTGGTAACGCATGGCAAAGCCCACGTCTATAATAGAGGCACAAATCAAGACAATATAGAAGAAGGTTTCATGCTGTTTTTCGAAAGGATGGATACAAAACAAAATGAAGATTTTATCGTCAAATCGTTGCAAGAACCCGCACCCGTTTTTAAAGACAATAAAGAGCGTGAGTCACACGCATGGCATGTCGATCACAAAGTGCCATATTGGAATGAAACCTTAAAAACCCTTTTCGTACCAAACTTTGAGAGTGAAGAAAAAACGCTTGAACAAAAGGGAGAGAAGGGACTGTATATGCCACAATCAGTTGGTGACGCTTTGTTTGTCGCCTTACATAATGCGAATGAAAGCGTTGGTATGATACCTCGAGCAATCGAGCCAAAAGCTCAGAGAGATGATTTTCTAAAAGATATCTTAGAGAGACAGGATCCCCTTTATGCCGAGATAGCTCAATCGATATATGGGACCACGTTATTTGGTAAAGAATTTCAAAGCGCACAGGAACTTGTAGATATTTTCGACATACAAATAAAGAAGTATCTCGATAAGAATCCTTTGCGTATTAAGCCTACCACTCAAACTCGCGAATGTATGATTTACATTGCAGCGTTTTTATTGGTGCAAAATATACATGACAGACTAGAAAAGGATCATCAAATATTCGATGCGTATCCTACGATGGGTACGTTATCGGGTTATGCTGAGATGATTGTAAAATATCCGCAGCTTATTACGTTGAAGTAGTCGCTTTTCGTCACGCAACCAGGTTTTTCAGAGGTTCCCTCATTACATTCCCAGCTCTTTATAAAAGAGTTCTTGTATTGGCGCGAGAGCAGGGTCGTAGTTTATGCCGCATGGTTGTTCACCGCCCTGCTCGTGAATATAGCGAGAGTAGTTTTGCAGTGAGGTAGGAGCTGTTGCGAATTGACGATATCCGGCCTGTTCACCAGTCAAAATCACCACCTGCTTGCGGGTAACTTTTTTCGATGAGGCGATGCCCGTAACACGTCGGCCTTTATACTCTAATTTTACAACGCCTTCATTTTCAAGACGACGCAGCTCGCTGTGATCCCATGCTCGCATATCGTTGAAGTCAGTGTGGTTGCCGCTTGCATTTTCAGTTTGCGCTTTGAGGATTTTTTCACGCACCTTACCAAAGGCTTGTAATCGCTCTGCTCCGGTAATCGTGGTGTTTGTTGCTTCGTCGGTTACGTCACGTGCTTCATCGAGGTACGTAAAGGCAATTTCTCCATCTTCAAACTCCCAAACCAAGAGAGCGCGAGCGCGCGGTTGGAGTGAAATTTCGCGATCATTACTCCATTCATTTTGTATGGTTGCTGCATGATCGAGCGCATCACTGCGGTTGAATCCCATGATCCAACGATCACTTATCTGTGATATTCTAAAACGATTTCCTTCGATGATAGAAACAACGTTTGGTCGTGCCTCTGGTGTGGCTTCGGGCGATTCTCTAAAAGCTCGTGCGGTTGGTATGTCGGTGCCACCTTTGCGGGGTTCATAGGGCAGTCGGTAATCACGTGCGCGCTTAATCGGAATTTCAAAACGGCTGAGTGGCATTCGTTTGAGACTCAGAAATCCTTTAAAAATATCAGATGGAGTTACACTTGGATTTTTCTTTTTTGCTTCAGTTAATATTTTGGAAAATAGACTCGATACGCGCATGGTATCGACAAGGTCAGTGCCGCCATAATTTGCAATGAGTGTTTTAAGTGCAGGATCTATATATTCGAGGAGCGTTTCGTAGTACATGATCGCAAAAGCGTTCCCGGCATCAACACCTTCGAGCTCTGCCTCAAACAATTTGAGGGCGGTATCGGCGAGCTCGCCTACGGTGACAATTGGTTCTTGCGCATGAGCAATTGCCTCTAGCACTTGCTCAGGAGTGGTGAGTGGAACGGCAATATCGCTGTATCCTTCACGTAAACGTTTGTTGCCGTTACTGCCGGCCCAAACTTTTGGTGGGAGTTTTTCTTCGTCATCTGCAAAACCTGGAATTGAAATAAATTGTTTGCCGCGTAAGAACAAACAGTGAGCCGCAAGAGCAACCTCGGGGTCACACGGTTTTGCATATAATTTTTCAAAAAGCTCTTTCGGGGTGCGCACCATGTCGTAGTCGCGTTTGCGTGGTGAAGCTGCATCGCCTTCGGCGATTCGTTCTTTGCCCCACGAAGTGACGATAACCGGAAACTGGCCTTGTGAAGCTGCTAAAACAGCTTGGTCAACTTTTTCAATCCATGGTCCTTGGGGGCCTTTACGTTTGGTGCCAAGCGATGTTTTTCGATTACTCGTATCGTATTCGCGCATTGTTAAGTCATAGAACTTTTGTAAAATGGCATTCTTCAAAGCTGCAAAAACGACGTTCTCGTCTTCGTCATATGTACTGCCATCAACGCCAATAAAGTAAACATCGAAGCGGCCAGGAATAATGCAGAATCGAATCGTGTGGCTTTCGTCACCCATTTTTACGACAGTCTTACATAAGTACGCATCGGAGATTTTTTCGTGGAAGTACAGTGGGTCGATGTCGAGCGACTGAATACCGGTTCGGCTTTCGGCGACACCCGTAAACTCGATTTCTTCAATATATGGTGCAAGGGGATTGCTTTCAGGGGGCGGCACACTGGCGCCACCAACGGGGAGCTGTTTATTTGGCCGAATGCGATTTTGTAGTTCGTAACCAGCGAGGGCAACATCTTCATAACTATCTTGAATTTCGAGGCCCACGGTGTCACGTAGGTAAGCCATGAATGCTTCAAATGTTGCAAGATTTTCAGTCTGAAAGTCGGCGGTGTTTTTTACGCGGGGATTTTCTGGCTTCTCTGCGGTTTTTGCTGAATCTGCGGCGTCATCTTTTGTCTTGGCCTTGGTCGGCTCGGGAGCTTTTACGGGCAATGGTGGAGGAACATACTCATCCATACCCAGCAAAGTACGAACGTCTCCCAAAAGCTCGGCGGTTATCTTTGAATTATTCAGTACTCCAAAGAGTCGAAGGGCCTCGGTCGTTAAAAGTTGATCGAGATTTTTAAAGTGTGCGGCTGCTGGTACATCGAGTAGTAACTCGCCTTCACTATCAATCATTCCCAGATTACAGTAACGAGGCCGTCCATTAACCATTGCAGAATTACCAAATACGATCGAAGCCTGCCAATTGTCACCGTCACGTAAAAAAGAAATCTCAGTAATGCCAAGTGCATTAAAGGGAACATTTTTATCAATGGTAAGTCTTCGTTCGGTTCCATCTTCCCAAGGCGTTTGAGTGAGCGACTCAGCTGCCTCCATAAATCCAAGCGCAAGATCATCATGCAATCCACTTAATCCCACCGCACGATTTAACACGTCATCGGGGAGCTGTTTTGCGGCGAGTGCTTCACGGAGTAACGTTGTGAGTTCGTGTGTTGAGAGCTCTGGGGTAGGAACGGGTGTTTTGTCTTGTTCGAAGACATCATTTACCGCATCGCGCGTTCGTTTTACTCGTTTGTAAGGTTCAGGAGCGGGAGGCGGAGTAGCCGGATCCTTTTTTGATGCCTCCGTTTTTCGTTTCGCTTCGAGAATCGGCATCATGTGCGCCCGTGTTTTACCTAAAAGGTCACCTTCTAAACCCGATATCGCACATACTTCATTGAGAGTTTTGAGTATTTTTTCACCACCAGCTTCGATGACATTTTTTTGTAATCCGGTAATGCGTTGAAAAATTTCAGTGGCAAACGCCGGGTAAAGAGCTGCAAGCAAAGCTACATGCGCGATATATTTCTGATGAGAAAAGAGGTCGTTTATCAGATGAGATCTGATTGCCGTTTGCACCTTAACCGGCATTGCTTGATAGATAATATAAAATCTCGAAGGTATCTCTTGTGCCATGGTGATAGCCTTTGATGCTAACTCTCCAAGCCTTGTATCTGCGAGCGAGTAAATGATGTTTTTCGTAAATTCGTAAACCTGAGCTGGATGGTAATGTGCATGAATTAAAAGAGTAATATGCAGCATTGCGTCATCGGCAATGCTTTTTGAAAGAGAGGCTTTGTAGTTTTTTTCGCATTGCGGATAGACTGAAATATTTTGTTTTTTTATATATTCAAGGCACTCTTGTGTATTCAATACTTGATCAAGTCTGCCTAAATCTCGAAAAGGGTGCGTTGTTATTGCTGACTCCCATCGTGATTTCATTCCGACAGTACTCGACTTTAGGCCAGGTATCAAAAAAGAACTCACGGTATATGATCTCAATGGTGGAGAAACCAAAAAAGAAAGAGCAGGAAGTTCGCTCAGGGTTAGGTTTCGCTTTCCATATAAAAACTCCATATTTTTTGTTTTTTCACGAGAAGCCCCCTCTAAATTTGATCTGCCGATAATCTCGTCATGGCTTACATTTTTAAAATTATTTTCATAGAATAAGATCAGTGCACCTCGTTCGTGTCCCATTTCAGCAAGTAACCCATCTAATTCGGTGATAATTTTATAGGCACGATCTTCGTCCCATTTTACAAAAAAGCTCCGCAGCTTCGTTTTCTGTAAAAAAGTGATTCGTCGTATTTGTTCACAAATAAGTGTACGGACGGCGTTCTCATGTGTAGTTTCTCCCAGTAACGCATCGATCATACGTACTAACAGTGCGCTGCTTTTAGAAAGTTGACCATCGTGAATTTCTCCCTCAAGCAGACCCACGACAATGCCTGGATTCACGGTTAAATCGTAGGCGTCAGTGGTCATTCCTTTCGCATGTGCTTTTATTATAAGCCGTGTATGGACCAAATCTCTTACTTTTTTGTTCGGAAACATGTCTAGTCTTTGCAGCGCATCATCATTATTAGTAATCTGTTCATACGCTTCGCTCTTTTCAAGATCGGGGAATTGCTCTGCCGTAATTTCTCCACGATCAAGCGCCTCAAATTGTTCACTCAAAAAAACAAATAGCTCGTCAGCAGTAGTGACGTTTTCCATCCCGTTATCATTTTTACTCATTATATCGGTACTCATTGAAAAGTATTAGCTATAAAAGTGGTTAATTGTCTTGTTGATTGTGAGCCCCATTCGCCTCCATAATTGACATGAGGGAGTAATTATATACGAGCGGATTTCCATCAGCCTCTCGAGCATAGGTAATGATTAAATCAATAGTATATGTTTTTACCCACTCTTTAATTCCAGCTGCATTCACTTCTGCAACGACATGGCGCTTAATTTGCTCTCGATCATATTTTTTACCATCTACCTCAACGGTAATATCGGGCATTTCTATATCGTAATACGAGATAATGCTTGTTTTTCCCCAGATATCCGAATTATTAGGAAGACGCATAATTGGTGCATGGGTCTCTGAATCTCTCGGAATATATAAAGGAATTGCTGCATTTGGATATATACCAGAAGAGGAGAGTGAGCTTGGTAATACATCACGACACATTGTAAAAAACTGAACTTTTGAGTCTGCCTCATTTTTTGTATGTAATCCTTCTTGAAAAGCTTCAACAAATGAGGCTCTCATTTTTGGATCGTAGGTGGAATTCAAGAATGCTCCACCATCTTTTTCATTTACAACCATGCCCGCCTGAGCTCGCGGTTTATTTGTCTTTTTCTTTTTTCTCGATGTATTATTTTCTGTATGGGGAATAGCAATATCAGCGATTTGATAAGCTAATATACTGATAAGCGCTACAAGAATTGCGCCATGTGTTTTATTAAGAGACGATTGAAGTTCTAATTTGATTTTTTTACCATCATCATCTGATGGTTCACCGAGAACTTTTAGGTCTCTACGGGTCTCAAAATATGATTTTAGAGGATTTAGGCGCATAAATAGCGCGCATTATGCACGCTTTTACCTATTTAGTCAACCCTCCCGTGCCTCCTTATTTCTTTCTCTCGTAATCCAAGAGTGGCGCAATACAGAGAGCGCCAACAGTAGGTAGTCCTTGTGTTCGATCAGCTCTTCGAATGTCGCCATCTTCATTCAAATAGGGCACGGTCTTTGCAGTTGGGTCGGCTTCATACAGATAACTGCCGTATCGTTTAGGACTTCCCTGTGGACCCTGATTAGGTAATTGTGGTAATAGTGCGCCCCCCTTTGTTCTTTCGATTCCTCGGTGTTCGTAGCTTCTATCACCGTCACTCCCAAGGCGGCCGTGGCGCGGGTCAGGTAACCGATATATGCCATTGGCATCGCACCATTCTTCTATTTCATCGTAACTTTTGCCGATGAATTGTAGTCCACCAAAGAAAAACGGATTACCGTATAAAGATAAGGTTGCTGCAAGATGTCCGCCCCCCTCTAACTTCATCATGCGATCTACTTGTAGCATTTCGGTGCCTGGAATCTTTTGATTAAGTCGTCGAATTAGTTCTGTGTATCCTACGAGTGAGCACATTTCGTCAGATCGTAAGTTGCTTTCAGCGGCATACTGTAAGTATGCAGCATCAATAGATATCTCGCCCTGTGACAACTCTTTTTCCGTCTGTATATATAGCGCAGCAAGTTTCTTAAATTCTTCAAGTCTTGCGAAATTTACATCGGGTTTTCTTTCAATGACCGCCGTTTGTAATTTTGTGGGACTCACGGGCGCATCGCTAAATACCCTATTAACCGCAGCAATTTCAGCCATCGTTGCCTCAATAATGGTACGGCGAACTACGTCGAGTGAGGTGTTTTTGTCAGTGTCTGGATTTGGCAAATTATTAAACCACTGATCCGCAGTTTTTTTACCTGGGTACCCGGTTTGTACTTGATCGAAGGGGATTAGTCCTGTTTCGCGAGGTTTCATAGGGTGAGTATAAATGAATGAAATTCTAAATTGAATTTGATTAGGTAAGACGGTATTTAAGCATGTTTTTTTATCTTTTGTAAAGGGTGGTGCGATTTATTACTGCAATTTGTGCAAAATTCCGCTTAATCTAAGGTTAAAAGTTGCTTTTTAGGCAAACTTATTATATTTTCTCCGCACGCTCATTTTTTAAACCGTTACCGTTATGAAAGTACTCAATATTGCTATTATCGCTCACGTTGATCACGGAAAGACAACGCTTACTGACTTTTTGCTCAAACAAGGTGGTGCTTTCTCAGAACGCGAAGAGGTTCAAGATTGTGCCATGGATTCGAATGCACTTGAGCGCGAGCGTGGTATTACGATCCTTTCAAAAAATGCATCTATTCGGTACGACGGGGTAAAAATTAACATTGTAGATACTCCTGGGCATGCCGACTTCGGTTCAGAAGTTGAGCGTGTGCTTAAAATGGTTGATTCAGTTTTGTTGTTGGTTGACGCGAAAGAAGGACCGATGCCTCAGACAAAATTCGTTTTGAAAAAATCACTCGCATTGGGTATTCGACCTATTGTTCTTGTAAATAAGATCGACAAACACGATGCCCGACCTGACGAAGTAGTGAATATGGTTTTTGATTTGTTCGTGGCACTTGGCGCAACAAACGAGCAGCTCGATTTTCCTATCGTATACACGATTGGCCGCCAAGGAATTGCAAAGCATAATCTTACCGATGAATCGACAGACTTAAAGCCACTTTTTGAGACTATCTTTAAGCACGTTGCACAGTACGACGAATCAAAAGAAAAGGATCCACTTCAAATGCAGGTAGCGAACTTGGCCTACGATGAATATGTTGGCCGTGTTGGTATTGGCCGTATTATTGCTGGTTCGGTAAAACTTGGTCAGCAAGTTACGTTGTGTACTCGTAATGGTTCAACGGTAAACGGAAAAATCAGCAAATTATTTACTTTTGAAGGTTTGCATCAGATTGAAGTTCCCGAGGCATTCGCCGGAGACATTTGTTGTATTGCAGGATTCCCCGAGATTACCATTGGTGAAACTATCTGTGAGCTGGGCAATCCATTGCCACTCCCTATGATCGAAATAGATGAACCGACACTCGAAATGAACTTTTTGGTTAATAATTCTCCGTTCGCAGGTAAAGAAGGAAAATTTGTAACTACTCGTCATTTGCGCGATCGTTTAGACCGCGAGTTGCAGACAAACGTTGGCTTGAAAGTTGAGGAACTTGGTGGAGCTGAGGGTTACCGAGTCAGCGGACGTGGTGAACTTCACTTGGCGATTTTGCTCGAAAATATGAGACGTGAAGGATACGAAGTACAGGTTTCAAAGCCAGAGGTTATTATGAAAAAAGCGACAAATGGCGATAAGCTTGAGCCTATTGAACAAGTCATTATCAACGTTCCTGAGCAATTTGCGGGAACAGTTATTGAAAGACTCGGCAAGCGCCGTGGTGAAATGACAAACATGATCAATGCGAATGCGCACAGCACTATTGAATATACAGTTCCAACTCGAGGTTTGATCGGTTTCCGCTCAGAATTTATTACCGAGACAAAGGGTGAAGGAATTTTGGACCACAGCTTTTTAGAATACCAAGTTCACCGTGGCGATATTCCACATCGTCAGAATGGTGTGATGATTTCGGGTGAAAACGGCGAGACCATGGGTTACTCACTCTACAATCTTCAAGAGCGCGGAACATTATTCTTGGGCGCGGGTATTCAGGTATACGAAGGTATGATTATTGGCGAGCACTCACGCGATAACGATCTCACGGTAAACCCATGTAAAGGTAAAAAGCTTACCAACATGCGTGCATCGGGCAGCGACGAGGCTATTCGTTTGGTAACTCCACGCGAAATGACTCTCGAGCTTGGTCTTGAATATATTGAGACCGATGAGTATGTCGAGATCACTCCAAAAAACATTCGTCTTCGCAAGAAGTACCTGACCGAGAACGACCGAAAGCGGGCCGGGCGATAAATAGCGACTGTGACAAATATTATAGTCACATTTTCTTCACCGTCGGCACAATCTGCTGAATCAATTTTTCGACGCTAAACTCGGCAACCTCTTTATTACAGACTGCTCGTTTCGCGCCGCTATATACCATACAGCTCGATGGTGCTTTTACAATAAAACTCAGGGTAACGATGTTGCTGTTTTGTAATCCTGGTACGACCCATGCGAAGTCATATGTTGTGTAGATAGAGCCCGCCGCGCCATCTTCGCGCGCAGTCAAACAAATGGTCGAAGTCCCCACTTTTTCCTGAGAAACTTCAACACCGTCGTTCGTTTTTCCTACGGCACAAATAAAATCAGAGGGCGCGGTTTGTACCGAAATTTTTGGTGGCCATTGTTGTGCCGTTACATACAGTCCGCCAATGGTTTTCGGATACTGAAACGAGTATCCGCTAGCTGCGTCAATTTTTATCGCGAAGTTTGTTGGCAAAATTACTGCTCCAACGGGAGGCAGGGGAGTTACAGCCACAGGCGCAGTGACGACGACCGGTGAAGTGGGCGCCACGGTCGTTGCCGCCGGCGCGGGTGTTACATTTATGTTCGTTTGCTGAACGGGTGCAGGATTCGACTTCTGATAAAACCAGAGCCCCAGCGCAAGCAGTGCAATCCCCGCCAAAAATGCGAGAAAAATATACAGTGGCGTTCGGTCTGGTGAACTTTGCGCGTGATGAGTTTCCATAGTGTGGCTTGGTTCAAGGATAATTTTAGTGTAGCATCTCATAAGACGATTTTTAGGAGTAACCCTTACATATACGCATATGGACAATACGAAAGATATGTTTTCGGCAAAGCACTTTGCAGAGCTTCAAACCGAGGTTCAGGCCGAGGTTCACAAACACGGCTATTTTCAACGACACGGTTGGACGCTCTGTTCCTTCGCTCTGCGAGGACTATTATTCGCCGCCTCTTTTTGGCTCTTCGCCCAAGACGGTGCGATTTTCAAAATTGTCGGCATGATTTTAATGGGATATTTTTATTTCGCAATCGCACTCCCCGGTATTCACGAAACGCGCCATAGTGCCTTTGCAAAAACTCCTTTTTGGAATCGTGCGTGGGCCTATTTCTTCTCGGATTTTTGGGGAAATCAAAGTAATGATTGGTGGTATAGCCGTCACGTGTTAGAGCATCATGCGTACACTAATATTCCCGATCGCGATCCACCAAGTTTTACCTACCCCTGGATCGGTCGCTTTACCTATTTTTTTGCCGTTCCCTATGCACTCGGTTTTTGGCTCTTTTATTACAGCTGTCTCTTTTTGAAGAAAAAACCACTCAGATTACTGCTTTTTGTATTTTTAGCTGCGGCGGGTTGGGCGTTTCATATATGGATATTTCGATTAGTAGTTCCTATGCCCTATGCAATCCTCTCGGTCTTTATTATGAGAATGTTGTGGGCGCCGGTCTTTATGCACATGGCCGTTTTTAATCATATCGGACTCGAGACTCCCGAGACGCGTCTGCCATGGTTGCCACATCAAACGAGTACCACACGAAATCTAAAGGCGAATTTGTTATTGCTGGGCATGGGTGGTCACGCCTTTACCGACCTGCACATCGAACATCATTTGTTCCCTCGCATGTCTGACCACATGCTCACTAAAATTGGGCCGATTGTGAAAAAGTATGTGCTCAAAGAGGGCTACAAATACGCCGAACAGAGTTATTTCACCTGTTTAAAAAACTGCCTTAAATATTACAAAGAGTTGTTTAAGTACGGGCCACCAGATCCGATTGAATTACTCTAAAGGCTAGTTTCGCACTACTCACTCAACAATGATTTAACGCGGAATCATGTAATAGGCGTCGCTCAATTGGGTGAGCGCCCTGGTTATACGTGATCCATTAGCCTCATACAGGCCAGGAAATACGAAGTTCCTGACTTCTAAAGGTACAGTGCTACATGCACTGGCATTGCTAAAATCAACAGTTCGTAAAAGAGCATCGGCCATAGTAATACTAGTACTTATTGCGCTCATATAATTTCTTATCTGTGCAGCATTCGCTATAAAGTTTGTTTCTAGGTAGTTTGGTTGACCGGTTGATCGAGAGGCCAATAATGAAGTTGCATTACGTACCGTAGAATCGGCTGTAGCGATATTTTGTGAAAATTCAACTGCTCGGGGCGAACATGATCCCATAAGAAGTGAACCCGCTTTGTATTTATTTACAAGTACGGAAAGATTCGCAAGACTTGAGTAAAAAGTACCTACCAAATCTGCACGGCTTTGTTGTGGAGCTCTCTCAACTCGTTGTGGTTGGTTCCCCACTGCAGCAGCAGCAATTGCACGCTGGTCAACAGCCGGAAGTCTTACTTGTGCATTGTCGGCTGGAGGAGTGTTTACAGCAGGAGACGGAGTTGCTCGTTGATACACAGCGCCCAGATTTAGCGCGCTGCCCTTCATGGTGATTGTTTCAGATGAATCATTCGCCCCAAAAATGCTATACCCAATGCCACCAACAACAACGAGTGCGCAAAATCCGATTAAAAGGAGTTTTTTATTCATATTCTGTTTTGATTATCTATTATTTATTTTCTGTTTTTATTGTCTGAATTATACCATTTTTCAGCGAATTCCGGAAGAGGTGTCCATCGATTGATTTTCGCGAGCTGAGTGGGCACTCCAACTGACGCGTACCCCTACGCTATAGCGCGTATCAGATGAAAATTCGAGAATAAGTTTTTCTTTTCCTGCCAAAATCATTGGTTTTTCAAGTGGCAAAAATATTTGATCCCAGTGGGAATTTTTCTCGAGAGGAGAGGTAGAAAAGAGCACATCTTTCGATAAATGTGCAGTCCACCAGAGAGCAAATCCGTACACGGTTGTGGTCTCTTTCATTTTCCATTCGGCGCGGCCGCGACGTGTGCTCGATGGTTTTGCGGCGAGCATACAGTCGTCGACCGATTTTGGGTCTGCCAAAATATCGCGAGGTGAAACAGTGTACACGTACATATTATTGAGCGCGCCTTTTTTTGCAATTTTCCACGAAAGTTTGTACCCAATAGAGTCCCATACGTTAAGTTCTTTAAACATGCGCGGCGCAATAACGGGCGCCGCAAACTGCTCAACACGATAGGGGATCATTGCACCACCGGGAAGCAAAAAACGGTGCGCATCATTCATGATTTCGATAAGGTGTTCGTCGTAGGCAAAATTGCCGAGCGTTTCAGAAATAACGATATTCGTTTTTTGAGGATTTTTAATTTCATCGCTGTATCCTTGAATAAACGAAAGCCCCTCGATTTTATTCTCACGTGCCAAGTTTTTTGAAAGCTCTAAAATGCCCTCGTCGGCTTCGTATAAATTACAGTGTTTTGCACCGAGCTGCCGCGCGAGAAAGCTTAAAAAACCAGTCCCAGAGCCAATATCACTCACCGTGCTCACGCCTGGCGAAATAACTTTGGTGAGTGCACGATAAAACGCATCATTACGACGTCGGTCACCTAAAAGTTTTTGCTGTAGCTCAATCATTTTTTATTTTGAGTAGTGGGTTGTGATATTTTTAGAGTTCCATTCGAAATTTCTTCTTCGAGGTGCATCTGCATTTTTTCCAAATTTGTTTTTTTAAGCATGTGTTCAAGCTCTTTGTCTTGCTTGTATTCGATACCATTCTTTTCAAGAAGGAGCGTCGTCAAATGGAGTAATTTGGTAATTTCTTTTTCAGAGATAACATCGACCTGCAGGTCTACTTCTTCACGAAGGTCATCTACCTCACTTGCACGATTTTGTGAGAGCAATACCAAAATTGAAAGGAAAATCGCCTCGAGCGAAACGACCATGGTGAGTAGTCCGTAGGGGAATGGGTCGAAGTGTGGAATTCCGGGAATACTTGCTGTATTCACTAAAATCCAACCTCCAAACCAAATAATATGTACAATAAAGAAGGGAATACTACCGAATACACTTGCGGTCCAATCGGCAAATTTTTCAGTGCCACTTCTATTTGCTTGCGCCTGTGCCTTGAGGCTTTTTAAAATATGTCTGCTGTTTGCCATAGTGGTTGAGGTGATTGTAATTACAGTTTACCCGGTGGGATATTATAGTATTTAAAGAGAAAATCCGAGACGTCTTTAAAGAGAGGAGCGGCAGAGGCATCTGCCCATATTGTAGAGCGCGGCCGATCAATTTGTACCAACATAATAAATTTAGGATCTTCAACAGGAGCAAATCCCACAAATGAGCCAATTGTCGTACCTGGGCCAAAGAGCGGTTTTCCATTTTTATAGGTTTGTGCCGTACCGGTTTTTCCCGCAATGTGGTAGCCGGGAGTCATTACTCGAACCGCACCGCCGTTCTCAACAACGCTCACGAGCATTGCGCTAATGGTATCGGCCGTTTTTTCTGAGACAACACGGCGCACTTCTTCTGGTTCAATTTTTGTCACGTGTCCATTTTGGCCAATAGTTGAATCGACGATATGTGGTTTCATCAATACTCCTTTATTTGCTAGTGTTGCAAAGGCAGTAACCATTTGAATCGGAGTCACCGCTAAACCTTGTCCGAAGGCATGAGTGATGAGTTCACTTTCAGCCCAGCTGCTGTAGTCTGCTACTTGGCCTGGGTGTTCATTTTCAAATTCAAGGTCTGTTTTTTCACCGAATCCAAACTTTTTAATGTATTTTCCAAACAGTTCGCGACCCATTTTACGTGCAACGAAAGCCATACCAGTGTTTAACGAACGTTCAAGCACTTGTTTCATATTGGTAATTCCGTAATATTTGTCGAGAGCGTTTCGAATAGGAAAGTCATCTACTGTTAGTGGGCCACTGTCGTTAAAAGTTGTGGTTGGAGTTACGTCGCCGTCGTCGAGGGCGATCGACATGGCTATCGCTTTAAAAATTGAGCCAGGTTCCCAAATGTCAGTGACTGAGCGATTTTTGAATACGCTCGGCCCCATCGTGTTTTTATACTTTGAGTAGATTATTTTTCCCGTCTGCAGCACGGTTTTAAAAATCTGAATATTTACGTGCGAGTTATCTGCGGATTCAAGAAAATAACTTTCCTCACCTTTATCGTTTGTTGTCGTTTTTAATGTTGCTGCATCACTTGCTGCGAGCGCGATATCTTCGGTTTCAAGCGCCTCGCTGAATTTATTCGGATTGAAGGTCGGGTAATGTGCCATCGATACAATTCGTCCTGTTTTTGGTTCCATAATAATTACGATACCCGAGTTGGCTTTTGTATCTCGCACTGCTTTCTGCAGGTATCGTTCGACCATCATTTGAATTGAACGGTCAATTGTAAGTACGATTGAATCGCCGTCGATTGCGGGTTCGATAATCAAATCGTCTCCAACGATAACTTGTTGACCGGTCGCGTCGAGACGTGTTTTGAAAATTCCCTTTTTGCCGCGAAGAGATAAATCAAAGCTTTGTTCAATGCCATACACACCTCCTCTTTCAGAGGTGAATCCAACTACCTGTGCTGCAAGTTCGCCCTCGGGGTAATAACGGTATGTTTTTTCTTGAAAGTTTATGCCGGTGAATAATCCTTTTTTCGATGCCTTATCATCTTTAATCATGTCACGGATTTTTTGCTCTATTTCGGTTGGCAACTTTGTGCGAAGTACGGTGTAGCGATTGCGCCCATAGAGCAATTCTTTCAATCGTTCAAAGGGAATCTCAACAATTGGAGCAAGAATTTTTGCCGTATAGTCTTGATCTGAAATTTGGCCTGGGTACGCCATGACCCCGTCGGCCGTGAGCTCGATTCCAGATATGTGGTTTTTGTTGAGAAAATCTTTTATACCATCGCCGGGGTCCTTATATAAGAGGATTGAAGAACGTGTTTTTTGACCGAGTCTTTGTAGTAGATCAGCTTTAAATACCGCAAAAAGTTCTTCTTCACTGCGGGGTTTAAGTGAAAGCGCAGTAGCTACTTTTATTTGATCAGCAGTTGGCGGTGGTGGAGGGACAACAATGGCGGGGGTTGCGGTGGTGTTCGAAGATGAACCGCTTGTAGCAGCCATTAACTCTGCGGCAGAAGGTGGAGCGGCTTGGCCAGCGGCGGCACTAACTCCTCCTAATAATGAACCTAAAACGCGTGCTTGTTCTTCGGGACTTACATCTGAAGCAATAATTCTTTTTGTTTGCCTAATGCGTTCTTCTTCTTTTTTTAGCTCAGCTTCTTTGTCGAAAATAAGTGTCGCAATTTTGTCTGTGACGTATGCGGCATCTTTAATAAGGCTTGGGTCGGCAAACAAAGTCGGTTGAGAAATATTTGTCGCCAATCTAAATAACTCATCTGAATGTGGGTCACGAATAAGGATTTCTCCTCGGCGTGCGGTCACTTCGCTGTATCCAAGGTGATTTTGTTCTGCAAGCGTCGAGTACGCGCCTCCTTGTGCAACCTGTAAGTTGATCATTTGTGCGCAAATACCGGTTGCGGCCAAAATCGACATTATAAAAAGTACTTGAATGCGAGAGAATCTACTTCTATTTCGTGTGCCTGAGCGCGAGCCAACCATAGTGGTTGGTATTATACCAGTTTTTTGAGGATTTGAAGCAGGAACGATTGATCAATTCGAAAGCCATGAATCGGCAAGTCGCAGATGAGTTCGTATGTTTTTTGTTTTGTTAGTTCTTCATTTTTGTAGGCGGCGAGAAGTATCCAAATTATGCCATGAGTTTCAAGCCCCGCAGTTCGAGCCATTGTTCGTGCTCGTCGGTCGTCTAATATGACAGTATTCATTTTTTCTTCGAGTGCGAGGTTTATGACGGCCAACTCACCTTTCCCGAGGCTATTACTTGTAATAACTGGTTTCGGCGACGTCATAATCTCCACATTTTTTTGTTTGAAAAAAGCTTCGAGTAAATCCTTTTCAGCGCATTCTTTAGCCAAAAGTTCGTCATGTACTTCTTTAGGAATCAGAACTGCGTACGGCGCGAGTAAATCGAGCTTATTCAGCTTTGCGAGAAATATAAGTGGAGAGGAGTTGCAGACAAGTTTCATAGTCAGAGTGCGCTCAAGTCATCTTCGAGATCTTCTTGAGAATAAGGCAGAGGAATATTCTTTTCTTTAAGGAGTATCAGCGCGTCCCACTTGGTAATACCAAGACTGTCGGCCAGTTTACCAAGCGAATATGAATTATTTCTGAAATGTTCAAGATTTTTTTCTTGTTCGACCTGTTTTAATCCCTTTAATAAGAGCAGTCTCGTAAAAGACGTTTTATCTATATTCAGTTCTCGCGCATACAGATCTATCTGTTTTATAGATTCCTCTTCGAGCCGAGTTGATATTACTTTCGTCATGCTGTATACATTATATACTTTTGTATACAGATGGTCAACGCGGCTATTTCGGGTATAATCGCCGTGCTTTCTATGAAAATTCTACGCCCCTTCAAAATCCTCAAAAACGCCTTTATCGCCCTTGGTGATTTTATTGGCGGGATTATGACGCGTGTGATTTTGTCACTCCTTTATATAAGTGTCATTGCGTTGGTTTGGATAGTTGCAAAACTTTTTGGCAAAAAATTTATAGATACACGATTTGGCGATCGTTTTTCAAAGGTGAAATCGTATTGGATTCCTGTCGATGACGAATTTAACACGCATACCCTCGAAAAGTGGGAGCTTCCTTATTAAGTGTAACGCGCATCGTGTAACGTATATCGTTAAGATGCGCTCCACGTTACACGTTATACGTTACACTTTATGAATATCTTAGGCATCTCAGCACTGTATCATGACTCAGCCGCGGCACTCGTTGTCGACGGACGGCTTGTGGCAGCCAGCGAAGAAGAGCGATTTACGCGCAAAAAGTTCGACGCGGGATTCCCGACCAATGCGGCAAAATTTTGTTTAGAGCAAGCTGGTTTAACGGTCGACGACATTGATTATGTTGTTTTTTACGAAAAGCCCTTTGAGAAATTTGAGAGGATTTTAAACAACGCATTGGCGTTTTTTCCTAAAACGGCAAAAATATTTACCGAGGCGATTCCGGTGTGGCTTGGCGAAAAATTATGGTTTGAACATGTTTTTTTTAAATCGATGCCAAAACCGTCGAAGACTGCTCTCAAAAAAGGACACGAAATTAAATTTCTTTATAGTG
>CAYHBN010000017.1:0-21979 GCA_964354865.1 uncultured Candidatus Peribacteria bacterium
TTCTTTGCATCAGCGAATGCCTCAACTTCTGCATGAGCAAGACCATAACCACGATGATAGCCTTCACCAATCACTTCATTATCTTTTACCAAAACTGCGCCCACGAGAGGATTCGGAGACACGGCGCCCAATCCCTTTTTTGCAAGTTCAAGCGCTCTCGTCATGAAAAACGCGTCGTCTGTAGTAGTGGCTAATTTCGTTTTCATAACAAGTGGCCTGCACGTTTCTTTTTTGCAGAAAGATATTTTTTCAAAAGGGGAGCAGCATTAGTACAAACAAGAGGAACTCGCTCTACAACTTCAATCCCGCTTTTCTCGAGCATATTAATTTTCTCGGGATTATTAGTCATGAGGCGAACTTTTGTAATTCGTAAATCTCGAATCATATCGCGTGCGACCTCGAATGAACGAGCATCTGCCTTAAATCCAAGTTTTACATTTGCTTCATAGGTATCTAATCCACCGTCTTGTAAATTATATGCTTTTAATTTATTAATCAGCCCAATGCCTCGACCTTCGTGTCGCAAATAGAGCAGTACGCCCGAACCTTCTTTTTTCATTACCTCTAATGAGGCAAAAAGCTGCTTATTGCAGTCGCAACGTACCGAACCGAATACATCGCCCGTAAGGCACTCT
The DNA here is from genome assembly GCA_964354865.1 of uncultured Candidatus Peribacteria bacterium. Lineage (GTDB taxonomy): Bacteria > Patescibacteriota > Gracilibacteria > UBA1369 > UM-FILTER-53-11 > JAHFJU01. The sequence goes on from CAYHBN010000017.1 coordinate 636, forward strand.
GAGTGCATACGAAGCAATACAGGCTTCTTTACATCAATCTTTCCTAGAACTAAGGCAACATGATCTTTATCGTCGAGTGTGCCTTTGTAACCAATCATTTTCAATATTCCAAAATTCTCCGTGGGTAACGGGGTCTCAACTTCTTTTTTTACAAAGACTGTTTGAGCTCTCTCATATTCGGCGATTTCTTCAATAGAGCAAATCGGCAAGTCATGTTTTTTTGCATAAGCGAGAAGCCGCTTACCACGTAGCATTGTTCCGTCGGCATACATAATTTCACAAATTGCTCCAACTGTTCGCAATTTTGCAATTTTCAAAAGTGCAATGGTGCCCTCGGTATGACCAGGTCGCTCTAAAACGCCACCATCTTTTGCGATGAGTGGAAAAATATGTCCAGGGGTAGAAAAATTCTCAGCGACTGATTTTGAGTTCGCTAAAAGTGAAATCGTAAAAGCTCGATCTTGAGCAGAAATGCCGGTTGTAATACCCTCGCGCGCATCGACTGATTCAGTAAAATTACAGTGCGAAAGCATTCGAGGATTTTTTACCACAGCAGTACTCAAGCCAATTCTCACCGCCGTACCGGTATCGAGTGGAACGCAAAGCAGCCCGCGACCATGAGTAACCATAAAGTTAACGGTCTCAGCAGTAATTTTTTCTGCAGAGGCTACTAAATCGGCCTCATTCTCGCGATCATGGCTATCAACCAATACAACTAAGCCCCCTCGGCGCAAAGAATCAACGGCGCGAGCAATGGTAGCTGGTAAAACCGTAGCGATTTTCATTCGCCCTTTGATTAAATGATGTAACAAGAAAAAACTAGAAGCTGAAACGAGTGAATCGTACAACTCGAATATTTTCTCCGAGCTTCAAAACCATATCAGAGATAAGTTTTTCAACTTTAACCTCATCGTTCTTTACAAATGGCTGAGTCATGAGAGAAACTTCTTCACGGAATTTCTTTTCTTTGCCTTCCATAATCTTTGCATGCATTGCCTCTGGTTTTCCTTCTTTTGCAAGTGAGTCTAACCAAATAACGCGCTCTTTTGCCACAAGTTCTTCTGAAACATCGGTAGGTGAAACGTACAGTGGAGAAAGTCCTGCAACGTGCATAGCTAAATCTTTTGCAAGAGTTACAAAGTCTTCACTTCGAGCAACGAAGTCAGTCTCACAGCCAAGCTGGAGTAATACACCAACTTTACCATTTGAGTGAATGTATGAAGCGACACAACCTTCGCCGGTTGTTCGTTCACTTCGTTCCGCCGCCTTCGCAACACCCTTCTTTCGAAGAAGTTCGATAGCTTTTTCTTCATCGCCTTGCGCCTCTTCGAGGGCAACTTTACATGCCTGCATTGAAACGCCTGTTTTAGCCCGAATTGATTTGATCTGATCTAATGAAATTGTTGTCATAGCGCGAATAATTTACTGGTAAAAACAGTAAAAGTAAAGAGAAAGAAGGGGATTAGAAATCAAGACGGGACGGGGGAAAGTTACTCGCTTTGCTCGCAACTGCCATAAAAATACTCACCGTAACTTCGAGCCAATGCTGAATACGTCATAGTAAAAGCCTGAAGTAGAAGAGACTTTCTGTTACTTGCATCTGAAAATACCAACCCACTAGCCCTATCGTGTAATATACCCATTCCTTTAACGCCATGACCATACTGCGTAAAATCTTTTAAATCTCCTACAAAACGCCCACACACACCGGGAGCAATAACAATCTCATCGAAGGCTAAAGGCGCACAAAGAACATCTTTGCAGTGAGCCACAATTCTTTGCGCATTGCGATCTGCCATCTTTTTTGATCCGCAATAGATAGTAAATATTTTGCCGTCTTCAATTTCACCACCTGATAAATACTTATGAGAGAAATCATTTTGTAATAAAAATTCTTTTACAAAAGGAACATCTTCAGCACGTACATTCAGGTGTAACTTCCAACCCAAATACGGCTCTTCAGGATTCCAAAAAGCTGTTGTTTCTGGTGGATTTACAATGTGTGTATATTCAGGACTGGCATCAGTGTAACCCTTTTGTGCAAGCTTTTTATCACTCATAGCTGCATAGTGATTTTCATTCAAAGCTTGGTTTAACCACTGTGGCGCGCCGGAACATTGCGCTCGCTCTAACAGCTGGTAAAAACGACGCTCTGCTTCTTTATTTTCTATACAACGCGGGTCACTGTTTTCAGGACTCACCGTTTTCAGTAAATCAGCAGCTGCTCCGTTCAATTTCCTGTCACTTTCGTCGTCTAAATACCACCAATTACTTTGAGGAGTTTTGGCATCAGACATACAAGAATTATTTTACAACTAGTTCTGTCGGTGCTGTGGCTTGTGGTTCTTCGGGAGTCGCAATCTTATCGTTAGCAGAATCAGTCACACTCTTTACCGCGCTCGTCATCGCATTCGTTACTTTATCAGCTGCGGCACCTACAACATTCATGTGTGCAACAGTTGCAGTCGCTTTACCTAAGAACGCATCAAAATCAATTTTCTGTGCGATTGCTCCAACAACAGGAATCTTCCACATTTTTCCCATGTAGGCGTTATACATACAAAGAATATAGGCGGCAAAAAGGGCGAAGGTGAGGAGTGAACCAAGCAGAGGAATCGCAACTAATACAATCAACTGTAAAAAGAAAATTGCCAAGAGAGCCATACTCTGACGAGCGTGGAATTTACAATAGTCACTCTTTGGTTGAGCTACGAGTGGGAGTACAAAAAGGGGACCAACGTATCCGATAGTCGCAAAAACGCGTTCAGCATTTGTTGATTCAATTTGTGGCTCTACCGTAGCAACCTGGGTCGCTACTTCAGTTGGAGTGCTTTCAACAGGAGCGGCAGTTTCAGTCGGAGCTGGTGCTTGTGTAACTGGTGTTTCTACGTTTGGTGTTTGGTTTTCCATAGATATTCGTTAATTAACAATAGTATTCTACCATAAAATAGACATAATTGCGAGTACATGGCTGCTACGCAGCAGGGTACAACGAATTCTAAGGGAACTAAAAACTCCCCCTGTATTTATAATAGGGGGAGCTGTTTTCGAGTATAGTCAGGCATTTTAAAAATGCAACAAAAAAGAGTCCCGCAAATGCGGGACTCTTTGACAGTAATAACAGATGTCGAATGACTACAGAGCAGCCTTCTCGTGCAACTCTGGTTTTTTAGCAGCACCAGCACGATGTTTGCCTTCTGAAATTGCCTTTTGAAAAGCATTTGCGAAGAATGAAAGTGATTTAACTGCATCATCGTTGCCTGGAACAATATGAGTCAACAAATCTGGATCCGCATTTGAATCACAAAGTCCGACAGTAGGGATTCCTAATCGTTTTGCCTCTTTTAGAGCCAATCGATCTCGAACTGCATCGAGAACAACAACAACATCTGGCACACGGTACATATTCTCAACACCAGAGAACGCATCTTGTAACTTTTTCAATGAACGGCCGAGCTCAACACACTCTTTTTTAGTGTATTTCTCCTCCCATTCGCCGGCTGCTTTCTGATCCTTCAAATCTTTAAAGTATTTGATTCGGCGTTTTACCGTATCGAAGTTAGTCAAAATACCAGGAATCCACTTTTTAGTGATGTATGGGCAATCAGTCGCAACTGCAGCATCGGTAAGAAGTTTGATTGCTTGTAATTTTGTAGAAACGAGCAATACAGACTTACCTGCAGCCGCGCTTTCACGCAAAAAGTCGCATGCAGCCTCGAGCTTTGTAGCTGTTTTGGTTAAATCGAACATGTGAATACCATCGCGCTTATCGTAAAGATACTTGCGCATTTTAGGGTTCCACTTTGAAACACGGTGGCCAAAGTGACAACCAGCCTCGATCATCGAGGTGAGAACTTTTTTGTCTGGAGTAGACATAGATCCTTGGGGTTAAGGCTTTTCTTTGTCATCTCGCTTTTGAATCTCCAGTGGCCTATACGTAGGCGGCCAAAGGGACAGGATAAAAAGCGATCGAAAGAAAAACTAAGTAAATGTGCGCTTATTTTAGTGCTATTTGGGCGGATTGCAAGACGAAAACCTACCTCATGGCATAGTAAACGGCTCAAATCCTAATAATACTAACTTTCTGTTCGCATTTAGAAAGGCAGTTCGAAGTTCACCTGTTTCGCGCATCGTCTTACGAATATGGAGCGTGTCATCGTTAGCTTCTCCCAAGTTATCGATATTCCAACGATCCCACGTGCTATCAATTGTATTGCCGAGTTCACGACCGGGGCTTTGAAACCACCCTCTTAATCGTTTAATTTCTGTTACCAAAATCTGTTGGCGAATTTTTTCGGATTCGTTAGCGGGGATCGTCTCACCTTGAGCCCTAAAAGACATAATTTTATTTAAAACTTCAGCCTCGTCAGCATCATCTAAATATTCACGAATTTCGTTTCCTGTATCGACAATGCCATAAATAGTTCCAGCCGGGCCAATAGTGGCTGCACCCGTTAAACTTTTTGCCAATCCTTTGCCAACGACTTTCGTTAATGCCCACGTCATTGATTTTGCAGCGATTTTTGGAGGAGCTAACAAAACTTTAACGGTCGTTTTCCCGATAGCTTTTTCGAGCATCCACTTGCTCAATTTTGCTCCCCACGGTGCGAGCTTGCTGGCCACCGCAACTGTTGCTGCAACTTCGGCATCTTGAACGGCAATACCAATGAGTGGATGTTCTTCAAAATATCCAACAGTATACGGAGATTTGAGATGCATTACAGAACCATCTTTTAAATCGACTTCGGTCGGCATAAGAATACCGAAAGGTGCATACAATCGAAGAGATCGTATAAAGTCGACTCCTTCTTTAGATTGAAGTGCTTTTGCGCGCAGCGTTGAATCAGATTTAAACTGAGAATTTGACTCTCCCTGGCTAAGAATATACGCATCATTAATCAATTCTTGTTCTACCGCAACATGACGTCTGACAAGATCAACCGTGGTAGGCAGGTATTCGGAAAAAGCTTTTTTGAATTCACGGGTATCATCAGATTGCAAATAATCATCAGGATTTGATTTTAAATTAATACACGCTTCACGCAGAGTCCTAACCGCTTTTATATCAACCGCATCTCGTAAACTTATTACTTGCGCGATGGTCTCTTGTTTAACCGCATCTATAACGGCTTTATCGTACTTAATGGGTCTTATGATATCAACGCTCATTTGGACACTCTTGATAAGAATACTCCGAGCAATTGACTCATTTTGATCTTCGGGAGTCGCAAGGAAATTTACTACCGCTTTTCCACCTAATTCAACATGTCGCTGAATAAACCCACGTAATCCTTTAAAGTATTTTTCCTGGTTACTAATTACTTCTTGAGCACCAGCTTCAATCGCATCACCAACGACTTTTTCAAAGTTTGGAGTAGTAAATGATTCATAAAAATTCAACGTCGAAAGAAGAACATCAATATTTTGATCGCGATCTTTTTTCTTGAGCGAAAGTATTTTTTCCGAAACCTCTTCGTATCGATCTAAATTAGTCGCATAGGCTTCTACAAAAGCATCCTTGTCGCCATGCCCCATTAATTCTTGTAAATAGAGTGTTTGAGCCTCATCAAGTGAATCATCTAACTGCCCATTTGCTACATCGAACTCAGCCGAAACAGTAGAGCGACTATTCCCGCTAAACCCGTGTTCATACATGCGTATCATGCCATCTACCGAGGTATCAAGACTGTTATCATTAGCATGTTCAACGAGCATTTTTTTAAATCCTAAAATATCGGCCAAACGTTGTTCGCGTTTCTCAATTGCACCTTTTATGGAAAGCCTTTCTTCTTCTAAATCGTTACTCTCACGCTCGGCAAGTTGCTTTCGTTCGACCTGACTATATCGTTCATACAAGTCGCGAGTTTTTTTTGTGATGGCCGATTCTTCATCGTGTAAATAGCGTAACAACTTCTCGGTTTTCGTTGGTAATTTTTTATCAGGATTTTGTTGCAGAAATTTTAAATTATCGACATTTTCTGCCGACTTATTTCTATTCGATTCTTTTGGTTTTTCGTTTTGAGAACCCATGTGTTTTTATAGTTGAGATACACCTGTTTCTGTTTGTGGGAACAAGTCATCAATAACATTTATCTGTGTTGGATCGATCGAAATCGCTTTTCCAAAAAGGTTTTTAGTCAGCTTCATACCGGCCTCTTTAATTCCCGAAATTCCTGCAGAAAGGGGAGCCGAGAAATACCACATTGCAAATGCTGCACAGGCAAGCATAATTGTTTTCATTGGATGATCTTTAATTTTTTCCCATACATAGTTTGCCGGCTTTACTACTAAAAACTCAAACGCTTTTTCAATGCTCTTACCAAATTTAGACCAAATTGACTCACTCGATTCTTGAAGCTCTTGGCGCTCAAGACTTATATCGGGCATTTGTGCCTCTGGCAATTTTTCGCCACGTTTAAGTAGTTTATTTTCAAGTCCTTTTAACTCATCGATACGTTCACGCGTTGATACATCGTGATTTTTGGGGAGGGATTCAAATCCCATTACTTCGAATGATTGTGCTGATGTCATAATTGTTTTGAGAGAACTTCAATCTGTGCATCTAAATAGCGAACAAAAGCAGTCTCTAAAAACTTTTGCTCAGCTTGTCTTAATTTATTTCGCATTTTTACCAGATCTACCAGATTTTCGATTTGAGCAGTGTCAAATTCAGTTTCAGACATTTTCATCATCGTGTCTTCGATCAATTGTGTTATTACTGACGAACCAAGTGACTTCATCATCGACTGTAAAAGGTCGTCTGCACCCAAACACTTCTGTTTTAAAACATGATGAGTCTCGTCTTCAAACACTATCTGCATGTACTGTTCGTGGCCTTTTTTCGAGCTATCTTGCATAAGCGCATGAAGAAAACTGCGCACGGTGTCTATATCGTACTTGTCGTTCAAAAGGTGTTTTGGGTACGTAGAAAAAACTTCTACCAGCGCGCGATGTAGCGAATCTCCATTTTTAGGGAATTTTGTCCGAATATTTTCGAGCAGTAATTTTTCTTTTTCACTTATATTCATACTGGTACAGTATATCACATTTAGGCCGCATTTTGAACCTGTTGCTGTGTTAAAAATCGAACTTGAGCCACTGAATAATGCCTGATCACTTCGCTCACTAAATCGTCGGTAGAGTCAGAATTCATTAATTGTTTATTCAACAGAAAAGAAACAATCCCTTTCCAGTATGGATCAATCGTTCTTTCTATATGGGCGTTAATTAAAACCATAAGTACATGCTTATCAACACGGCTTTTATTATCATATAATCGTATGCATGGCTCGAATGAACGTAGTAATAAGGCAAGTGAATTTGCAGGCAATACGTTTATTGTTCCTTCAATATTTGCCCATGACTGAGTGAGTAAAAGCAGAACATACTCTTTAAGTTCATCGCTCTGCGCACGTATATGTGGTTTTTCGGCAGAATAAACCTTTGTCGGATGCGCTGAAGTGAACACCCCTTCATCATCAGCATACTGAACTCCATCTGGGCCTATGTTAATGGCAGTTGAAAGTTTCATACTCTTTGATACTGAACAGACGCCATACCGTTACACAACAAAGCTTGATGTATGTAAAATAAGTGGAATAGACTAGGGAAAAGAGCTTTTATTAGAGGATTTTTGGCCGTATAATCCACTCATGAAATTCGAAAAAGCATACGATGCATCAAAATTTGAAAATGGGATTTATAAAAAGTGGGAAGCAGCTGGTGCATTTAAGCCTTCGACCAAGAAGGGAGCAAAGCCATTTACCATCATGATGCCGCCGCCAAATGCCACAGGGACACTTCATCTTGGCCATGCAGTGATGCTCGCACTCGAAGACATTATGGTTCGATTTCACCGTATGAAAGGGGACTCAACGTTGTGGTTACCGGGCACCGATCACGCCTCGATTGCCACACAAAATAAGGTTGAAAAGGTTATTGCTGCAGAAGGGGCGACTCGACACACATTGGGTCGAAAAGTGTTTTTGAAACGCGTAGACCAGTTCGTAAAAGGGTCACAAAAAACAATTCGTAATCAAGTGCGCAAAATGGGATCTTCGTGTGACTGGAGCCGCGAACGATATACCTTCGAACCAGACGTATCGACCGCAGTGAGCGAAGTTTTTGTTCGAATGTATAACGACGGACTCATATATCGTGGGCATCGCATTGTGAACTGGTGTCCGCGCTGTGAATCGACCTTGGCAGATGACGAAGTAAACTACAAAGAGGAGCGCACTCAGTTTTATTATCTCAAGTATGGGCCGTTTGTTATTGGTACCGTTCGGCCAGAGACAAAGTTTTTAGACAAAGTAATTATCGTGAATCCAGACGATGCGCGTTACCATGATTCGATTGGCAAAAAAATGATGGTTCCATGGATTGATGGCGATGTAGAGGCAACAATTATCGCCGACAAAGCAGCCGATATGGAGTTTGGAACGGGTGCCATGACTATCACTCCAGCTCACGACTTCATAGACTTCGATATTGCAAAACGACACAACCTCGACATTATTCAAATCATCGATGAAAAGGGGAACTTGAATCATCACGCAGGTGAATATGCGGGCCAAAATGCACGTGCCATCCGTAAAAAACTAGTAGCCAAGATGACCGAGAAAGGATTGGTTGACCGAATTGAAGAAAACTACGTGCACAACATCGCATTATGTTACCGCTGCGACACGCCAATTGAGCCGCTTGTTAGCCGTCAGTGGTTTATCAATGTAGATAAAAAATTTAAAGGAGTTGGCGAAAAAACAGTGGGCAAAAGTTTGAAAGAACGCTCAATCGAAGTAGTGAGAAAAAAGAAGATCGAAATAGTGCCCGATCGTTTTGAGAAAGTGTATTACAACTGGATGGAGAATCTGCATGATTGGTGTATTTCTCGCCAAATTTGGTTCGGGCATCAAATTCCGGTGTGGTATTGCCAAAGTGGCTGTGAAGATCCAATTGCTAGCACGAAAGAGGTTACGAAATGCCCAAAGTGTAAGGGAAAAGTTGCTCGTGACCCAGACACCCTCGACACATGGTTTTCGGCTGGATTATGGACTTTTTCAACACTTGGTTGGCCAAAAAACACTCCCGATTTGAAAAAATTTCACCCAACGAGTGTGCTCGAAACGGGCTACGACATTTTGTTTTTCTGGGTCGCTCGTATGATTCTCATGACGCAGTATGCGCTCAATGACGTGCCGTTTAAGACGGTGTATCTGCACGGACTGGTTCGCACACGTGAGGGCAAAAAGATGAGCAAGTCGAATCCTGAAACATGTATCGATCCGCTCGATATGATTGCAAAATACGGTGCCGACTCTCTACGTTTATCGATGGTTATTGGCGGTACGCCGGGAAACGATTTACGTCTCTACGAAGAGAAAATCGCCGGCTTTAGAAACTTTGTGAATAAGATTTGGAACGCGTCACGCTTTGCAGTTATGCAGATGGAAGACGAGAAGAAAAATGCAAAAAAATCGAAGAAAGCACCTGCAAAAAAAATGCCGCTATCGTTGTCTGATAAGTGGATTTTAACGAGAACTCAAGAAGTTGTCGCTTTGGTCACTGAAGATTTAGAAAAGTTTAAATTCTCCGACGCAGGCTCAAAGATTTACGATTTCACCTGGAACGAATTCTGCGCGTGGTACCTCGAGTTCTCAAAGAGCGAACATAAAAACGTAGCAGTGCTCACCGAAGTACTCGAAACGATCCTCAAATTGATTCACCCTTTTGTGCCCTATGTAACCGAGGCAATTTGGAAAAATCTGGGCAAAAAAGATTTCATCATGCTACAAAAATGGCCAGTTGCAGACAAAAAGAAGATATTTAAGAAAGAAGCAAAAGAGCTTCAGGTTGTTGTCGATACCATTTCAGCAATCCGCGCGCTACGCCAAGAAAACACCATAGATATAGTGAAAAAAATTCCACTTACACTTGTTACATCACACTCAAAAATCCTCGAAGAAAAAAGAGAGGCGATTGAGCGACTTGGGCGAGTGAGTGAATTAACGATTAAGTCTAAAATGACACCAGAAATTGAGCAAATGAAACCAACACTTCGCACGTTTATGAGTGGCGTAGAAATTGTTTTGCCGGTTAGCGAGTTACTCGACGTCACTTCTCAAAAGGCAAAAAATGTCGAAGAGATTGCAAATGTCGAAAAATATATAGCCTCACTTTCAGGCAAACTTTCAAATAAGAACTTCGTAGACCGAGCACCAGCCGACATTATCGCGCAAGACCGAGCTCGTTTAGAAGAAGCGAAAATCCGCCTAGAGAAGCTGAATAACCAAAGTAAATACCTCTAACATTATTATTATGAAAAAACTTTTTGCTCCAAAACAAATCGCTCTTGCAACACTCTTCGGGGGACCACTAGCCACCGTTTTTTTACTTACGAAAAACTATGTCGATCTAGGCGAACCAATACTCGCTAGTAAAACGAAAAAAATTGGGTATGCCATCATTTTCCTCTTTTTTTTGGGGTACGCGTTGTTTGTAAAAACCCCCACTAATCAAGGAGTAATGTTCATACTCACCGTTATAGTTTCATATATAATTTCAAACGCGCTACAACAGAAATATATTGAACAGAAAATCGTGACTGAGAAAACTTTCTTACAAGAAACGTGGCTAAATACTATCTGGAACGGAATCTGGGCGGGAATCGTAACCGCTGTTTTAGCGGTGATTTTTGGGTTTGCGTACGCTTTTGTGACTACTATTATTATTAAAGGATAATATTTAGGTTTAAAAAACAGGCATTTTTTGGTATACTTGTTAGATGCTTGACCCAGATACATACGTAAAAGAAGGACTCAAAGCCGTAGATCAACTCGTTGATCGCGGCGATTTGGTTACCGCTCTCAAAGCATGTGAAGAATTGCTGCGTGTGAATCCGTATCACAATGGAGCTCAATCAATGCTTTCTAACATTCACGTGAAACTTGAAAAACAAAATGAAGACATGGTTGATCGCGACATTCAAAACACCATGAAGTTGTGGGATGAACATCGTTATGATGACCTTCGTGTGGTGTATGGAAAACTCCTAAAATTTTCTCCTAATCACAAAAAACTCCTGTCGCTTGTTTCTAAATTAAATGAGACGCTCACTGACGAAGTAAAAAAAGCACACAAAGAACTAAAAGATAAAGCACGTACCGCGATTGAAATCCTTATTACAGAGCAAAAGTACGATGATGTGCTACAAGCATGCAACGAACTCGGAGAGTATTTTCCGGGCGACGCTGAGGCAGAAAAGATGATTCAAAAATTCCGCTACAAGGTGATTGACGGCAAACTTGAACAAAATACACTCCTCGCCAATACTTCAGACTTTATGGCAGCCGAGGCCTTTTATACGTCTCTACTCAAAATTGAACCAACGCACAAACGAGTTTTAGGATTACTTGAAGAGACACAAGTGCACGGCACAAAAGCTCGTATCTTAGATTCAAAAATCCACCTCGCCGAAAGCGTAGAACGCATGAAAAAAATGTGGAACACACACGAGTATGAAAAAGTTGACCAAGCCTGTGATGAAATTTTGCAGCAAGATGCTCACAACTTTACCGCAAAAATGTACAAGAATAAGTCTGCCTCAATTTTAGCTAAAGAAAGCGATGTTCTAGAGCAAAAACAACTCAAAGAGCATTGGGCAAAATTAGGAGAAGAGTACAAACAAGACAAATCAAAGTTTGTAAAAATCTAATGCGAAGAGTTTTCTTAGCGCACAATCATCTGATCGCGATTTGGTCCCGTACCAATAAACTGGATTTTGCAGCCAATCATTTTTTCGAGCGCCAAAACGTACTTCTGACATTTAAGCGGAAGTTTTTTAAAGTCAGTCACGCCCGTAATGTCGCTTTTCCAACCAGGGAATTTTTTGTAGACAATTTCAACCCCATTGAGCATTTCGATTGAAGCAGGAAAATTCGTCGTCTTTTTGCCTTTGTATGAATACGCAACGCCAACGAGAATTTCTTTTAGGTCGCTCAAAATATCGAGCTTAGTGAGGTTAACGCCGGTAAGTCCATTCACGCGAACACTGTAGCTTGTGGCAACCGCATCGAACCAACCACAACGTCGAGGACGGCCAGTCGTTGCTCCAAATTCACTGCCTTTTTTACGAATAGCTTCGCCTAGATCATTATTTAATTCGGTAGGGAAAGGGCCAGAGCCTACACGTGTCATATACGCCTTCACAATCCCGATAGTCGAGTTAAGTGCCTGTGGCGGCAAACCCGTACCTGAAATAATGCCTCCGATTGAGGCGTTTGATGAAGTGACAAATGGGTATGTGCCATGATCTATGTCGAGAAGTGTGCCATTCGCTCCTTCTAACAAAATTGCCTTTTTCTTTTTCAAACAATCAGCAATAAAAACGCTGGTGTCAGTAACCATTGGGGCAAAACGCTTTGCCAGTTTTTGAAGTTCAACCAATTCTGCAGTCCCATCATGCGAAATGCCGTACATAGCGGTGTGTGCCTCGAGGTTATTTAGATAGTGAGTGGTAAACGTCTTAAAATCCAACAACTCACCCGCACGCAAGCCAATACGGCTAATTTTATCGGCATAGGCAGGACCAATTCCACGACCCGTGGTACCAACTTTCCCCGCTCCTTTTAACTCTTCTTGGCGAAGATCGATTGCTTTGTGGTAGTCGGTTGCAAGGTGTACACGGTCAGAAATCAACAATCGTCCATCTACTTTTATTCCCGCCTTTTCTAATATTTCTACTTCTTCTAAGAGTGTTTTTAAATTAACCACCATGCCGTTCCCCATGACACAAATCGCCTTTGGGTGCAGCATTCCCGCAGGAATCAAATGAAACACGTACTTCTTGTTCTCTTTAGTCTTTTTATCGGTCACATAAATGGTGTGTCCTGCATTCGCACCACCTGTCGCACGAACCACGATCGGGTATTCCTGAGCCAATAAATCCACTAATTTTCCTTTACCTTCATCGCCCCATTGAGCGCCGATGACGGCGGTAACTTGTCCAAGTTTTTTTGTGAGTGATGGAGTTTGAGTTTTTTTCATAAGGTGCACCTAGATTACAGCCTCAAACTCTAATGATCAAATTCTTTGGCATTTATGAGATGCTCATTTATAATCGTGTCACTATGATTTCACCATCACAACTTGCTGAGCAGCTCAAGTACACCTTGTCTGCGACCGATTTTCCGAACCTCGGCGTTAAGTACGAGGGAAAAGTGCGTGACAATTATACGAAAGGTGACCGCCGCATACTCATAGTATCGGATCGTTTGTCTGCCTTCGATCGGGTGATTGCTACGATTCCTTTTAAGGGACAAGTGCTGAATCAAATGACTGAGTTCTGGTTCAAAAATACGGCCGACATTATTTCTACACACGTGCAAGAATATCCAGACCCAAATGTGATGGTGGGTGTAGAATGCAAGGCACTACCCGTTGAAATGATTGTTCGAGGATACATTACAGGAGTCACGACTACTTCGGCTTGGTATAACTACGAAAAAGGCGTTCGAAATTTCTGCGGTAATCAATTACCCGAAGGACTCAAAAAGAACCAAAAATTCGACACACCGATTATTACTCCTTCAACAAAGGCAGCCCACGGTGACCACGACGAATCAATCTCACCCGAAGAAATTTTAAAGCAAGGATTATTAACCGAGGCACAGTGGAAAGATATATCAGAAGCATCTATGAAATTGTATCTTCGTGGCGTTGAAATCGCCGCAAAGCAGGGGATCATCCTCGTTGATACAAAGTACGAATTTGGTATCGCGCCTAACGGAAAAATTGTGTTGATCGACGAAATACACACTCCTGATTCTTCACGATTCTGGTTTGCAAATGAGTACGAAGCACGACTCGCAAATGGTGAAGAACAAAAGAAAATCGACAAAGAATACCTTCGAGAATGGCTTGCAGATAAAGGATTCAGAGGTGATGGCGAAATCCCCGCAATTCCAGACGAGGTACGCTGTGAAACGGCACGTCGTTATATTGAAGCGTACGAATTGATCACCGGCCAAACATTTACCGCCGAAGTTGGCGATGTTAATGCACGATTGGAAAAAAACCTGGCACGGTTTATGTAACAGGCACGAGCTCTGCATTCTGTATTTTCCTTTCTCTCTAGCTCCCTAATTCGTCCTCACGGATCTTCGCTTCTACTCACCTAACTCTCTACCCAATGTTTGTCCCCATTCTTCTCGGCTCAGATTCAGACACAGAACACGCAGAAAAAATTACAAAATACCTCGATGAATTTGGCATTCCCTACGAAGTAAAAGTGCTCTCAGCTCATAAAGTCCCTGAAAAGTTAATTGCCTACATTACTGAGAAAAACAAGGAACAGAATGTTGTGTATGTAACAATCGCTGGTCGCTCAAATGGCCTTTCTGGCTGTACCGCTGGTTCAAGTGTACATCCTGTCATTGCGTGCCCTCCGTTTAAAGATAAAGACGACTTCTCCGTGAACATAAATTCTACACTCCAAATGCCGAGCGACACTCCTGTTCTAACAGTTCTCGAGCCACAAAATGTAGCCCTTTCAATCGCAAAAATTTTCGGATTACAGAATGTTGCATTGCAGCAAAAAATTGCTGAACATATTGTTAATGTGAAGGCAAAATTTTAGTTTTTAATACACGAAAAAATGCTCTCTCAACTTTCTGCTCTTTCGCCACTCGATGGCCGATACCACGATAAAGTAAGCACCCTAAGTTCCTATTTTTCCGAGTGGGGATTAATGAAGTACCGCATGCACATTGAAGTTGAGTGGCTCACGTATCTGTGCAATGAGATTGAACTTCCGGGCACACAAAAACTCACCACCGAAGAAGTTACATTTCTTCGTGATTTGGTGAGCACCTTTACCCCAGAAGAAGCGCAAAAAGTGAAGGACATTGAAAAAGTCACGAATCACGATGTAAAAGCCATTGAATACTATTTAAAGGACAAAATTAAAGACAATAAAAAGCTCCATGAGCTTGGCGAATTTATTCACTTTGCCTGCACGTCTGAAGATATTAACAACACGTCTCATAATTTGATGCTCAAAGACTCACTTGCTCTAGTGCTAATACCTGCGCTCAAAAAATGTATCGACGATTTATATACACAGGCCATCGAACTTGCTGACGTTCCTATGCTCGCACACACACACGGGCAACCTGCCAGCCCAACGACGGTCGGCAAAGAGTTTATTAACTTTGTTGCTCGTTTGGAGCGCGAAGTAAAAACGTTAGAAGCGATTTCATTCTTGGCTAAATTTAGTGGTGCGGTAGGTAACTTTAATGCACACGTTTCTGCGTATCCCGAGCTCGATTGGCAAAAAATTGGCTCTGATTTTATTACACATATTCAGCTCACACCAAACCTCTACACCGCGCAGATTGAAACACACGATATGTTTGCACAACAGTTCGATTCAATTGCACGTATTAATACGATTTTCACCGACTTCGCTCGTGACATTTGGATGTACATTTCATACGGATACTTTAAACAAAAAACAAAGGCAGGAGAGGTGGGATCATCTACCATGCCGCACAAAGTTAATCCCATCGATTTCGAAAATGCAGAAGGGAACTTCGGCTTGGCAAATTCATTACTTCACCACTTCGCCGAAAAATTACCAATCTCGCGTATGCAGCGAGATCTGACCGACTCGACCGTTTTACGAAACGTCGGCGTTGCTCTGGGCTACAGTTTATTAGGGTACGTGAGCCTTTCAAAAGGAATCGGTAAGCTCGAAGTGAACCATGCAAAACTCCTCGAAGATCTTAACTCAAACATAGAAGTATTAGCCGAACCTATTCAGACCGTACTGCGCAAGCACAAAATTGAAGGCGCCTACGAAATGCTCAAAGAGCTGACACGAGGCAAAAAACTCACGATCGAGACACTGCGAGAATTTATAAAACAATTAAATATTCCCGAAGTCGACAAAAAACAATTGATGGCGTTAACTCCTGAAACATATACTGGCATCGCTTCTCAATTAACGAAGAGCTACAAACGTCTATGATTCTCTCTGACCGCGATATTAAGGCCCGCATAGAAAAAGGAGATATTGGTATTTCGTCACACGACAATATTCACATGACCAATGTTAATGCATCGTCACTCGACATGCGACTTGGCCATGGTTTTAAGATTTTTAATCACTCTAAAACGGCCATTTTAGACCCGCTCGATCCCTCAACGTTTGAAGGCGTTACCTCGCTGATCGAAGTCCCCATGGGAGAGCCATTTATTGTGCAACCAGGTGAATTTGTATTAGGCGTGACTATGGAAAAAGTTAAAATTGCGAATAATTTAGTTGCCAGAGTAGAAGGCCGAAGCTCACTTGGCCGCCTTGGAATCATCGTGCATTCAACAGCCGGTTTTATCGACGCAGGATTTGAAGGCACAATAACACTCGAAATTACCAACATTAACCGTATGCCCGTTGCGCTGTACCCAGGAATGCGTGTCTGCCAGCTAGCGTTTGAAGACATGAGCTCAGAAGCACTTGTTCCGTATTCAAAAAAGGGAACTTCGAAATACCAAGGCCAAGAATTGCCGCAAGACAGCCGCATATTTAATGATCCAGAATTTGTAAAAATTCTTGAAGCGCGTAATCAACGACGACTCTCATCAAAAAGAATAGAACCATTGCCTACTAGCGTGGGTCAAAGACCTAATTGCGGGTGCCCTCTGGGCAGCGTCAGTCGATAAAAAATTATGAACCTGTACCCTAAAGTGTGTACGAAACTTTGCGAACTCAACTGATTGCGGGTAGTATTGTTTCGCATGGAAAAAACACTCACATTCAACACCGTAAATCCAAAACAATCATTCCCCGAAATGGAGCGGAATATTCTGGATTTTTGGCAGAAAGAAAAGATTTTTGAACAATCAGTAGCTCGTCGAAGAAAAGGCAAAAAATTCGTCTTCTTTGACGGTCCTCCTTTTGCAAACGGAATGCCTCACTACGGACACATTTTGGCTTCAGCCTTGAAAGATGCAGTCACTCGATATTGGACCATGAAAGGGCATTATGTTCCGCGCGTGAATGGCTGGGATTGTCATGGACTGCCCGTTGAATACGAAATCGAAAAAGAACTCAAGTTATCGGGGCGAAAAGACATTGAAAAAATGGGAGTAGAAAAATTTAACGACGCATGTCGAGAAAGCGTTTTCCGCTACACACAAGATTGGCATGTACTGTTGAAGCGTGTTGCACGCTGGGTAGATTTTGACCACGAATACGCAACGCTCGATAATAATTACATGGAGTCTATTTGGTGGGTTTTCTCGCAAATTTGGAAAAAGGGACTCGTCTATGAAGGATACAAACCAATGCACATCTGCCCTCGTTGCGAGACATCGCTCTCGAACTTCGAAGTAACGCAAGGGTATAAAGACGTTGCAGACACATCAATTACCGTAAAGTTTGAGCTAGAAGATGAGCCAAACACTTTTTTCTTAGCGTGGACCACCACTCCTTGGAGCGTATTGTCTGTCACTGGTTTAGCAATTGGTGCTGACTTCGAATACGCAAAAGTTAAAATGGCAGACGGATCATTCTGCTACTGCGCAAAAAATCGAGTTGACGTGGTATTTAATGGCATAGAAGGACTCGAGGTTGTCGATGTAGTAAAAGGCAAAACGCTTGTTGGTAAAAAATACAAGCACGTGTTTGATTACTACAATGACGCACCTGAAATTTTAGCTTCGAAGAATGCGTTTCACACAATAGCAACCGACTACGTGAGCGTCGATGATGGTACCGGAATCGTAACCATTAACGGAGCATACGGTGAAATTGACTTTGAAGCAGCACAAAAAAACGGTCTACCGATTTTTGTAAACTGCGGTATGGATGGCGTCTACACAAAAGAGGTAGGGGAATATGCAGGCATGTTTGTAAAAGATGCTGAGGCAAAAATAGCTCAAGAGCTCAAGGATCGTGGATTATTATTTAAGAAAGAATCCATCACTCATAGCTACCCGCATTGCTGGCGCTGTGACTCTCCACTTTTAAGTTATGCAACTCGAGCATGGTTTATAAAAGTTACCGACATTAAAGATAAACTCATTAAGAACAATAAAAAAATCAAGTGGACCCCCGAACACATTCAAGAAGGTCGATTTGGAAAATGGCTCGAAAATGCTCGCGATTGGAACATTTCGCGAAATCGTTTCTGGGGCTGCCCAATACCAATTTGGCGCTGTGAATGTGGCAACATGAAGGCAGTCAGTTCAATCAAAGAGCTCCACGAGAATTCACTTCAAAAGACCGAATTATTTGTCGTTCGTCATGGCGAAGCAGAGAGCAACGTGAGCGGCATAATTAACTCAGATATTACTAAAGAATTCCACTTAACTGACGACGGCATTGCGCAAGCTCGATCGATTGGCAAAAAGTTGAAAGAGAAAAAAATTGACGTCGTTATTTCTTCGCCATTTATTCGCACACGAGAAACTGCAAGTGAGATTGCAGAACATTTAAACGGAATTGCTGTTGAATTTGACGATCGTCTTGTTGAGCATGATCACGGCACCTACGACGGCACTGCATTAAAAGATTTCATTGCAACCGTCGACGATAACCAAGTGTGGTATGACACCGTTTTTGGCGACGGAGAATCATTCAGACATGTTGAGAAACGCGTCGAACAAGTCATTAACGACATCTCAAAAAAATACCCAGGCAAACGCGTTTTAATCGTTACCCACGGCAACGTTGTGCGAGCAATTAAGCGTTACATTGAACGCTGTTCTGTCGATGAAACGCGAGAGTTTCGTGCAAAGCATGGAGAGATTTATCAATACACACTGGGAGAACTACCGATTCGCGGTAGTGAACTAGACCTGCACAAACCATACATCGATAAAATCGAGATTGCGTGCGACAAGTGCGACGGCAAAATGAAGCGCATTAGTGAAGTGCTCGACTGTTGGTTCGAAAGTGGCGCTATGCCCTATGCGCAGTTGCATTACCCATTCGATAATAAAGAGGATTTTGAAAATAACTTTCCTGCAAACTTTATTGCAGAAGGTCTCGATCAAACGCGCGGTTGGTTTTATACACTACATGTGATCAGTACTATTTTGTTCAATCAACCAGCTCAAAAAAATATTATTGTTAACGGGATTTTACTCGCCGCAGATGGTGAAAAACTGTCAAAACGAAAGAAGAATTATCCTGACCCTTCAGCCCTTTTCGAGAGTCATGGCGTCGACACCACTCGTCTGTTTTTATATAACTCAACCGCACCAATAGCAGAAGATGTTCGATTCTCAGAAAAGCATGTCGAAGAGTTGGTGAAAAAATTCACACTGACACTCTGGAACACGTATAGCTTCTTTACAACTTACGCAAATATTGATGGTTTTGCTCCGAGCGAACACTTAAAAAATGCACTTGCAACAAACAAGGCGTATCCGACCAATTCTACCAATAAACTCGATCAGTGGATTCTTTCTGAACTCAACGTTCTCATTAAAAAAGTGACCGAAGAGATGGATACCTACAAGCTTACAAAGGCGACTCGTCCTTTCCTCGATTTTTCTGACAGTCTTTCAAACTGGTATGTACGTCGCAGCCGTCGCAGATTCTGGAAAAGCGTGTCGCTCAGGCGACAAGGCGAAAAAGAATGGAGCAAAAATGATGGAGATAAAACACACGCATACGAGACGCTGTATACGATTCTTGTAACAATCACTAAGTTACTCGCACCGTTCATGCCCTACATCAGCGATGAAATTTTCAAAAATCTCACGGGAGAAACCTCTGTCCACTTTGCTGATTGGCCTGTCTCACATGACAAACGTATTAACGAGCCGCTTAACCGCGACATTCAGGCAGTTAGAACCATAGTTTCAAGCGCGCTCGCACTTCGCTCAAAGAATACGATAAAAGTTCGACAGCCACTCGAGACGCTCACCATCGCACTCCCAAAGAGAATTTCCGAGAAAGTAATCAGAGAATACGAAGAGGTCATTCTCGAAGAGATAAATGTTAAAAAACTTGATTTTGCCACCGACATGTCACGATGGAAACTACTGGTCAGCCCTGACGCACGCAAAATAGGCCCTCGTTACGGCAAAGAAACCCAAGAGCTGATCAAACTCTGTAAGGCAGGGGACTGCGCTATTAACGATAATGGGAGCGTTACTGTGCCGAAATCGGGTGACGTACGATTCACCCTAACTCCAGAAGAAGTTTCAATCGGGTACGTGAGTGTTGATGGAGCCGCTGGCACCGATGTTATCAGCCAAGATGGCATTGTGGTAAGCCTTTCAACCGAAATCACCGACGCTTTAAAACAAGAGTGCATTGCACGAGATATTGTTCGTGCAATTCAAGATCTGCGCAAACAGGCAGATTATGCAATTTCAGATAGGATTGTAATCTCCGTAAAAGGCAACGAATACGTTATTAAAGCCGTTACAAGCTTTGCAGACATGATTAAACGAGAAACACTCGCAAGCGAAATTCAAGAAGCGGGAGACTTTGAATCAGACAAAGAAACGACTATTGAACTCGATGACTGCACCGCAACTGTTGGCGTACGCAAGCCATAGGCTGACTTTATTTTCTATGCTATATTGCACCCGTGATTAAGAAATTTATAATTGGAATAGGCCTCAATGCACTTACCCTCTACGCGGTACTGTATTTGTTCCCTGAAATTACATACACGGGAGGAATTACATTTTTTGTCATTGGTGGCTTAGTAATGGGAGTATTAAACGGAATTGTAAAACCAATTTTGAAGCTTTTGACCTTCCCTATACAGATAGTTACGCTTGGATTATCACTAATACTACTAAATGGGATTATTTTTTGGCTCTTTGATCAGTCTCTCCAAGCGCTGGCAATATCTGGAATCACCTTGACAGTAACCACAATAAAATCGTATTTTCTTGCGGGCTTCGTGTTTGGTATTATTAACTGGCTCACACATCTTTTCTTTAAAAGCTAGAATTTATGCAAAATCTTCTCACAATCGCACAAGTAGTTGTTTCAGTACTCCTCGTAATCTTCATTTTACTGCAAGAGAAAGGCGTTGGATTAGGTGCAGCATTCGGTGGCGGTGGAGAGTTTTATCGAAGCAAACGTGGTATCGATCGATTTTTATTCATCGGAACCTTCATTCTTACATTTTTGTTTATTGGCTGCGCTATAGCCAACCTTTTCGTTAAATAAATGAGAACTTTTAGCAAGCTGGCAACGATTTTCTCTCGATTGCCGACAAGAGAAAAGCTTTTTGTCGTCATTTTGTCGGTGGTGTTTTTAACATCTCTTACCCAATACTTTGTACTCAGAGATCGGGTAAATGTTGCTGACTCAG
>CAYHBN010000018.1:0-21712 GCA_964354865.1 uncultured Candidatus Peribacteria bacterium
TAATTTCTTGTTGGCGTGCTCCAAATCCTATTAATTCTGCTGCCTGGGCAAACGCATCGGGAGTGGTATTTGCATTTTGAAAACTTCCTGTGTCGGTAATCAATCCGGCTAATAACAATGTTGCAATGTCGGCGTCCATGAGGTTCGTATTTACAACTCCGTCGGGACCAGTTGTTCCGGTGTATCCCTCATTGAGCGCTTGAATAAGCGGCAAAAGCATGACGGTTGTTGAGGGAGCCATCATGTCTACCAAGTTTAATTTTCCAAATCCAGTATTGCTTGCGTGGTGATCAATATTAATAACGGGAGCTAAATTAAAAAGCTCGGTTGAGGTGTCGTAGAGTTTTCCAAATTGTTCAACGCCACCGGCATCGACACAAATAATACAGTCGAATGGAATAGGTCCTTCGCTAAAAGTAACGTGATCTTTAGAAAGAGGATTAGAATTCGGCGTCAAAATAATATTTATTTTGTTGCCCTGAATTTCATGTTTGATCTTTGCTGCATTTGCGTCTTCACGGCAATCGATCGTCACAATTAAGTCGCGCATAAAATGAAGCTCGCGATGAATCGAACCGATTTCGGGTAAAAAACTGTAGGTGGCAGGAACCGCGTCTTCGGCAACAACCGTAATTTTTTTGCCCAACTTTTTGAGAGTGAGGTACAGCGCAAGTGCTGAACCGAGACTATCTCCATCTATCGGTGCTGAAGGTAGAATAAGTATGTTGGTCGATCTCTGTATAAGAGATACGATGTCTTGTTGTGTTTGTGTAAGCATAGTTTGTTTTTTTATGTCTAGAGCTTGTCGACGCAAAGCGCCTTTTAAATCAAGCTATTGGTTAATTATAACTTAAATCAATATATAAGTCAAGGGGGGTAGTGAACTAAAATTAATGACACGACGAATAACAGTCAGAGACTAACTTAGTATTAGCTTTATCTAAAGCTAAATTTGGCATTTTACCGAAACAATCCTTTTACAAATCCACCTAATTTTGATGCAGTCTTATTAAAGAAACTTTTTGTGCCGGTTTCTTTAGGAGCGAGTGATTGAAGGATTTTTTGTGTGCTTGTATCGATTTCAGTTCGTACTGCAGGATTGTTGAGATCGATTGCATACGAATTTTCTGCCGCTTGGTAGTGCACATTTCCTCTTGGATTTACGATGGTGTGACCGTCGCTTTGCGTTGTATCGAGTTGCTTTATGAGTGGATCATTTAGTTCGCTCGAGCCAATATATGAGAGAGCGAGGGAATAGCTTTTAGCTCCTTTTAGCGATGCCATATGCGTTTCAACTGCCTGTGCAATTTTTAATGGTGATGCCGAAATTCCTTGCGATGCAAGTGATTCAGTAACTTTTTGTGTCACTAATTCAGTGTGCATGCGTAGCGCGGATTGGCTTAATCCTTCACCTTTTTTCAATTGTACTATTTTTTGAGAAGGCGCTGTTTTTTCTGCGTCAATGTGTGATGAAACGATTTTTCCGTGATCTGCGCCCATAAAATCGATTGGTCCTGTTGCCTGTGGAGCGTGTTTGAATGATGTTTCTGGAGTGAAAATTGTTGAATTTGAAAGAGTTTCGTTAAAGTAGAATTGTGCAGAAGGCGATTCTTGGATAGATTTAGATTGTACCGATTTAGGAGAGGCGGGCATGGTAGTTTTTGCAGCAAGGGCCGTTGGTGAAGTCGTTGGTGCAGGAGCAGCCGATGGCGTTGATGCCTGCGGTATTGTTGCTTCTGAATTTGTTGTTTGAGTTGTGGCGTCCTCATCAGTTTGACACATTTTTAGCGCTGCCGTTCCACATAGTATACCGAGACCAGCAAGGACATAAGGTAATACTTTTCTTATTGCACTGCGTGTTTTCTTTTTTATTGGTTCAATGACGTTTGCTTTAATTGGTTCGTACACTGTTTCTGTAATTGCTTCATAGGTGAGCCCACGTTTTGCCGCAAATAATCCTGGAGCAAAATAGGCATCGAGCCATTCGCGGGCTTTTCGACGTTGCTCGGCTTTTGCTTCGAGATATACCATGTAGGCAGAGGCCTTTTCTCTGAATGCAATAAATGATGCGTCGATTTTATTGAGTTCGTGCAGTAGTGCATCACACTCAACTTGAACTTCCCCAATGGTTTCAAGTGCATCGAGACTCGATATCGATGAGAGCGCATTTGAGAGCATTGTTGAAAGTCTATCTGCTTCAAGTACTTTTTCTGCAGCTGATTTAAGTATCGACTGTGAGTAACTCCTAAAGGTTGCAATTTTGAGCACTTCGGTTGATTTGCTATCAAGTAGTTGAGCAATATGAAACGTTGTGTTTGCTCTTTCATTAAGTGATTCCACCATATCTCTTGATAGCGCAAATTGATCAGCCAGAACTCTTTGTCTGGTTGCTTCAGTGTTTTCTGCAGGAGTTTTTTCACCGTCGCCAAAATCTGGAATAAATGACTCCGGTTCTACCTCGTGAGGAGGAATAGTTTCGGTACTCGCATGTACCTTTTGAATTTTTCCCGAAACTTTGTGTGCGCGTGTTTTAATCGCCTCTGGTTGCGCGCTGGTGAATACGTCGTCTGAATTTTCGGCATAAGGATCTTCTGCATCGCCTGCCTCATCTTTTGGGTCAAGCGCTCCTTCGATTTCAAAAATACGCGAGTCTTTTTCGTGAGAGATTTTCGCTGCTATGCCGAGTATTGATGAATATCCTGCAAGGGTGTTCCACTGAACGTCGATTGTTCGTGGAGCATCTCCCTGTTCGAGAAGTCGTTGTACATTCGAAACGAGCGCGCTTAGAATCCCTTTTATAGAGTACCTATCGTCTCCTAATACAATGTAGGATTCATTCGTATCGCTAAAGTATGTTTGTGTCGCTCTGCACAATTCAATGAGTCCTCGATTGTTTAATCCTCGGCTAAAAGTAGCATGTGTTCGTAGTCTGAGTCGGAACATCTCGCTAAAATCAATTGCCATTTGTAGTTGCGTGCGATTTTTTCGTAAACTTTCAAAAAACTCTTGTGCACCAGCTGCTCCTGCTTCGAGCGGACTGTTGTACGTATGTTTTTCGTTGGTTCTCGGTTTATTAATTTTTCGTAAATACTCTTCATCAACTTGGCCTAAAGGCGCGTTTGGTGCAGTTTCTGGTACTTGTGAAAAAATAGGTATGTTCTCTTTCCCTTTTCGGAATGAAGGGTCAATAAGTTTTATAGCCATTTCTCGAACATCGTCGAGCCCTTTTGGATTTTTGCTATACATTCCAAATAACAGCAGAATTTGAAAAATATACTGTTTATATGCGGGGTTCGTCTCATCGGTAATTATCTTTACAAGGGCGAGTGAGTCTGCAGGATTTGTGATCCCTGAAAAAACAGTACCGCAGAAAGCGATGACTGCATCGACAAGGGCGTTTACATGAATATACGTTGTATGCCCTTCGTTTTTTAATTTTCCATCGGTATCAAGGCTGGCAATATGTTTCGCGCGAATGTACTCATATTTAGCAATCTGTCTTGGTAAATTTACCAAGGCCATGTTGACTTTGTTGACGAGTGGCAGTGTATTAAACTTACGTGCGCCTGAGTTTATACGACGTCCTGAATCTTCTGATTCTGAAACGGGGGAGTCAAATTCTTGCTTCGCCATACATCATAATACAGGAGTGCCTTTTATTTGTTACATTTTGCTCATTTTGCGCGCGCGTCCTTTATTTTAAGCTGAATTCTGCTTGTTCCATTCCATACGTTTTCATCAAGCTCACCAATAATATCTATTTTGCGCGCGCCTCGTAGCTGTGGCTCAAATTCTCCGAGTTTAAATCCTATTGCATCGATAATGGCATTATTTGCTCTAAATCTAATTTTTAAGTGCGTTTTTTCTTTGCCGACCGTTACTATTTCGTGAACAGTTAAGTCGTGACATGCAAAAAGTGGTGCAGAATTACCCATACCAAAGGGGGCAAGCAACTTAATGATATTGAGCGATTCAAATGAAATTTCGCTTTCTGCAAGTGTCGTATCAATATGAAGAAGGGGAGAGGGGTCATAGTCTTTCATTATTTCACCCAAAACCTCATTCATACTCTTGAAAAATCGTTCTTGGTTTTTAAGAGGCAGAGTAAAACCTGCTGCGGCTGGATGTCCGCCAAAACTTGTTAGAATAGGTGATTCAGTGCCAGCTCTTGTCTGTACGATTGTTAATGCCTCGGCGATATTTACACCTGGGATTGAGCGACATGAACCAATAAGCATATCGTCACGTACTTCCATGGCGATTGCGGGTTTGTTGTATTTCTCGCAAAGGCGTGCGGCAATGAGCCCAATAATGCCTCCGTGGAAAGTTTTATTACACACGATCAATAACGGATTGTTTTTTTGAGATTCAACATCGTTTTCTGCTACATCGATGAGTTCTTTCATTATGTTTTGGCGATCGCGATTCAAGCAGTCGAGGGCCTCTGCATATTGTTCGACGTTTTTTTCGTCTGCAATTAATAATCTGAGTGCCTCTGTAGGGTCACTCATGCGGCCTGCGGCATTAATTCGTGGGCAAAGCTGAAATCCGACCGTCTCGGTTGTTATTTCTCCTTCTATGCCTGCTTTTTGCTTTAATTTTGAAAGGCCTGGCCATCTCGTGGCGGCAATTTTTTTAAGTCCTTCTTTTACTATGTATCTATTTTCTCCTCGCAAATCTCCAAGGTCGGCAACGGTTCCCATGCATGCCAAGTCGAAGAAGTCATCGATCATCGCTTCGTTCACGATTTTCTTTTTAGATGGTGCGAATTCAGGTGTGGCCATTGCGAGTGCTTGGGCTAGTTTTAGTGCGACACCTGCCCCGGTAAGTTCGCTAAAGGGGTATCCGCAGCCAATTATTTTAGGGTGAAGCAACGCTATCGCTTTTGGTAACACTGTCGGAACCGAGTGGTGATCGCTCACAATCACATCGATGTTTTTTGAGTTCGCGTAGTCAATTTCTTTTGCACATGAAATGCCGTTATCAACAGTGATGATCAGTTTTACGTCGGCTGTTGAAAATGTATCTATAAATGCATTTCTGAGTCCGTATCCTTCGGTAAGTCGATTCGGTAGTCGGCACGAAACCTCTGCGCCAAGAGCTTTTAAAGTCCGAATTAAAATGGCGCTGCCCGTTATTCCGTCAACATCATAATCACCAAAAATCATGATTCGCTCTTTATTTTTTATTGCTTTAAAAATCCTCTCAACCGCTTTTCTCATGTCTTTCATTAAATAGGGATCATGAAAATCGAGCTGACGAGTTGGATAAATAAAACGCTGTTCTTCGGCGTCATCGGTAATGCCACGATTCGTAAGAAGGCGTTTATACAGAGGTATTCGAGTATCTTGATGTTTTATGTGCCATTTTTTGCCAAGGAGTGACATGCGGCACAGAGGATATCATATGTGCATGAACCGACAAGCTACTAAAGACGCTCGCTACATGTGGTATAATTCCAACTTACCTATATGTTTTCTCATGAATTTATAGACGTCCATCATCGCCGCTGTGATGAATCAGATGCCGACCCAGAAACCCTCGGTAAAATTGAAGAAGCGATCGATGTGTTAAAAGCTGCAGGTGTGCGAAAAATTGCCTTCGATGTCGAGGGCGTTTTAGCTTCAGATTATATTGGTAAGGCGGTTGTGCAACTACGAAGGCCCACTGCAAACGCCGTGCTTGCAATGGTCGCCGATCGTATGCCTGAGAAACCCATAATTTGGAGCTCCGCGACGTATGATCATCTGCGTGAGGTGCTTTACTTCGCTCAGATTGAGAATCCAAAGGGAGTTGAGGTCATCGATGCATGGCGATTTATTGATCATGTACCGAGTCCCTTACAATTAATGAGAGAAGATGACACGGCTGCCTTTGTTTCGCACAGGCTTTTTAACTTTAGTGACTTATTCCGAACCGATGCAGGTAAAATTCTAGAACGATGTCGATTTATCGTTGATACATTTGGCAAACAACGTATTTTAGAATATTGCCAAATGCCTTCGGATACCGATTTGAAAGACTTATTACATGCGAGTGAATCTACGGTGCTCGATGACCATAATCTTCGTGATACAAAAAAATTACACGCGAATGTTGATTTAGCACGCTATCTTGAAATTAACATTTCTCATTATACTGGCAAATTCCCACAGCAATTAGGAGTCGATCTGCTGCTTGATGATCGCAGCGGTATGCATAGAATGTTGAATGTGCTTTTGGGGCATCATGAGGGAGCAAAGGCAATTCGACACGTACCTCGTTTAAAAATATTTCCTCCCACAGTAGAGGCATCGCTCACCTATTGTCATGGAGATAAGACAACCAGAAATACCGATGATTATTTTGACAACGATACGGGGTTGATTGATGCACTACGTGCGGGGCCGGTTACTCACCCTCTATCCAAATAAGATTTGGCTCTTTATTAAACCAGGTCAGTTGGCGTTTACCGTACTGGCGGGTGTTTTGTTGCAAAAGCTCGGTGCACTGTTTGAGTGTTAACTCGCCATTCAGATACGCAATAACCTCGCGATACCCGAGTGAGCTCATAGAAGGAAGAGTGGGTGAGTAGCCTTGTTCGAGGAGCGATTTTGTCTCTTCAATAAGGCCATTTTTTGTAAGCTGTTCATGCGCACGTTTGTTAATTCGTTCGAACATTATTTCTTTTGGCCAGCGTAGCCCAAGTTTGAGCACATCATAGTGGCTGTCACTTTTGTGCTGTGATTTTGGGGTGCCGGTAAGCTCGAATATTTCGAGTGCGCGAACTACGTAGGGGTGATTATTAAAATGGATTTTTGCGGCAGACTCGGGATCAACTTTTTTCAGTTTTTCGTGTAGCGCCTCGGCGCCATTCTTTGCAAGTTCGTCGTAGAGGCGTTTTCTGATTTCGGGATTTTCGCTTGGAATTGAGAAGTTTTCAGTGAGCGCGCGAATGTATAACCCCGTGCCACCGGCGATTATGGGGATTTTATTTCGACCAGCAATTTCGGCAACTACGCTATGGCTATTTTCTACGAAAGCCGCAACTGTGAATCGTTCATCGGGGTTAACAACGTCGATCATGTGGTGCCGAACTCCTTTGTGAAAAAATCCCGTAGACCCGTTGTCAATCGTGATTTTTTCAAGTGGGATTTTATCGGTGCCAATATCCATGCCGCGGTATACTTGTCTGCTGTCTGCCGAAATAACCTCGCCGTCGAACAAATTGCTAAGCTCGATTGAAAGCGCCGTTTTTCCCGATGCGGTGGGGCCCGCGAGCACAATTATTTTTTGTTTTGGTGACGGTCTCGCTAAAAATTCTCGTACTAGTTTTTCGGTTTTTTGTAGAAAGGTCATAGCGGCGCAAGTATACCTGCTTAGTGTGATAAAACCGCAGTAAGCGTGTCGCAGACATCGATTGCAGAAGAAAGCACACGCATCATATCGTCGTCGGTAGATGGTTCCCCAACGCACATATTGTTTTCACAGATCGATAATCCAGAAAATATTCGTATGTCTTTTGGCAGTGAGTCGGGTGTAAAGAAAATCGATGTATTTTTAAATAGTTTTTCATCACTCGAGTTCGAAATTGCACATCCTATTTGTAGACTTGATTGGGCTGTCAGGGAGAAAGTTTTTCCTAAACTTGTACAATGTAATTGTGTTCGATTTTCGTCCATGGGAATGGAGATACAATTATTGTTTTCTACGGCAGGTTTGAGCGTCATCAATAATCGGTTGTTGAGAGCGGTCAACTCGTTTGCCATGCTCATGGCATTTGTGTGCCCTTCAGGTTTTTTTTCTAAAGGAGCTGCTCCGCTGCAAGCATTTGCAAGTACAAGCAGTCCTGAAAGTGCGATGTGTGAAGTGGTACGAGAAGATAAATTCATACTGAGTGTTTATAGTACTCAGATATACCACATATCAATATTTTTTGTTAAGTGGAATCAGACTCTTTAAAAAGCCAAAGACTGTTCCTGCGCCGTATACAAGGTGGCGAGTGGCAAACACAAAGGGCCCGGTGAGAATCATGCCTGCCGAGTTATTTTTGTAGGCAAGGTGACACGACATGATGATTGCGGTGGTGAAATAGAAGGCGAGCGCGCTGAGCGCGAGCCATGCAAACGGCTGCCATATAATCCCTAAAATGAAACCGAGTAAGAGTGCCCCAACAAATACACCCGGCGCGAGGTGTCGTGGTTTAAGCATGAACGGTTTAAATCGACGTGGATACACCGCCCAAATGCCATCTCGCCAATTGTGCGCCGCAAACGACGCCAGTGTTTTTTTCGGAAAATATGAAATGACGAGTTGGGGCAGTAAGAGGATTTTTCCGCCGCATTTTTTAATGCGCATTGAGAGGTCTATATCTTGGCTACGTGTTAATCGTTCGTCGAATAATCCCGCTTTTTCTAAAATAGTTTTTTTGTAGCAGCCAGAAAAAACGGTATCTACTTCGCGTGGGGGGCCTTTGTCGATAGTTCTAAACGATGAGCCAACGCCAAAAATGTGCGATAAAACTGCCGCGATTGTTTTGTTCATGAGCGTCTGTGTGGCTGCGTTGGCTTTTGTTCGTCCTCCAACGGCGTCTGCATTTGTTTCGAGAATCGCATTCACGCATTCACGTAGGTAGTTTTTTGGGTACACCGCATGTGCGCCGAGTATCGAAATTAATTCACCCTTCGAGGCACGAATTCCAATATTCCACCCCGCAGATTGAATTTTTTTATCATTATGATGTAGATGAATAAAGGAGTGTTTCTTTGAGTACTCCTTTACAATTGAGGCAGTTACATCAGTGCTTCCTCCATCGGCTACATGTATTTCAAATTTTCCTACTCCGAAGTTTTTTTCTTCGTGAATAATTGAATCGAGGCACGAGGCGATATGTTTTTCTTCATTGAACGTGGCGATAACAACGGAGAGAGAAGGTAGTGTGTTCATAGCGTGCTATTGAGGATTTTATTCAGTTGCCCCGCAAGATTTGGGTATGAAAACTGCTCAATTTTTTCTGGAATACCGTGGTACGCAATGGTGCCAGTTTTTGAATATTCTGAGAGGATTTCTTCGAGGCGTTTTTCAATTTCTTTCGCATTGCATGCACTCCACCCGGCTTTTGCTTCGTGTACTACCTCTTTAATCTCTTCGTCAGGTGGTCCACCGCAAATTAAAATAGGACGTCGTGCGCCGAAGTATTCAAAAAGTTTTGTTTGAAAAATTCCTTTTGATTCTAGGTCTTCCCAACCAAATAGTAATAAAATGTGTGTTGAATGTTGTTTCTGTAGTGTTTCGGTTCGGTCAATCATGCCACAGTATTCAACAATATCACCTAATTCATACTGTGAAATTAGCTTTTCAAGTTGCGCATTTTTTTTGCCATAGAACTGCACCGACATTTTTCCTGAAAGATGTTCATGTTTTTTTTTCTCTTTTAAATCAGCAAGTGCTTTTAAGAATAATTCTGGACGTTGTTTCCCCTCGTAAATACTGCCGGTAAAAAGAATAGTAAGTTTTTTTGAGAGAGGTTGTGTTGTTATAGGATTTTTTGCCGGATCAAAGCCGTTATATATTGAATATATTGGTGTATTGTGAAGAGATCTTTGTCGATTGCTATACATGTGCGACGCCGTCGTAATAGCAATTGCATTTGCCAATGTTTTTTTCTCTAACGAGCGCTCAATATAAAATCGCGCTCTTGGAAAAGGATAGTTATGACTGAGTACCCAAGGATCACGAAAATCAGCTGTCCATGGAAGGTGGAATTCTTTTTGTAGTTTATGAACAATGCGATGTGAGGTGCCAAAAGGACTTGAGCTTAAGAGTGCGCTAAAATGACTTTCGCTCAGTATTTTTCGCGCCTTTTTGAGCGCGGGTCTTCGCCATGTGCGTTCGGTATCGGGAAAGGCAAAAAATGTTTGGTACAGGTACAGAAGTTTGTGCACAAATCGAGTTTTATCGTGTCTATTTGATTCTCCTTCAGTGAGGGTTGAGTGCCCCGTGAGTGCGGTTGCTTTTTCGCGTAGCTGTTCAGTGAGACTTTGCCCTTTTCGAAGGCCAAGTACATGCAATATTTTTCGCATCCACTGCATGACATCCCCTTTATAGGGAGCCGTTTCAATATGTACACGATCTTCAAAGTCTTTGGGTAATCCTAATTTTTCGATCATTGAAGTATTCCACTGTGGTGTAACGAGGGTGCTTTCCCAGCCATAATCCGACAAGTAATAGAGCAAATGAGGAATGCGTGGTGATGCGTGTTCAATATTCGCGATAGCGAGGAGCTTTTTCGCTCGCTTGCTACTCATCGTGTTATAGATTTTTTCTACTTTCTTCATCTCGGTTTGGTAGTCATTTTTTTCGAGAATGAGCGCACGGTTATACTCCCCATACATTTTTCGTTGTCGGGTGTGCTCAATAAGTTCGATAATATTTTTTGCCAATGACTCGTCATCATTTGGTTCAACCAAAAATCCACCTTTTTGCGAAATGACCCATTGAATATTGTCTCCGGTATTTGTTGCAACGACTGGTAATTCACATGACATTGCCTCGGCAGTCGAAGCAGCTAATCCACTGTCTGAGAGAGAGGTAGAGACGTAGATGTCGGCTTTATTGAGCAGTTTAGGGAGCTCAGTTGCTGGTATTCGTCCGGTAAAATGAATTGATTTTCTTACATTCAACTCATCTACGAGATCTTTGAGTTTTTTTTCTTCGCTTCCCGTACCCACTATTACAAATTTGGTATGTGGATGTTTTGCGAGTACAAGGGGAATTGATCGAATCAAATGTGACACATTATAAATTGGATCAAAGTTGCGGAGCGAAATAACCGTGCTCGAATTTTTGTCTTCATGAGGTGTTGTTCGTTGAAACGTTTCTGTATTAGTGCCAAATCGAATGAGTGAAATGTTGTGCGGAGAGACTCCTAAATTTACGAGCGCATCGAAGGTGTTTTGTCCGTCACATGTGAACTGTTTTGAGGTTTTTAGTATTTTTTTTATGAGGATTTTGCGCAGCGGAGACGCTAATAGAATGTCGCTGCCCCACGGCGTCATTACAATTTTTTTAAAGCCACTCAGCGCACCAACGAGGCCATAGGTTCCCACTGAATGTACATGCATGACATGGGGGCATTCTCTTTCGATAATCTCTTTCACTTTTCGTACTGCAGAAGGAACGTACAATGCCGCTTTGAGGCCATTTTCATCGGCGAGGGGGCTTGGTGTAATTTCGTGAAACGATACTTTTTTTATAAGATCGCGTGCGTGTTCGCTCGGCGGTGCTAATGAAATCCATAGTACTGAGTATCCCTGTTCAACAAAATAACTAATCCATCGAATGCTATGAATAGAGTTTGCGGCGGCAAGAAAACAAATCTTCATAGGTCCCATGATTGTGCGATGCAGTTAATTTAGTAGTAGATGTGAGGAGCACGTTTATTGAAAAGTCCTCGAGTATCGATAATTAATTTTGCGTTCTTCGAAATGAGTTTTGTATCGAGGTTGCTATGGTCAGTCAAAATAACGACGCAGTCTGCTGCCTTGAGCGTAGCGGCCGTTAACGGCTTCGAATTGAGCGTAGTTCCGCTTACTTTAAACGAAGGAATAAATGGGTCGTGGTAGGTAACTTTTGCGCGTTTACGTAGCAAATCGGTGATAATAGGAGTTGCCGGCGTTTCACGTGCATCATCGATATCTTTTTTATATGCGACGCCGATAACGAGAATTTTAGAGCCATTGAGCGGCTTCTTATGCTTGTTCAATACCCAGTTAATCTTTGTCACGATATGGTGAGGCATGAGTTCGTTAATTTCTCCTGCAAGCTCAATAAATCGTGTGAAGAAATTATATTCTTTTGCTTTCCATGAAAGGTAGAAAGGATCGAGTGGAATACAGTGGCCGCCAACGCCCGGACCCGGCTTGAAAGCCATAAATCCGTATGGTTTTGTCTTTGCTGCTTCAAGCACCTCTTGAAAATGAACTCCCATACGATCGGTGAGCATTTTAAGTTCGTTCACCAAGCTAATATTGACGAGCCTGAAAATATTTTCGAGAAGTTTTGTCGTTTCAGCGGTTTTAATGCTCGAAACGGGATACACACTTGGTAAATATTGTTTGTAAAAGTCTACCGCAATTTTTGTTGACTGTGCATTTAAGCCCCCAACGACTTTCGTAATTTTGGTAATAGGAAACTCTTTATTTCCTGGATCAACTCGTTCTGGCGCAAAGGCGAGGTGAAAATCTTTGCCCGCTTTAAGGCCGCTTTTTTCTAAAATTGGCATCGCGATTTCTTCTGTGGTGCCAGGGAAACTTGTGCTTTCAAGTACGATGAGCATGCCTTTTTTTATGTATGGAACGAGTGAATTGCATGCACCTTCAATGGCCGTTAAATCAGGTGTTTTATTCTTGGTGAGAGGAGTTGGAACGGTAATGAGAATCGTCTGGCACTCGGCTGCACGTTTAAAATCCGTTGTATAGGTGACATTTTTTTGAGCTGCACGTAAATCGCTATCAGGAATTTCGCTAATATAGCTCTTTGCTTTTTTAAGGGCCGAAACGCGCGATTCGCTAATGTCGATGCCGATGACGGTAAGACCTGCTTGTGACATGGCAAGAACGGTTGGTAGTCCCACATAGCCAAGTCCAATGACGCCGACTTTTGATGAAGAATTTGAAGAAGAGACAGTGTTTTTCATAATCGGCGAAATACTACACCAAGAGTTTCATTTTTTCTATAACGCCGATAGGTGATAAGTGCTGAGAGGTTCCTTAGGCGAAAAAACTTCTGATTGCCTCAATAACCGCAGTGCGATTTTCGACTGATAGTTCAGGGTAAATTGGCAGAGAGATAACCTGTTTGCAGGCGCGTTCGGTTTCAATGAGGCTGCCTTCTGCGTAACCAAGATATTTTAACACTGGTTGTAAATGGAGTGGCACGCGGTAATAAATCATGGTCGGAATATCAAGTCCATCGAGATGTTTTTTAAGCTCGTCGCGGCGAGAAGTGCGGAATGTGTATTGGTGGTACACGTGTTTTGTGTCGGCAAGAGGTACGGGCACTTTGCAGTCGCCGATGGTAGAAAGGGCTTCATTGTAGGCTTGCGCATGAGCGGCGCGCTTTGTGTTGTACTCAGATAGGTGCGGTAATTTGATAGCTAAAATCGCTGCCTGAATGGTGTCGAGGCGCGTGTTATAGCCCAAGGCAATGTTGAAATATTTATCTTGCGGCGAAGAACCATGGCTTTTTAAAAGCTTCATCTGTGCGGCGAGTTCAGGAGAGTTTGTCGTTGCCATACCGCCATCGCCACAGGCACCGAGATTTTTTGAAGGGAAAAAACTAAAGCAACCGACGTCTCCAAATCCTCCCACTTTTTTGCCTTTGTACTCTGCGCCAACTGCTTGGCAGGCGTCTTCTACAACTTTTAAATTATGATTTTTTGCAATGGCCATAAGCTCGTCCATGTGTGCGGGTTGGCCAAAAATATGTACCGGCAAAAGTGCCTTTGTTTTAGGCGTAATCGCTTTTTCAACGAGCGCGGGATTCATGTTAAATGTTGCCGGATCGATGTCGACAAACACCGGAATTGCCCCAACTTGTGCTATCGCCTCTGCTGTTGCAAAGAAGCTAAATGCGCTGGTGATGACCTCGTCGCCAGTGCCGATTCCAAGTGCTTCGAGGGCGAGTACCAGTGCATCGGTGCCCGAGTTCATGCCAAGCGCGTGTGATACTCCATGGTGTGATGCAAATGCTTTTTCAAATTCTGTAACCACTTTTCCATTTATAAAATCGCCGTTTTTAAAAACAGTCGCCATAGCAGCGAGTGCTTCTTTTTCAATTGCTGCATGGTGCTGAGTTAGGTCGAGGAATTGCATGGGCGTGATAGGGAATTAGGGGGAAGTTTTTTTAGCTGAAGGATTTGAAATTAGCATTACGACTCTTTCTCTTTCAAAAAACCGTCTTCGGTTACAACATATGCACGTTTCTCTCTCGGACAAATGAGGTCTGCACCAAGTTTTTCACCAGCGTGGCTCATCCATCCGATTTGACGTGCAGGATTGCCGACCATAACGGCGTGTGGTTTGACGTCACGAATAATCACGGCACCTGCGCCAATAAAGCAGTATGCGCCGAGTCGTGTGCCGCAGACAATCGTTGCATTTGCACCGATTGAAGCACCGTGTTCGACATGTGTGGTTCTATATTCATTTTTCCGTTCAACCTCTGAGCGAGGATTCATGACATTGGTAAAAACACATGATGGTCCGCAAAAAACACCGTCTTCTAAAATGACACCTTTATACAAACTGACGTTGTTTTGAACTTTGCAGTTATCGCCAATGGTGACATCGGGTCCAACACTTACATTTTGTCCGAAACTACAGTTTTTCCCGATTTTTGTACCCTCGAGAATATGTGAAAAATGCCAGATTTTAGTGCCATCGCCAATGCTGACACCGTCATCGACATACGATGATTCGTGAACAAAATAATTTGTTGTCATGCGCGAACTATAACAAACCTCACGCGCATTGCTCAAGTACCGACAATACGCGTACTCCTTCGGCGCCATCGGTGAGAGGATCTGTGTTGGATTCAATGCAGGTAACAAAGTGTGTGAGTTCGTTGAGCACGGGTTCTGTGTTTGGTAATTCTACAATCCTTGTTCCATTATTTACTGACACAGGATTATTGCGTTCATCGCGCTCTGCGAGTGAGTTGTAAATTACAAGTTTATCCGCTGCCATGTCGTCAAAGACTGCCATACCTTTGTCTCCAATAATCGTAAATTTGCGTTCTTTATAGGGATTCAACCACGAGGTATAAATATGCGCATTTCGATTTTCTGAAAAATGAAGATGTATGTGCGCCATGTCGGGAATATTTTTTTGGATATAACTCGCCCCTTCAACATGAACTGTTTGTGGAACATCTTGAAAGAAGCTTAAAATGAGTGAAATATCATGAGGAGCAATTGACCACATGACATTTTCTTCGGTGCGAATTTTTCCAAGATTCAAACGATGTGCTGCGATATGAAGAATTTTTCCAAGCTCTCCACGGTCAACTACTTTTTTGAGTTCAATAATAGCCGGATGGTAGTGCAGTAGGTGCCCGACCATGAGAAGTTTTGATTCTCTCTTTGCATCAAATACGAGCATTTCTCCCTCTTTTTTTGTCAGTGAAAGTGGCTTTTCGACAAACGTATGTTTGCCTGCGGCTAATGATTCTTCAGCTATTTTAAAATGTGTAAAAGCAGGTGTCGCAATAACAACGGCATCAATGTCGGGCATCGCCAATAATTCTTTATACGACTCGGTCGTTTTAATTCCGTCATGGTCTTTTTTTATTTGTTCTAAGCGCTCGTTACTCGTATCTGCCACGGCTGCCAATACTCCCATTTGTCCGAGTACTCGCAAGTGATTTTGTCCCCATGCTCCCGCGCCAATGAGCCCAATTTTAATGTCAGTTTTCATGCG
Organism: uncultured Candidatus Peribacteria bacterium; assembly: GCA_964354865.1. Lineage (GTDB taxonomy): Bacteria > Patescibacteriota > Gracilibacteria > UBA1369 > UM-FILTER-53-11 > JAHFJU01. The sequence goes on from CAYHBN010000018.1 coordinate 15,459, forward strand.
CGCATACTACCATAGTCATTTTGTAAATTCGCGTGTTTTTATCTACGCGTGTATGCTCTGGCCATGTCACTTAAAAGTCATCTGAGAGCCATTAAGCGATCGGTTGAAAAAACGTTTGGTACCGTTACTCACGAGTTGTATTGGCTCATGAGAAGCAGTAGTTCGGCTAAACGATATTTGTCAGAAGATTCACTCAATCACCCTCATCGAGATGTGCTCATTGATGTACTTAAAAAAGGTGACGTTTTCAATTCACTGTTAGAGGTCGGTTGCGCATCGGGTCCTAATATTTACAGAATTGCCACCGCTTTCCCTCATGTGAAATTATTCGGAACTGATATAAATAGTAGCGCAATTAAAGTAGCGAAAAAATGGTTTTCTGAGAGAAAACTCGATCAAGTGGAGTTTTTTCAGCGTAAACTAGATGAACTAAAAGATTTTGCTGACAATAGCGTCGATATTGTGTTATCTGATGCAGCATTAATGTATGTCGGACCAGACAAGATTAAACAAGTAATGGCGGAGTTATTTCGGGTAACACGAAATAAGGTGATTTTTATCGAGAGGCATTCGACAGAGACTCTTCATCGGTATGAAGATAACTGGACTCATAATTACGTCGAGCTGTTGCGTCCTTTTGCACGCAAAGAGCAGATCGTATTTACAAAAATTACCGAAGATATTTGGGGCGGAGATTGGGCTCGAGACGGATATTTTATTGAAGTCACGGTAAACCAGGATACATAGCTCGTTTTTTTGTTGACTCATAGCCGCTAATACCCTAAAATCTTTGCGTCAAAGACAGTGGGCGATTCGTCAGCCATATGGTTGCATCGAAACTAAGACCCACCGAGACACGAAGGTAGCAGTTCATAGTAATATGTATTTCTCCCTGGTCGAAGTGTCACTCGAAACGTCTTTGCGCACGTTACTTTTTTGTAAGCTCACGCTCTCAAAAAATATTTAACTCTCCCTATCAAATGGCAGTTACAAAAGCGCAAAAAACAGTTATCAAAGATGACCTCGTCGAGTGCTTTAAAAAAGCAAAATCGGTCGTGTTCAGTCAGTACGATGGAACGAATGTGAAAAACATCCGCGATCTTCGCAAGAAGTTGCGTGGTGGAAACTCAGAATTCAAAGTTGCTCGTAAGACGTTGATCGCAATTGCTGCAAAAGAAGCTGGATGTTCTGAGGTGCCTGAGGCACTTCTTGACGGACAGGTTGGCGTTGCATTTAGTTACGGCGACGAAGTTACGGCAGCTAAAACCGTTCATGATTTTGCAAAGACTGTAGAGTCTATCAAGATTATCGGTGCGTACTTTGAGGGTAAATACCTCAATGGCGCTGAAGCTAAGGTTATCGCATCTCTCCCAGGTCGCGAACAGTTACTCGGTCAGTTGGTTGGCGTTCTTATTGCTCCTATTTCAGGATTCCATGGAACCCTCCACAGCCTTCTTTCAGGCTTTGTCCGTACTGTTGAAGCAGTGCGTGCGAAAAAAGAATCGATTGTTGCGTAAGCTCGTTCGGGATTCGAACTGGCAAAGCCAGATTCTCATCCCTCCTCGCGCTCGCACCGTGTGCTCGCCCCTTATCTATTCAATCTAATAATCTAACTAATCTATTTATGGATCTCTCTCCAGAAGCTCAAAAAATCCTCGAGGCAGTTGAAAAATTGTCTGTTCTAGACCTTTCTAAGTTGGTAAAGGCGATGGAAGAAAAATTCGGTGTATCAGCTGCTGCTCCTATGATGGCTATGCCAGCTGCGGGTGCTGCTGCTCCAGCTGCTGACGAAAGCGGCTCAGTATCAGTTATGCTTGTTGACGGTGGTGCTCAAAAGATCAACGTTATCAAGGTAGCTCGTGAAATCACAGGTCTTGGTCTTAAAGAGGCTAAGGATCTCGTTGACGGCGCACCAAAGCCAGTTAAAGAAGGTGTAGACCGAAAAGAAGGTGAAGATATGAAAAAGAAACTTGAAGCAGCAGGTGCTAAAGTTGAACTTAAATAACAGACACGAGTGAAGCGAGTGTCTTGGAGTGCCATTCAGGCACGAGCAGTAGCGAGGATCCGCGAGGACCGAACCCGCTCCCTGTCACCTATTCTGTATCTTAAAATCCCGCCCCTCAAAAGGCGGGATTTTTTGTATCCGAGAGAATTAGGGGCCTTAAGGGCTTCTGATTGCTAAAGTGGCGCATGTGTGTTTTAATATCGCGCTGGTTTGGTATTACACTATTGAAACATTAACTATAAATCGCTCTATGGAAAAATTCTCACCACTTAGTACTGCCGTTTTTACCCTCGCACTTGCGGGATGTATTGAAAACCGTGTTGGCAAAGATCTTGATAGTGATGCGCTGCTCCCTGATCTTCGAATGAATATTCAAGATGCGGTGGCTGATGCAGTAGTACCGGATTCGGCTTTATCTGATGCGGTTTTCGCGCCCGATATCATGTTTGCTCTCGATGCGGGAGTTTCTGATACCGCAGTTGCTGATGTTTTAACTGCCGATGCCGCTCTGCCCGATGCAACTATCGAACCTGATGCAAGTGTGCCGCCACGCACCTATACCCGTGGTCAGGCTTTTGATTTATTAGAGTCTTGTGTGTATCCACGATTAGCTGGTGACGCTGAAATGTGGGGATTGCCTGAGTGTGTTGTTACTGACGAAGCTGGAGGTAATGCGGTACAGCGAGATGCTGCTGAAAGGCTCTGCATTGCCGGTCATGTTTTTGCGTACCCTGATGAATCTTTTGGATTAGATAGAACTATTTCAAGTGCTGAATTTGCTCAGATAACAACACATGTATTCGATATTCCACTTGCTGAGGTAGAAGGAGATATGAATTGGTATGATCCTGCATATCGCGCATTGCTTGAACGGAATCTCGTTCCGGCCGATGAAAGTATGAATGCAAGAGAGCTTCCATCGGTTGCATTTATAGACGCTATCGAAGCTCATTGTGCTCAAATTAGTCCCTGTTTTGGCAAAGATGAATTTCAACGAGAGCAGCTATTTGATTGGCTTGATCAGCTGGTGAATCCTCAAGATGGCGACTGTACTCCCGGCACCTGTTGCGCGGTCAGTGAGCGTCAATCGACCGCTCAAGGTAATAGACTTGGTGAGATGCTCTGTGAAGAAGGCGTTGTCGCCTTGCCAGGCGATGGTTCGTATCACGCAGATTTACTTGTGAGTAGTGGTGAGCTTGCCTGTGGTATTGCGGCTGCATTCGATTTATATGAGCCGTTTTTTCCTGGACTACCAAATGATGGTGCGCGCTGTATTCAACTTCTAGGTGATCAAGGTACTCCGCTCGACCTTTCACTCGAAACACACGCGGATTGCCCGCCTTCACACGAATTTGTTGATAGTTTTTTGTCGACATACGAGATCTCTCGTTAATGTTTGTTGATGCGCTTTCAACACGCTCATGTACGGCTCGGGATAGCCACTCGAATGAGAAATATTTGTGATTATATCTGTTAAAGGTACCATCTGGGTATATGGGAAATGCCCTTGGTACTGCTGCTGTTGTAGGTGATTTTACACATGATGGTGCTGAAAATAGTCAGCTTTCAAAGGCCGATGAGTTACAGAAATCACTCACGCAATCTGTGATTAGTTTTCTCTTTCTACGAAATCAGTGTTTTTTGCCGGGTGAAAGGGGAAAAGCACTCGCCACCGTTGACGCTCGTGTGCATGAGGTGGTGAACTCAATTTACTCACAAATAGCCGCAGCTCTCAGCGATAAATCACTTGTGGGACAGGTTGAGAAATTAGCAAATGCAGCTTTTGTAGATGCGGTTTCGGCCTTTCCTATGCCAGATTTGCCCTTATTTCGCTATTATCATGAGCTAATTGAAGAAGCGCTCGCGGGCAAGCCCCATACTTCATTAGCGGTCTCGGTGCCTAGTGAAAATAACCGGCCTCAACTTCGATTGGTTTAGCAGCTCATCGCCTGATTGATAAATAACCTAAATTAAGGTATACTTATGAGATTAAATAAAACAAAAGCATGGAAGAAAACAAACAAACAAATATCGCTGCGCCGAACGGCGCGGTCGATCAAAATGAAACGCCCGCAGTCAGTGGCGGAGGAGTCTACAACCTTGGAGCCGGTGAAAAAAAGCCGAGCATTTTGGGCAAATTGTTGGGGACCGTTTTCTCGCCTGGGCAAAAAGCAGCCGACGGAACCGCAGACTCAAAGCCAACAGTAATGAGCAGCAGCGAAGATCCGAGAGGACTGGGAAGTGTGTTAGGCGCTGCAATCGGTGCACAGATGGCACAAGAAACACGCGAAGCACAGTCAGGAAGCCGTATTGCATCGATCGCTGATTTGCTTGGTGCGAAGCCTGAATTTAATGCTGCGGCCTACGAAGAAAAAGAAAGAAAAAATGAGCGACGTGCACGATTTGCATTTTATGCAGCGGTGGTTTTTGCATTGATAGTGGGAGGATATTTTTACGGAAATTTGACTCCGGATATGTACGTTTTTAATACTACATTCGGCCAAAATTCTGCACAGAAATTTGAGCAGTCAAATGCCGAAGTAAAGAAATTGCAAACCGATATAAATATTATTCAGTATCGTGTCGCACGTCTTTGGTTCGATATTTTGAATGCGCGAATTGATCCCTATACTCAGTCTGTTATTGCTTCTCAGACGGCAAAAACGCTTACCGAACGATCTGTTTCACAGGCAACGGTTGATAAAACTGGCGGTGAAGTTCGCAATGCATTAATTGCGATGCAGAAAATTTTCTCACAAGATTTAGGCGTTGATACCTACACGCAAATGCCGGTCAGTTACGCAGAACGCGAGGCTGCATTTGGAGAGCTTCTTAAATCCGCTTTGGCCGATCAAAAACAGTCGCTTCGAGGCTCTGCAAAAGCAAAAAATGATACCGATGATGAACGCGCAATCGACAATGTAATTCGACTTGTTGGTAATAAAAAAGTTCGTGCGCTCGTGCGCGGTTCAACTCCAAAAACCATGAAAGATGAAGAGCTCGTAAAGCTTCTCGCCGATATTCGCACAGAGGGGATTGATGAGTTTGCTCAAGTTGAAAAACTTAAACAGCAACGCATTGATTGGGAGTCTCTCATAAATAATATTCACGAGGTGGTGAAGACCGCTGATCCTCATTATGGTCACGGCTTGTTTAAGACCGTTGGAGGTTTTATGTTCTCTAACTACAACTTCAATCAAAAGACCGGTCGCGTGTCTATTACCGGTATTACCCGAACGTCAGACTCAAGCACTTTTAGCTTTATAGCAACGCTCATTGACGCAATTGAAAAATCCCCAAAATTCAAAGATATCGATTTTAGATCATTCTCTAAAACGCGTGATGAATCCGGCGATTTCTCTGCGGGTGTTAACCTCGACTTCAGTATCGAAAAATAATTTTTCAAATATGAATTCATTTAAAAGCTCACACATTTACTACGGACTTGCGATACTTATTACACTCGTTGCGGTAACGTACGGGTTAACCCAGTACAAGGTAATGCAGGCGCAGGCGGCTGCAGTTGCGGATAATCGCACTGCTGTTGTTTTGACTTCTGAGCGAAAAATAAAACTGCAAAAATACTACGATACCTTTGCTGCAACGCAGACCGACGTGCAAAAAGGTTTGCTCGATACGCTCAATGTTATTATTCCCGTTGGTGAACAATATACCGATTTAACACGTCAATTCGATGCCTTTTTTGCTCAGCATGACTCTGCAACAAATCCTCTTTTTCAATCGAGTCTTCGTTTTGGAAAGGGAACAAAAGTAGATGCAATGCCAAACATTGGTGCGCTACCTATTACCATGAATATCGAAGGTTCACGCGAAAACTTTTTCGCCTTTTTGCAGTTTATTAACAAGTCAGGAACACAAACTTCTCGAACGCGTCTTATTAGTATCAACTCTATTCAGTTGAATTTTCCTGACGGCGGTGAGGTTTTAGAAAACAAGCGGCAAGTGATGAACTTTACCGTCGATATGACGGCTTATTACCGACTAAAATAGGAGCGGCAGTGAGCGGCAAAAATAACCATGGAAAACTCTAAACTCCAAAATCTACAAGATGCAATTCTCGCGGGCAATGTGCCCCAGATTGTGCTTGCCTGTATTTCGGCTGCGTTAGACATGCGTTCGTCTGATATTCATATTGAGCCTGATCGTTCTATGACTCGCATTCGGTATCGCGTTGATGGCGTATTGCGTAGTGTGGTTGAGTATCCGTTAAATATGCACCCAGCGGTGG
>CAYHBN010000019.1:0-19541 GCA_964354865.1 uncultured Candidatus Peribacteria bacterium
ATAAAAAACGAAGGAAGCATTACTGTTCCCGCAAAGCTTATTGCGAACTATATTTCACTTTTACAGAATGGCGATGTCGAGTTAAAAGTTGATGGAAACTATACGCTACAAGTTCAATCTGCTAAATCTCAGACAAAAATTAAAGGCATAACACCTGATGAATTCCCACTTATTCCAACCGTTGAGAAAGATTTAGCATTTACGGTTTCTGCACAAAGTTTCGCAGATGGTATAAATCACACTGTTTTTTCAGCTGCAGTTGGTGGCTCACGCCCCATTTTATCGGGAGTGTATTTAGTAGGAGATAAAGATCAATTAACATTCGTAGCAACAGATAGTTTTAGGCTTGCAGAAAAGAAAATTTCATTATCTCAGAAGCTCGACCAACATATCGAATGCGTTATTCCTGTTCGAACAATGTTAGAGCTTTCACATATTTTAAGTGACTGTGACGACAAAGAAGAACTTTCAATCACAATCGCTAAAAACCAAGTGCTTTTTTCAGTGAAAGGAATTGAACTCATTTCACGACTCATCGAAGGTAAATATCCTGACTACGAAAAGATTATTCCGCGCTCTCATAAGACCAAATTAGAGGTTTCTGTTACCGATTTAATAAACGCAACAAAGCGCGTAAGTCTTTTTGCAAAAGAGAACAACAACTCGATAAAACTTGCCGCAACAAACGACGGGGTACTTCAAATAGCGACTGACGAAACAACCGTTGGTGAAGAAAAAGCCGAAGTTCAGGTGACAATTGAGGGTGAAAACAACAAAATAGCGATAAATTCACACTATTTGCTTGACGTTTTAAGTCATCTTAAAGAGAATGCATTCATCGAAATGAGCGAGAAGCTCACGCCTGTTGTGGTTCGACCATCAAAAGGTGAGGATTATTTGTATATTATTATGCCGCTCAAGGTTTAAGTCTCGAGCTGCACAAAAAATATATCGCCACCTTTAGTGGCATCATAAATTAAAGTTTACCAAAACCATGTCTTTTAGTTCGGGGCTTATCAATCTTTTTCCTAAGCTTCAAAATCAGCAAGTTTTAAGCCACCTTAATAAATTTCCAGAGCTCGGTATATCCGGTGCAGGAAATCACGCTTCGAAGGCTTTTTTGTTTGCAGATATTTATAGAACGTTTGAGACGAAAGATGAGTACAGTATTCCGTCTCCTATTATTTGGATTGTGAACGATGTTGCTACCCAAGAAGACGTTGCTAGAAGTTGCCAAGAGTGGTTTGGGCCAAATATGTTGGTAAGAAAGCCGAAAATTCCAGAAACCGATGACGTGCAAAGAAGAATTGAAATCCTCTATCTTTTAAAATCTCTTCACGACGAAGAGCCGTCTATAATTGTCGTGCCGTACGAAGAGCTTATGGCAGATATGCCTCGCCCCTCTGAGTTATTAGGTAGAGCGCTTGTGATTCAGAAGAAGAGCAAAACGACCACGGTTGCACTTTTCGAAAAATTGATTAACGAGGGGTACGTTGTTTCAGACGATGAGTATCTCGAGAGAGGGCAGTATCGCGGCAGAGGCGACTCATTGATAGTTTTTCCGGCGAATAGTGATTTTCCTATTCGTATTGAATTTGACTTTGATACAATCGGCAAAATTTCTGCATATGATCAATCAACGGGCGATGAGTTATACGAGGTAGATTCGGTCACGATTTATTCCCTTAACGCGCCGTTTACAGATAAATGTTTTTTCGAGCATGTATCTGCCTCGGCACTCGTTATCGACGATGAACTCGAGGTCACCGATGAACACTTCGAGGCATGGGAAGAGGTTTTTATTAAGCGCCCAAAGCACACGAAATTACTTACTCTTACCCCGTTTCCTGAAGACGCACCGAATCACGTTAATGTTCGAAATTTGTCAGTATTAAAATACCAAGACTTTTTCGACGTTGCTCACGAGATGAAAGAAAAAACTTTGGCCGGTTGGAAAATTGTTTTTTTCACGAAGCACAGAAAAGAACTTTCAGAAATTTTAGAGGATCGTAAGGTTGCTTTATTAGAAGGCGAAAGTATTGTGCCGTTTAAAGATGGTGGCGAGCCTGCGCGGTTGGTTGAAATTGAAAAAGATGAGTTGTATCCGTATTCATTTCAACTTGGTGAGCAAAAAATACTTGTTATTAGCGATAGAGACGTGACTAATATTCGAGAAGAGAAGCGTAAAAAAGTGAGCGAAAGAGTTTTTTGGGATTTTCTCAATACACTCAAAACAGGGGACTTAGTGGTGCATATTAATCACGGGATAGCGTATTTTGATGGCTTAGAGAAGCGCACTATCGACACGATCACGCGCGAGTACTTAAAATTGGCATACGCCGAAAACGACAAATTATTCGTACCAATTGATCAAGCCGATAAGGTAAATAAGTTTGTGGGATCAGCCGACGACGCCCCTAAATTGACTCGTTTGGGTTCGGCTGAGTGGGCGACTATGACGAAGAAGGTAAAGAAAGAGACGGAACAAATTGCACAAGAATTACTTAAGTTATATGCAGAACGTCGTCGCGCGAAGGCGAAGTCATTTACACAAGAAACTTCCGATCAGCTTGCATTTGAAAAGAGCTTTCCGTACGAAGAAACACCAGGTCAGTTGAAGGCAATCCAAGATGTTAAAAAAGATCTCGAGGGCTCGGTGCCTATGGATCGTCTTATTTGCGGAGACGTCGGATTTGGAAAGACAGAAGTCGCCATGAGGGCTGCTTTTAAGGTTGTGGCAAACAAAAAACAGGTCGCACTCATTTCACCAATTACTATTTTGACTGACCAGCATTACCGCTCGTTTAAAAAACGAATGGATGAGTTTCATATTCGCGTAGAGATGATTTCGCGTTTCCGTTCTCAACGAGAACAGACGGCGATTCTCGAAAAGTTAAAGCGTGGCGAAATAGATATTATCGTTGGTACGCATCGACTCCTCCAAAAAGATATTGAATTTAAAGATCTCGGATTGGTGATTATCGACGAAGAGCAGCGCTTTGGAGTGAAGCAAAAAGAACAACTCAAGCAACTTCGTACCGAGGTTCATATGTTGACACTGACCGCGACACCGATTCCGCGAACGCTCAATTTGTGTCTCAATAAACTGCGAGATATTTCTACCATTACCACTCCTCCGCCTGGCCGTTTACCCGTTGTTACCGAGGTTCGCCGCTACTCGAACGAACTTATTCGCGAGGCGATTTTGCGTGAAGTGAGCCGTGGCGGACAAATATATTTCTTACATAATCGTGTGCAAACTATCGACGCGATTGCGGAAAGACTTCGACAGCTTGTGCCCGAGGCGCGCTTCGGTGTCGCGCATGGAAAATTACTAAGTAAAGAACTCGAAGAAAGAATTATTGATTTTAAAGAACACAAATTCGACGTGCTCGTGAGCTCGACGATTATTGAAAACGGAATCGACCTTTCGAACGCGAACACACTCATTGTGAATAACGCAGAAAAGTTTGGGCTCTCACAGTTGTACCAGCTTCGTGGACGCGTAGGGCGCTCTAAAACGCAGGCATATGCATATTTCCTATATCATTCTCAACGACTTCGCCTCGACGCTAAAAAGCGCCTTAGAGCGATTGTAGAGGCGAGTGAATTGGGCGCTGGATTCCAAATTGCGATGAAGGATCTCGAAATTCGTGGTGCCGGTGATATTTTGGGAGTGAATCAACACGGCGTTATCAACGTGGTGGGCGTGAGCCATTTTATTCGAATGTTGAATCGCGCGGTTGAAGATTTGCAGGCCGGTAAAAAAGTCAGTGACGACTCGCAAGAGGAGCAAGATGTATCAATTGAGTTGCCGGTTACCGCCTATATTCCTGACGAATATATTACCAACTCGAAAGATAAAATTAATGTGTATCAGCGCATGTCGGGTGCCGATTCTGTCGATTATCTCGAAGAGATGAAGGTCGATATTGCCGAGGAATATGGAAAAATGCCACGTGAGGTACTGAACTTGTTCCGCGTGATCGAGCTGAAAATGTTGGCGAAAAAAGCAGGTGTATTGACCATAAAAGCCGAGAACGTTCACATGAAAACAGGAAAGCAAATTATTTTAATGCTCGGAAAAACCGTTAAACCCGAAAATATTATTCACATGCTCGGCCGTAATGCGAAGTGGGCTATTAGTGGTTCGAAGATGTATATCGGCATTGAAGACCTGGGATTAAGTTGGTTCGATGAGCTGAAGGCATGCGTCGAGGTGCTTGGCGAAAAGATTACGAAAGATCAACTTTCATCGAAGAATAAAGCTACGGGGAGCGTGGCAAAATAATATGGTATTCTATCGCCCATGTTACTGACAAAAAATCTCTCATTCGAAAGCGACAAAGGTACCTTATTTGAAGATGTAAATATTTCACTCGACGGTGCCGCAAAAAAGAGGATTGCGATCGTGGGGAAAAATGGTTGTGGAAAAACGACACTGCTTAAATTGCTTCTCGGTCAGCTTGAACCGTACGCGGGGTGCGTAACCTGCTCGCACGAAATGATCGCGTATTTAAAACAAGACACATCGTTCCCCGACATGGACGTACTGGTTGGGGAGTACTTAGAAAGTAAGCTCGAAGAAGAGTGGATGACTTACAAAATAGATATCGCATTGGGTGAGGTTGGACTCCCGCAAGACATAACTCTTCAGACGTTAAAAACACTCAGCGGTGGGCAGCGCGTTCGTATCGCCTTTGCCGAATTACTCATGTCTGAACCGACGGTTTTGCTTATGGATGAGCCAACAAACCATCTTGATACCGCAACGATTGAGTGGTTGATTGGATTTGTAAATGAGTTTAGTGGCACCGTTGCCTTCGTATCTCACGATCGTCATTTTATCAACGCGGTTGCAAATCAAATTTGGGAAATTACCGCTGCAAAGAGAATCGAAGTATACGGCACAAACTACGACGAGTTTTTAGTTGAGCGTTTTCGCCGCTACGAAAAAGCGCTCGAAGCATTTGAGTTTAGCATGCGTGAATATAACGAGTTAGATATGTGGTTGCGCGAAAATGCGAATCATCCAAAGTTTAAATTTACCGCAACGGTTGGGCAAAAAAAGAAGGCGCTTGAGCGACTGGAAAAACGTACTCCGCCTGAGCCGGTTGCTGACCCGCGTGTGAAGATGAAACACCTAGGTAAGGCTGAGCCGGGCACGGTAATGACGCTAAAAGTGCAGGAGAAGTTATTTGGCGACAAAAGTATTTTGAACGATGTTTATTTGAAGATCGCCGCTGGCGAGCGGATTTTAATTCGCGGCCCCAATGGCGCGGGCAAAACAACACTACTTAATATTATTGCCGGAGAAGAGAAGGAGTTTTCTGGTGACCGTCGTGGGCGCGATGGGCTAAGGCTTGGGTACTTACATCAGTTTTGCAATTTAAATATGAAGAACACCGTGCTTGAAGAATTTGGGCGTTCGACGTCGATGGAATACAACGCAGGTAGAGGAATGCTCTCGCAGTATTTATTCCCCGCAGAGTACGTCGACGAGAAAATAGAGAAGCTCAGTTTTGGCCAGCAGCGCCGCCTCGAGCTCGCAATTTTGCTCGCAAATAAACCAGATATTTTGCTCTTAGATGAGCCAACAAATCACCTCGATATTTTTCTCCGTGAAGATTTAGAGCGCTTTTTAGTAGCGCAAGAACGGGCGATGATTATTATTTCTCATGACCGATATTTCATCGATAAAATTGGGATAACGAGAGAGGTTGAGCTCACGGTTCCATGAGCGTAGAATGAATAACCAATGGACATTCTTTCACACGGATTATGGGGTGGTATCGCCTTTAACCAAAAAACTAAGAAGCGTTATTGGAATTCTTTTGGTTTTGGTGTATTGCCCGATCTTATCTCGTTTGCGCCGCAGTTTATCTATATGATTTTGAGTCCCGAGGCTGCGCACTTTAAAAGTGGGCCACCAGATGCAGCGACCATCTTGCCCCTTACCTATGCCCTCTATAACATCTCGCATAGTCTCGTTATTTTTTCGATTGTCTTTGGATTGGTCTGGTTTGTGCGACAAAAACCGATGATTCCGTTGCTCGCCTGGGGTCTCCATATTTTGTGTGATATTCCGACTCATTCGCTAGAGTTTTTCCCCACACCTTTTCTGTGGCCACTCGCCGATGTAGAAGTAAATGGGTTTTCGTGGGGGCAAGCGTGGTTTATGATTGCAAACTATTCGCTGCTCACCTTGGTATATGGTCTTGTTTTGTTAAGAAGAAGAGGCGTTGCCAAAAGCATTAAATAGCGTATAGTTGTTCTTGTCATGAAAGATCAAGGTACTATCACATGGGACGAACTCTATACGGAATGGGGCGATGCTGAACGCACTCACTGGCAAGATTTTTATACCCAAAAAGGATTTGACGACTGGGAAGATTGGCGTTGGCCGATGATTAAATCCCTCGGGCTTGATGAACGAAAGTGGACACTTGTTGAGCCGGAACCGGGACTCGTCGTGGCTGAGGTTCGCAAGATGTTTGTTAATGCACAGACTGGTTGGACTCGGTTTGCAGAAGACAGAGCGCATGCAACATTTGGTCATATTAAAGGGCACCCAGATCGAATCGCCGACCCTCGTATTACACAAATAAGGAATAATTTTTCGAGCAGCAACCCGTTGATTGGACTACAAAATCAAGGAAGAACGATTATTCTTGAAGGACATCATCGCGCAACGGCGATTGCTGGTATGCCCGAAGACTCCTCTCCCGACGTTACCTTTGCCATGAGCGAAGTTACAGACGCTGAATTCGCGTTTTTACACAATGGGGGGCCGCTAGTGAAAGCGCACCGCCGCATGTGGGACGTGATCAATGCAGTTCGATTGCGCGTGAGGGGAGTGTAATCACTTAATAAAAGATTTTATGAAAGGACTCGATACATTCGAAGTTACGCCCGCAGATATAGCGGCTACCTATACCGTAGTAAACGGATCAACTCCAGTTACGGGACAATCGGTTGAGATGCTTGAAAAAATGGGAATTTTTTCGGCGGAAAAAGGTGGTCGTGGCCGCCAGAATTTTAATCCTGAAAACCGTACGTTTGATGCGGTTCACCTTATATCTTCAATGGCTTTTTGGAAGGGCTCATTCTCTCTTGAAAAAGGAAGACAACCTCAGTTGCGTGGGCAACATAAATCCATGTCTGATTTTGTCAGTGTTGTCATGGGGAGAGATCCAGATGCTAATACTCCCTACGTACACGCAAATGCGGGACTCGGGAGGCTTGTCTATTGTCTCAATGGCGGTCCTCGAACTCAAAATTTGGTTATTCCAAAACAAGTTAATGCTGCACTGTCGACGCTTGACGACGTGGGTGCGGCGCAACCACTTCGCGAAAAAGCAGAAGAGGTATCGGCAACTTTTGGGCTCATGGGTTTTTATCTTAACAGGCACACGGTTCTTTCTCAGAGAGGGCTTTGTATTTCTGTGCCGTCATTGCTTTCTGAATCTGACTCAGATGAGCGCGCTCAATCACTTGTTCGGTGTATCAACCTAGTTGATGAGGTTGGTGTCGTTATAGAAAAAGATAAAGTTACGAAAGAAGGAGAGACACGTCATATTCGGCGACTTCAATTGCGTGGCGTTTCACATCAAACCGTCGAACAGTGGAGGTCTCTTGTTGGGGGTGTTGTCGAGAGTACGATTGGTTCTTTAAGGGAAAATATGTTTTCTTGACCAGAAATTCGATTAAATTACTTCATCAACTTCGTCACTATCCCATTTGCCGTCGATGCAGGGATTAATCTGTATTTTGTGAATGACGGAGCCCTTGCCTGGTTCTTATAAATATGTTATAGATTAGGCTAAGTGTGTTTGTATATGGGTAACTCTGATGCAAAATTAGATATCACTGAATCGACTCCACGGTACGATCTTGCCGCTAATCAAAGACTCTTTAATGAGGTTATTGAAAATCCTAAGTATAGAGCCGATCTGCTTGCGAGATCACACCATTTCACTAAAAATCCAACAGCGGCGGATGATCTTTTACAAGAAACGCTACTTCGTGCATGGGCAAGTTTGGCGAAGCTTTTTATTCAGAGTACCGAAGCGGATCCTAAAAAATATTTGATGGCATATATAAATCGCATATTAATTAATAGCTTCATAAGTAATTTTAGGAGAAATAAATTAATCGAGTTTAGGGGTGTTGATTTGAGGGGGGATTGGCCTTTTTTGTCTGATGGCGGAATATCTGAGAGGCAGTTATTAGCGGCAGATTCGTTGGCAAAGGCATCTCCACATTTTGATGGAATAAATCCAGATCAATTTCGGGTGTTGGTTCTACATGCTCTTGGATATTCTCATGGTGAAATAGCTGTAGCTATGGAAGTACGCGAAGGCACCGTTATGTCTCGATTATTTCGCGCGAGAGAGATGGTTGAGAGGCACGGGGATAGATTTAGAAGGTAGATTAATGGTTTCTCTCGTGTTGGGGGGAATCGCCCCTCGGTCTCACACTTCGTGTTCGCCTCAGGGCCCCGCTCGGCGGCTTGCCCTAAAGGGCGCCCAAGCCACCTGCGCGTCACGATTCCCCGCTGGCACAGTCAAAGAAACCCACTATCCATTTCGCTTTCGCTCAACGGACACTGGGTTTCTTTGTTGGTGGAGATGGGGGGAATCGAACCCCCGTCTAGAGATAAAGAGATGGGTCGTCTACGCTATATAGATCCTTTTAAATTGTTAGGCGCGATTGATAGAAAAGAAACAAAAAGCCAATCGTACGTAAGCCCAGAATTTTGCGATGGAGTGGGCAATTACACCGCTAGCCTCTAAGTTTGCACTTCATTCGACGTAGAGGCGTCAGCCGGTGAAGCGTCTCCCGAAAAATCAGGAGATTAAAACACTAGGCAAAAGCAAGTGCTGGAGTTGAAGCGTAAGCTTCACGAGCGAATGCATTAGCCAAGCGAGTTTCTGCGTTTGCAGTTATTTTGTGTATAAGGGATAACGGCGCATATACACGACGCCGAGAGCGCAAACCCATGTCTTTCAAAGATCTCTGTCGAATCCGGTCATCCCCTAGTGCGAACGTTAGTGAGCACCCGGAGTGCCATTTAGGCACGAACCCTGTACCACACAGTTACGAGCGTAGCGAGTAACTTTTGCCACCCTGCCACCCTTTTCAGGATCCCTATCCTACCACAAAAAGTATCACCGGTGAAACTATTGCAATTATGCTGTCGACTGTTTTTATCTCATCGCAACCGTAGATTCTCCATTAATTTTAGCCACCATTTCTTTAACATCGGCATTTGAAAAATCATCAGGATTTAACTCCCCATTATTTATTGATTTTGCGCTTCGCAACAAATCCGCCAAATAATTATTATACGTATCTTCATATTGAAGATCGGAATTTTTCATCATCGATAGCATATTTGTTTTGTCATCGTCAGTCACTTCAAATGGCTTTATAACAGCATTTTTCATCTCCTTCGAAAGATTGTACCCATCAAGTGCACTCGCATTGAATATGCCGTGAAATTTATTGAGCTCTCGTGCGAGGGTAACATAATCATCTCGCTTGTTCGCTGCTCGAATATCTTCAGCCGTACGTTCCGCTTCGGGTGCTGCGCCAATAGCGCGTTCATGCATAAATGCTTCTTTTAGTACTTGATTATCGCCGCAGATATCTTCCCATTTTTTTCCTTCTTCTTCGAGAACGGGGCGAATGTATTGCGCCAAATTTTTCATCATCTCATTGAACCGTGGAGTGTTATGCACCCCGATTGGGTATTGATCTGTTGTTGGGCGTCCTTCGAATTTTTGTTCGGTGTTAAGGTTCTTTAAAGATTTGTCATCGCCAGATGACTCAGTAATCATCTTAAACTGGGAGCGTAGTGCATCAGCATGTTTCCCATCAAATAATCCAATAGCACTTTCAATGTTTTTACCAAGGGCATCAATTGCCGCCATGCGTGAGCGCATCATCTCCCAGCCATCTACTTTTACCCGATCAGCCTCTTGTTCCGCTTGTTTTCTACTTTCATCGGCGTCCTTGCTTACTCTCGACAACGCTTCCGTTGCAGAAATTCCCTTGCCTGTTATTTTAAAAACACTTTTTTGCCGTGTATCAACTTCTTTTTGAGCGTCTTCGTTTAAAACATACAGTGGTCGCTCCAGCATTGGTGGTGGACTATTTTGCGAATTCTCATTCATTTCCGCTCCCATAGTTTTGTTTTATTATTTGTCCCTAGTATACCAAAAAACGGCTCAAAAAGCCACGAATAGAGGATTCAATGCGCGCACAATCTCGTGGGCTTCAGGTAAACAATAATCCTGTTGCATAGGTAGCAACCGCCGAAAGTACACCTATTGCGAGTGTTTCAAGGGCGCTTATTACCACATTCTTGCGGGTGAAATAGGTCTTGAGTCCACCAATCATGAGGAGCGCGCAAATGGCCGCCCCAAGAGAATAAACAAATGTGGTGCTCATTCCGTTTAAAATGCCACCACTGATTGGCGTACCTGCAGGAAAAAAATAAGGAGTCGTTGCAATGAGTGAGCCTACTATAAACGCCACAGACATAATGACTCCGTTTAAGCCTGGATTCGGCGGTTTTTCTGCAAAGCCGAGTTCTTCGCGCATCATGGTGTCGAGCCAGAGTTTGTGATCGCTTACGATGTGATTCACGACATCGTCGAGTAGTTTTCCTTTAAATCCTTTTGCAGAATATATATCGATAATTTCTTGGCGTTCAATTTCGGGCATATGTTTCATCTCGTATTTTTCACGTGCAAGTTCGGTTTCGTATAAATCTTTTTCAGATTTTGAGCCGAGATACGTGCCGAGCCCCATTGAAAAACCTCCTGCCAAAAGTGTCGAAAGTGCCGCGAGCAAAATTGTTTTGTGATCTGTCGCCGCACCGCTTAATCCCGCGATAACGGCGAAGGTCGAGACTACGCCGTCGTTAAATCCGAATACTGTTTCTTTCAAAAGTCCGCCAAGATTTTTTGCATGTGGTTCGGTGTGAGGAGTGTTCATGATTTTAGTATACGCTTCAGGGAGTTATTTTTCTATGTAGTGACATTGTCATTACAGTCTGGTATACTCATGCTATGACGACATTACAAATTAGAATAGATGAGGAGATAAAATCTAAGGCAAAGTTAATTCTCGATGCTCTTGGCTTAGATCTGAGCACGGCGATCAAGCTGTTTTTAATAAAAGTCATACATGTTAAGGGTATTCCGTTCACGATTATCACTGAAAATGGAATGACTCTCAAACAAGAATTATCTATTCTTAAGGCTTCTGATGAAGCAAAAAGAGGAATAAATGTTACTGGACCTATGGAGGCAGTTGAGGCTATTGCGTACCTGAAAAAACTGAGACTCAAATCAAAAAAGAAGCGATCAAAGAAAAAATAAGTAACGTATGTTATTTGGAATCCCCGCTGATTTTCACCCCTTCCTCGCTCATCTCAAATTTCCCCGGTACTGCAAACCCCGATGCTCTTTTGTGGCCGCCACCACCGAACATTCCCGCGAGTTTTGAAACGTTTACATCGTCGGTCATGGTGCGCAGAGATCCCTTCAGCAAGCCCTTGCGGTCTTCGTACAATAAGCACGCCAGTTTGCCTTCGGGCACCGAGTTCAGATAATCAATCGCGCCGTTGGTGTCTTCGTTCAGCGCGCCGGTCTCGTTAAAATCTTGTGCGGTGAGTGTCGAAACGGTCACGCCCTTGCTATTTACTTTCGTTCGTTCAAATGCGCGCCCGAAAAGTTTCAGCTGTCGAACGGGCATGGTGTGAAACTGATTTCTCACGATCGTTTTGTAGTCGGCGCCCCTCCACATTAACTTTGAGGCGATCTGCAAAACTTCGGGAGTGGTGTTGGAGTGCATGAATGAGCCCGTGTCGAAGTACAAGCCATGTAATAGCGCTGTCGACATATGTCGATCGAGCGTAACACCGCAGAAAATTAAAAAATTATAAACAATCACACACGCCGCAGCCGCCTGTGGATCTACAATATTCAGTGTCCCGAAATTGTCATTTGTTGAGTGGTGGTCAATATTTATAAAAGGAATTTTTCCCGAAAAAAGTGTTGGTTTTGTTTCACCAAATTTCACCATGTTCGAAGCGCCGCAGTCGACCGAAATGAGTAGGTCGGGAACGGTGTTTTTTGCGCCGGCCTCATTTTGCGTATCGGCCTTTTCGTCGCCTAAGTTAAAATCGCGTACGTAGTCTTTAACTCCTTTTAGAAAGTGACTCGACGTCGGAGTGGGATCAACGCACGCACTCACGACGTGCTCGGGGTTTTTACCGAAGTGTGAAATGAGGGCGAGCTTAAGCCCTAAATTTGCACCCACGGCGTCGCCATCGGGGCCGCGGTGTGAAATAATCACAATGTGTTTGGCCTGTTCGATGAGTGTTTTTGCCTGTGCGAATTCTATTGAGAAGTTTTTCATTGGTTTACAGCCGATCAATTTTATTGCAGTTGAGTGTTCGCGCGAACACCTTTTATCCTACGCAAATTATCAGTCCCCAAATCTACCAAAAATAGCGCAGCCTTCAAATAGCTCACGGCGTACTTTGAGTTGCAAAGCGTGGAGAATGTGGGAGGGCGAGTGAACTGCGCCTTCCCATCAGTTATCAACTTTGAATCGCATTCGCATAATTCTTCAACAAAAAAACAGTCTCTTTGATCAGATTATTTCTAATCCACACTTTTTCTTTGTCTGTGATTAATTCGCCCAAGCCACTAAGCAGCTCTTTTTCCTTAATAGTTTCAATGTACGAGATACAGTCGCTCAAATGCTCTTTTACGCTTTTGTTTGTTCGAATTTTAATGACATCAGTGTCTATGTCCCAATTGTTTTTTGCAAAAAAATGTATGTCGTATACGTCGCGCATGGCAAGCGATTTACGTGATGTTAGTGCAGCGAGCTTGCTGCCAAAAAGATATTCTTTTTTTCCAATCAACATCGAAATTCCCTGATACTCTTTTGGTTCATAATATACCAAAATATTTTCATAAAATGTCCTCGTATTAATTTCAATTTTAATATTTCGTTCTGTCGTACCGTACGAAAGCAGTGCAAATAGAGTGTAATGTTTAGCCTGTTTATCCTTAATCTCTCCGTATTGTGAAGCAATTTTTATGATTTTTTCAAAGACGTTTTTTCTAATTTTAGGACTGTCATTCAAAAGATCGAAGTCTAGATCAACAGAAAAACGTGAAAGATTGTAAAAGAAGAGTGCACATGTTCCACCTTTAAAACCAAGATGAGGAGCGAGTGTAATGTCTGTATAAATGTCGTGGAGGATTCGCCCCATAATTACCTGATGTTTTTCTCTGTTAAGCATAGTTTTTTTCGTAATAGGTTAGTCGTTTTTCAAGTTGGAGATTGTTATACAGGGGCAGTAACTCATAGCACTTTTCCCAGTTGAGTGATCGCAAATTATCAAAATAATACCGTGGAAAAAGGTACAACATATCTAAAAATGCCCGTTCGGTCGTGGCAACGCTATATGTTCCTGAATTAGTAATTCCTCGTGTGTCATAGAGGATTGAATCCTTTAATTTTCTGAAAATAAATGAATTTTCTTTAATTTGGATTTTTTTCGACCACCGCGCAGCAACAAAAAATGAATCGTAGTGTTGAAAGATTACGCCATTTTCACGTAGTACCGTTTCGAAGCTTAAATACGATGGTACATATATGCTCGTTGCTAACTCTTTAGGATCATAGTTTGCATCTTTCGCAAAAAGCCCGCGTGAGAGTTTTTTTAGTCCTCCAGTCTTAACGTAGTAGGCGATTTTTGAATTGAGACGGGTAGATTCGGTTTCGTTCCACGCCAGAGCGAGGTCAGTTCTAGTTAGAACCGATTTTTTCGACTGAATGGCTTTTATCAGGGAAGTAGGCATTTTATGTGATACGGGAATAAGACTATTTCTTATTTCCAGTATACATTCATACAGCGTAAAAAACCAGCCGAATGTTAAAAATACACGATATCTGAACTGCAACTTAGCTTAAAGTTAACTTCCGGGAGAAAAAGACTGGGTGCGCGCGAAACTTATAGACGACACCATTTTTCTGCTGAAGGCACGAGTCTAAGGCGAGCGCCGATCGTTTTAATTGATGTGAATACTTGGGGATTATTTTACTAGGACTCTATGCAACAGTGCTCAGGGCTTCTCCATCTTTAGCTGGTGGGGGGCTACTTACCTGAACTGGGTCTTTTCCGATCATCGCGGCTTGTGTTTCATCTAACTTTATATATGCACTTCTTCCTTGCGCATCTAAAACTCTATATTCATTTTTACCCTCAACTTTCCCAATAACGGCCAGTTTTTCGCCGGCTTTGTATTGGTTGGCCGTAGGGGTAGAGCTTAATTCGATTTTTAATAGCGATTTGCTTCCATGCTCAGCATCAGGCTTGTCTTTTCTAGTTTTAGTTCCTTCTTCGATTCTTGTTTCTACCGTTTTGAAAGTTTGAATAGATTCTGCTGTGACCGTAAATTTAGGCGCATTTTCATATATTTTCAGTCTTTCCTTTTGTCCGAACTCAATACGAGCCTTTAGGTTGCCATATAAGTCTCGCAAAAACTGTGTACGTGCATTTTTCATGTTCAAATCTCCTTCAGTCCAGTCTTCGGTACTCATGTAATCTTTGTCGTCACCTTTTGGCAAGGTTAATGGTTCTTTTTTTCCTTCAGTGGAAAGGTATATAAGCGTACCCGCCTTGAGATCTTGTTCGATCACCATCCCAATTGTAGGTTCTTTACCACCCGTAGGTATTGGGCGAATGCGAGCTAGATCAATATTCGCAGTTGGCAAAATACGATTTAGTTCGTCGGAAAGAACTTTATCGTCGGTTTCAACATCGGTAGAATACGCTAGGGGGTGCAAAGCCAAATATATTCCAGTTCCTTTATATATATCTTTCTTTCCCAATATTAATTTCGGAATTTCATTGATGGTTGCATGATATCTGTCCTCGGTAAGGATTTCTGGAGTCTTTGGGGCTTCTGGTTTGTTTTCGTCATCATTAGTAAGGGGCTGTACACTAGCAGGTTCGACAGCTGCTATTTCAGTGGGATTAGGTTTTATGTATGAGCGATCTCCTTTTTCATCGATCACTTCGTAGTAAACTACATCTATTTTCTTCGCCTTATCTTTTGGATCCGTTTCTTCTTTTGAAACAACCGCAACAACGGCGAGTGTTGTCCCATTAGAATATTTCCCCAATTGTAATAGCGGTGTATTACCGATGTCTTTTGGGTAATAGACGGATCGATCGTGATCAGTGATCAACGTAAGTTTATGTGTATTCGCCTGATATTCTTTTACGTTTTCATTTCTCTTGGCCGTAACGAATCCATTGAGCACCTCGTACAAATTCGCCAAATAGGCAACTCGTGCAGCGCCGAGGGCTTCATTTGGTTTGTTGTCCGGATCACTGTAGTTAGAAACATCTAAAGTATTAACGGTGGCATCTTGTCTCACTCCTCCTTGAGAAATATACGTAACGGTATTCCCTTCCTGCTTTTCAATGTATCCAACAACACGTGTACCATCTGCATTTATGATCTCTTTGATTTTATTTAGATTAATATTTGGGAAGGATTCACTTTTTCCATCAGCGCTGGTTACGGTTCCATACTTTTTGTCGATAAATGGATACATCCCATTTTTGACGCCGCTGGTCATGGTATTTATGGCGCTTGCTAATTCCTCAGCAGTCATTTTTATAGGGTGCTCAAGTGCTTCTGGGAGAGATGCAGCAGGATTAAAATCAGTTCGTACTTCTATGTCTTTTGGTGCTTCGGCAGGGGCCTCAGGAGTTGGGGAGGGTGCAGCGGGAGTAGCTTGTACTTGTGCGGCTTCTGGGGCGACAGGAGCAGATTCAACTTTTGCTCCGGGGTCCATCTTGTGAAGCGCAACGTACCCCATTGTGTCACCTGATTTCACCTCGGCAAAATCGATATTAACTACATTTTTAATGTTTCCAGTTGCTACCAGGGGAATAGTTCTTTCTTTTGTAAGCGGACGTATCTTTTTCCCACTTGTATCACGGAATTGAACTTCTTCCTTTTTTTTTGGAGTGAGCGTGTGTCCTTTTATATCATCGTTTACTTTCAGCTCTTTGATAGTATTCCATTCCGCTGAATAGCCATCGGCGAGGGCATTTTGTTTCTCATCATCTCTGATAGTCTCAACTTTAGTTTCCATTCTGCGTCTTTCTACGCGTGGGTCGTCTGGGGTGACAGTGGTATCACTTACACTGGCGCCAAGCGTCATTCTTCGAGTTTTCTTTCCATTTTTTTCACCCGTCGGTTGGAGTATATAGGTCAACACATTTTTAATGTCCGCGTTAGTGATAGCTGCATTGATCTTGGATTTAGCTGTTTCTTGCTGAGCATCACTCAGATCCAGATCCGAAGCAATTTTTTCAACAGCCTCTTTTAATTTTTCTTTGACACGTTTTGGGTCATCATCATTTTCTAAAGAGTCATAAAACGCCTCTAAGCTTATCTGTGTATCATCATCCCTCTCTGTTTGAGTATTTTCTCCGGGATGGAGATTCATGTAATGCACAATGAGCGTGTCGACAAAGGCCTTTGCCCCATTTTTATCAAAACTTGTTACCCCTTTGACGTCTAAGTTCATCTTCTGCACTAAAGATATAAATGCCTTATTTAAATCATTTGTATTGATCGCGATATTTATTTTGAAGTTTATCGCATTGGCGGTTTCTTGCGTATCGGCAAAATTATCAACGATGAGAGTAAGTGCAGCTCTAAGTTCAGCAAGAGTAGTTGCACCTTGAATATTTGGTATCAATGAGTTTATCACTCTAGCCTTTTCGGCATTCAGTATTGCCCCGCTATTTCCATTAACTAAATCGTTAACTCTATTTGCAATAGCAATAAAAGTTGGCTTGATCTCATCGATTTTTACCCCATTGTCGTATTTTTTTTGATTCTCTAACGTTAGTTTTCTTTTTTCGTCATTAACCCTTTTTGATTCCTCAGTCTCGCTTACTTCGCCAGTACCCGTATCAGTTTTTATTATTCGATATACTTCTTCTCCATGATTATACACAATCCTTCCCCCTAGTTCACACCCTCTAAACGAGCAATATAAATTCCTCATATATATTTATTTATTGTTTATTTTACGCTCTTAATTATACCATTTTTCATCACATTCCGCCATCCTTTTTAAGGTCTTCACAGGCTTGAGCGTCAGGTTTTCCGATTTTAACGAATGAGTCGGAATACAGCACAGCGCCAACGTTGCATCCGTAGAGGTGTTGAATAAAGTATGGCCACTCCTTTTTGAGCCCGTAGTAGAAATAGGAGCGATGTATGATTGAGTCTATGCTTTCACTCTGTTTTACTCCCTTTTTTTGAAGCGCTTTTTTAGCCTGGACTTTATACTCGGCAAAATCACCATAGTCGTTTACCGCTTTTTCAAGCGCTCCATCTGTCATTGAATTCACATAGGCAATTGCCACTTCGATCGCCGCTTGTTCGTGTTCCGCAACGGCGATTTCGGTTCCACTCGTATTCCAAAATGCATCTCGTCTCTGACCAAGTGAGTGGTCGCTTTGGGCTTTCTCAACTATGAGGCCATCTTGCAACGCATGTACAATCTCATGAATAAGATTACTTTGGTGAGCTGCATCGTGTACATTGAAATTTTTCGGTATTTTTATCGTGTGGGTGAGCCCGGCATACTGCGCCAATGCCTTATGCCCCAGCTCGCCCGAGGTAATAATGACGGTGTGTGTACGGTTATTATTGGCAAGCAACTCTATCGCTTGTTTTATTTCTCTCACCGTTTTCTTGTCGTCACTTGAAGCATCTAATTTTTTGAATATTGAGGATTTATGATTCTCAAAATACGTCGAAATCTCTTCGGCACTTGGAGCTTTGCCCCTCTCAACGTGGTCAGTCGACATGCTCGACGCAAGAGTCGCGTATTGAGAATGCGTCTCTTGTGCCATTGCGGTTTGTACTTGTGTACCGATACCCGTTGCAAGAATGAGTGGGGTGAGTACGCGCGAACCAGGCAGGCAAGAAAGCAGTCGAGAAAAACCGCTCTGTTTTTTTTCTGGAGTACTCACTGATGTTCCTGCAGTTTCCACTCCTTCAGCGAGCGAATCCTCTTCATCTTCTTTTTTATTTTTATTAAAAACCATCTTTGAATTATACCATAAATTGGCGGTTTGTGCTTGATGTTTTTCTCAAAGTGTAGTAGATTCAAATTACAAATGGCCCTTAGTCCAATCGAGGAACTCCGAAAGGGGTTCCGTTTTTTTGTTAAACTCATCGTATCAGTTCAATGAGCCTATTCTTAATTTTTTCAAATTGAAATTGAGATATTTTACCCATAAGGCGTCTGAATCTCAAAATGCTAATAAGCCGCAGTTGAGAAAGTATAATGGTAACGTTTTTCCCTTTCAGGTTGATCTCGTAGTAGTGAATTCCATTTTTTCTTTTTGAAGTTAGTGGCATTACCCATGCAACCCGATTGTTGAATTTTTTAAGCACGAGAACTGGCCTCTCAAAGAGTCCATTCTTGCCATCTTGCTCATCGCCAACATTTATTCCTATGGAACACCACCAAATTTCACGTTCATGGCATATTGCTATGCGTTTTGTGTTGATCTCAATGTCTTTTTTTAGGTCGTTCCATTCATTGTAGTTTTTCATATTTCGGCTTTATACCACATGAATATGAACTAACTATTAATTATTTATGAAATGATGCTCTTTAGACCAAAATGACGAGTGTTATAATTCCCATATTAAAGCCATTCCTGCAAATATAGTATGCAAACACCTTTATTTTTAGACTCCCTCCAGCGCGCACCCAGGCGCGCATTCGACGTATTGAGCGAACAAAAATGGATTCGTGAAGATGGCTGGTACTTGGCCGGTAGCGCTGCGTGGTCACTGCAACTCGGCCATAGAAAATCAGACGACCTTGAGTTTTACGTGAATGCCGAATCGGTCGACGTAGAAAAATTACAGAGAGAACTTAAAAAATGCCGTTTTAACATCGATGCCAATGAAGATGAGTATGAAGTCGGTACGAGTATAAATGCCCACTTTCGTGGGGCTTCGGTGCGTTTTAATGTACATTCCAGTTTTATTCCTGCGCACGAAAAAATACTCGTCCAAAATATTCCCGTCATGCATGTCGATGATCTCGCCGTCATGACGCTCATTGAAATGGGTGAGCAGCTCCATAAGCAAAATATTATCGACCTGTGTTGTTACCTCAAAAAATATTCACTGAGTCTCGATGAGTTCGTTAAAAAAGCAATTTTGCAGCACCCCGATTTTGCCGAACAAATAGCCCTTGGCGTCGAGTCTCTCACCGATTTCGATGACGTCGAAGATGAGCCGATGCCGCGAATGTCGATCAAGCTTTCGTGGGAAAACATCCAGACTTTTCTAAGGAACCTCTGAGGTTCCCTAATCACCCAAATGACTTTCCGCAACCACAGCCCCTCGTCGCATTAGGGTTATTTATTTTCAATCCCGTAGATTCAAGAC